>JBEBRC010000001.1:0-68897 GCA_040395055.1 Steroidobacter denitrificans
CGCTTGCCACCGCTGTTGCCGTCGACCAGCTGCATCAAGATTGGCATGGTTTCGGCGCTGACCTCGGCCAATTGAAGCAAAGGGCGCTTGCCACCGCTGTTACCGTCCGCCAGAGCCTGGCCTGCGAACATGACACCAGCAACGGCCAAGGAAGCAGCAAAAACGTTACGCATGACAACATTACTCCAGGGAAAAAATGGTAAAAGCGCTCGACAAACGATCGGTTCATTGGGGTAAGCGACGCCAGAATGTGATTTCCGTCACATGCTTGATGGACAATACGGAAATGTGAGCAAAATCAGCAGATCGCGTAGCAGCCCGGAAGGGGAAGCCTTAGCCGTGAAGGTTTGGTAGATTCAGGGACAGCCGTAGGAGGATTCGGGCAGGTATCCGGCGATATTCGATGTCACCGATGACAGAATAGTCATTAAGGTCCGATAGTTACGGCCGGGCAGTTAACTGATCAACAAAAACAAGCCGGGAGATCATGCACTGAGCAATACGATTGCAGCGGCCATTGCACCGCCAGAGCGCCAGGCCGTCACCAGACTGCTGTCCGCCTGGCAGGCCGGGGACAGCCGGGCCCTGGAACGACTGACGCCGCTTATATACGAAGAGCTGCGCAACCGAGCTCGCCGCTATATGCGACGGGAGCGACCCGGGCACACTCTGCAAGCCACTGCCGTCGTTCACGAGGCGTTCGTCAAGCTCGTGGACATGGATATTCCGTGGCAGGATCGTGCGCACTTCTTCGCCGTTGCCGCACGCCAGATGCGCCGCATCCTGGTGGATCATGCCAAGATGCGCTTTCGCGACAAACGTGGCGGATCAGCAACAAGTTCGCTGGATGAATTGGGACTCGACTTCGGCCCGTCCACTACCGGCGATATCGATGTCCTGGAGATCGACGAAGCACTACTGCGGCTCGCCGACAAGGACTCGCGCTTGGCGCAAATGGTCGAGTTGCATTATTTCGGCGGTCTCACCTATCAGGAACTGTCGGAAACCTTCAAGGTCTCCGAAGCGACCGTCGATCGCGAAATCCGCCTGGCCAAGGCATGGATGTTGCGACAGATACGCCCGCTTCGCCGCGGCCCCCAGGAATCCGAAGAAATCGAGACCGAATCCGAGATCCCATGAACTCCGGCCAGACAGGGAAGATCGCCGACGAACGCTGGGAGCGCCTGCAGGAGCTGTTCGCCCAGGCCGTCGAATTGCCGCAGGCGGAACGCAGCGCGTTCATCGCCCGGGAAACCGGCGCCGACGTCGAACTGCATCAAGAACTGCTCGAACTACTGGAATGCGATACCGGCGAGCTGACCGGGCCGCTCACCAATGCGCTCGGTGCCGCACTGGATGCCACGACGCGGGATCGGCGCCAGGCGCTGATCGGGCGCGTCCTCGGCAACTACAAACTGGCTGCCGTCCTGGGGCATGGCGGCACCGGCACGGTCTATCTCGGCGAACGCGCCGATCGCCAGTATTCGGCGCAAGTCGCGGTCAAGATCGTCGACAGCGCTACCCTGCACGGCGATCTGGGCATGCGCTTTCGCGCCGAACGCCAGATCCTGGCCAGCCTCAACCACACCAACATTTCCCGGCTGCTGGACGCCGGCGAGACGGAAGAGGGCCAGCCATACCTGGTCATGGAGTATGTCCACGGCGAGCCGGTCGATCACTACTGCGACACCCGGCAGCTCGACTTGCAAGCGCGCTTGCAACTGTTTCTGGAAATCTGCAACGCCGTGCAGTACGCGCACCAAAACTTGATCGTGCATCGCGACCTGAAGCCGGCAAACATACTGGTCACCTCCGAAGGTGTACCGAAGCTGCTCGATTTCGGCATCGCCAAGCTTCTGGACGCAGGCGATGCGGCGGCGGTCCTCGCCCTCACACGCATGAACGACAGACTGCTGACGCCCGAGTACGCCAGCCCGGAACAGATTCTCGGCCGCACCGTGACGACGGCCAGCGATGTCTATGCGCTGGGCGTAGTCTTGTACGAACTGCTGACGGGCATGCGTCCCTACATGGTCCCGGCATCGGCCAGCCAACTCGAACTCGAGCGATCGATCTGCGTCAGCGATCCGCTGCGGCCGAGTTCCATGGTCAAGCGCGCGCTGGAAAGCGGGACAGCCCAGGAACAGACCGAAGTATCGGACATATCGGCCATCGCCCAGGCCCGCAGCACGACACCGGACAGGCTGCAGCGACGATTACAGGGCGACATCGACTCCATCATCATGCGCGCGCTGCGCAAGGAGCCGCAGCACCGCTACAACTCGGTCGAGCAGTTATCCTCGGACATCCGCCGCTACCTGTCCCGCGAGCCGGTGTCGGCCCGGCAAGGCAACTGGGTGTATTACTCCCAGCGCTTCATTCGCCGCCATACCTACGGCGTAGCGGCCAGCGCAACCTTCGTGGCGCTGATCATTGCCTTTGCCATCGCGATGTCGATCCAGACCCAGCGCGTGGCGGCGGAGCGCGACCGTGCCGAACAGGAGAACGAACGCGCCGAAAAAGTTTCGGACTTCATGCTGACCGTTTTCTCCGCCGCCGATCCCTTCTCCCACGAAGGGCGTGAAATTACCGCACGTGAACTGCTCGAGCGCTCGGGGCAGCAGGTTCGAGAGGACTTGAGCCAGCATCCGGAAGTACGCGCACGGCTGCTCGAATCGATCGGTCGCGCGTATCGCCGGCGAGGCGATACCGACAAGGCGGTCAGCTATCTGGAAGATGCGGTGCATATCCGCAAACAGATGACCGACAACGATAGCGCGGCCATCATTACCGCGATGGCTGAGCTTGCCGTGGCGCTGCGCCAGGTCGGGGATGTGGAAGGCTCGGACAAGACGCTGCGCGATGCCATTCAGCGGGCGCGCAGCGAAGGACTGGAGCGTTCGGCCAGCTACGCCAAGCTGCTGGTCAATCGGGGCCGGCTCGAGCTGGATGCCAGCAACCTGCCGGCGGCGCGCCAGTATTTCGAGGAAAGCCTGTTCCTGAATCGAGAAGTACTTGGCCCGCGCGACAAGGAAGTCGCCGTCGTGCTGCTGGAACTGTCGCGGGTCTACCAATGGAGCGACGACCTGCAAGCCGCCGAAAGGGCCGCTCAAGACGCGGTTGCGATCTTCGAATCGACCGTGGCGCCCATGCATCCGGACCGGGTGCTGGCCAAGGCGCGTGTCGGCGAAGTGCTGTATCTGCAGGGCCGCATCAACGATGCCGCGCCCCTGTTCCTGCAGTCCCTGAACGATCAAATTGCGCTGTTCGGCGAAAATAGTCGCCAAGTGGCGGACGTACGCGACTCCTTGTCCCGCATCCGCCGCGCCCAGGGACACCCCGAGGAAGCGGAGCGCTATGCGCGCCAGGCGCTGGAATCGAGCATCGTCGCGACCGGCCAGGAACACACGGAAACCGCTTATTATCGCTCGGCGCTGGCCGCGATATTGACCCAGCGCGGCGCCTTCGAAGAAGCCGACATGCTACTGCGGGCGGCACTCGAAACGTTCTCGAAGCTGCTGCCGCCGGATCACCAGTACGTCGCCTCGACGGAACATCTGCTGGGCGAGGTTCTGCTCGCAACCAATCGCCTGCCCGATGCGGAAGCGATGTTCACCGCGGCGATGAATCGCTGGAAGCGCACCGGAGCCCCGGAATGGCGCTCGGCACGCTCGGCGAACGGGCTGGGCGAGACCCTGTATCGGGAGGGCCGCACCGCCGACGCGGAGCGCTATCTCACCGACAGCTATCGCGTGCTGGCGACCGATGACAGCGCGGATCGCGAAGCGCGTGCCACGGCACGCGAGCGGGTGACGCGCTTCTATACCGATCGCGGCCAGCGCGAGCGGCTGCAGGAACTGATACTGGCCACCAGTCGCGACATTGCCGGTCCGCTGCCCCCCGCCACCGCCCAGAACTGACGCCGGGCGTCGCGGCGCCAGATCATCTGGAACCACTCGAACGATTCGCTTCTGTTACAGTCTCATGGCGGGAATGTCACAGGAGTCGAAGCAACGATGCGAGCGCGAATTTTTTCCGCATGTCTGGCGATCTTTCTTTCCAGTGCCCTGGGCACGGTCGCTGTCGCTGGCGAACGACAGGATGCACGCCTGTTGACGGCCACCCAGGTACTGACCGAGCTGATGCAGATGCCCGAGCAGAATGTTCCAGCATGGCTGCTGGAGCGGGCGCATGCGGTCGCCGTCGTACCCGATGTCATCAAGGTCGGCTTGGGGATCGGCGCGCGGCGCGGCAAGGGCGTACTGGTCATCCGCCAGGACAACGGTACCTGGAGCAACCCGGTGTTCGTGAACCTGACGGGCGGGAGCTTCGGCTTCCAGGTCGGCGTGCAATCGACCGACATCGTGCTGGTATTTACCTCTCGCCAGAGCATCGAGGGAATCGTCGGCGGCAAGATTACCCTGGGCGCCGATGCCTCGGTCGCCGCCGGCCCGGTTGGCCGCCAAAGCTCGGCTGCCACCGACATCGGTCTCACGGCCCAGGTCTATTCCTATTCGCGCGCCAGCGGCCTGTTCGCCGGCGTGGCGCTCGATGGCTCGGCACTGACGATCGATAATCGCTCGAACCAGGATTTCTACGCTCGCCGCGGCGTGCTTGCGAGCGACATCATTCGCGCCGACGCACCGGCGGCCCCCGCCCCGGCGCAGACATTCATCGCCGCCATCGAGCACTCAGCCGGGGGGCAGCCGGTAGCGGCCGGCAGTCCACCCGCCGCCGCGGCTCAGCCGGGCGTCATGGATCATGGCTCGGCGCCGCAGGGCACGGAGAGTGGACCCTTGACCACCTACCCGATGGAAGATCCGCATCCTGGCCAGGAGCCGCCGCAGTAAGGCACGCCTCTCGGCTCGTATCGCTATTCGCTGCATCCAGCCGCCCGCGGCCTTTGCCGCCGCACCCGACTCTTCGGCATCACGGCGGGCGGTCTCGTACCGGCATCCGTTGCATCCAGCCCACCCACGGTCTCTGCCGGCCGTGAGTCGGATCCAAGGCCGGCAGAGACCGTGGGCGGGCTGGAAACCTGCACATAGGTCGGCACAAAGACATTAAGGGGTGGATGAGCAGTCTGCCGGCTAGGCGCGAGGTCCAACCGTCCCCAGATCCATGAACGGCAGCGCATGGGTCGCCCGCCGGCACTCCCTGGGAGTAAGGCCGTGGAAGCGCCGCAGGGCACGAAACAACGTAGAGCGTGAATCGAAGCCGACCTGCTTCACGATCTCCTCGACGGCCAACTCGCTGCTGCGCAGCAAGCGCGCCGCGACACTGGTGCGTTTGCGCTGCAGGTACTCGTGCGGCGTCACGTCATTGATGCGCTTGAACAGCCGCAGGAAATGATGTCGCGACAAGAATGCCGCCCGCGCCATGTCGCCCAGCATCAACGGCTTGTCGTAGCAGGAATGGATGAAATCGGTGGAAAGCGAAACACGGCGCAGAATCTCGCGCCGCGTCGATGCTCTGCGCGCCGGCACGCTGCACGCGCGCGCGACCACGCACCGATGATGCATCAACATCCTTTCGAGAAGGAATCCAAACTGCTCTTCGTACCAGAGCGGATCGTCCAACCCCCGGTCGCAATGTCGGCGAATGAACAGCAGCACCGGCGTCACACTGCGGTCGTGAGCGCGCAGGTGCGGCAGGAACGGCATGCCTCGCGTTCCGGACACTTCGCCATGCTCCAGCAACCGGTCGTCGGCGGTGATCAGCGTACCCAGCACTTCCTGAGGCATGCCGCGACGAAACATGAGCGTCAGGGCTCGAACTTCCTGCGCGCTGCGAATACGCACGTGCGCCGGCCCTGCGCCAAGCGCCAGCCAGGTGTCGTCATCGATGCAGAGGCGACGGCCATCCAGCCCTACTTCCTGCCGGCCGTCCCAGGCGCACAACAGGGTCAGACGTTCTGGATCAAGTACGTAGTCGGCAACTTGCGTCCGCAAACTCAAAATCGCATTGCCCGTATCGGGCAGCCGCGCCACCTCTCCAGCCAGATTGCTGGCGATGATTTCCTGGCTCCGACGGATGATCATCCGTACTTTCCTCCCTCTGGTTCTGTGATTACGCCAGCGCGCGCCGGCTTCACTCTGGTCGCCAAAGCATCGATCCCTGCCAGTTCGAGACATCCTGCAACACGTCTTCATGCATCGCGCTCGCATCGCGAGCGAATGCCTGCCCTGCCTGAGGATGTCGAGCATTCGCTTTCCCTATGACCGGCAAGGGTGCAACAGTTCGACGCCCTTCGCCCGCCCGGTCACACATTTACGCAATGCATGAGACAGTGCAGTAGCTCCCTGCTTACATCCTAGGTAATCTAGGCATTGCGCTGTGGCTGCAGCCACAACGACTTGCCATCCCAGACGAATGTATTCAATCCGCTCAACGTTGTATTCGACATCACCTCTACAGCCCAGGTCCTCAATTTCGCTCATGCCTATCTGCCACGAACACAATCTCGCCCGCCCGCTGCCCACCCAATGCCGCTTCGGAATACGTATCAAGCTGCGTACTACCGATCCGTTCAAGAACCTGGTCGGCGGCGACTGGAACAAGGAACACTGGTTTGCCACGCGCGACGAGCGCGACCGCGCCTTGAAGGAAATGAGCGGCAGATATGTGTATTTCCGTCCCGGCGATCAACCCTCGCTGCAATTCGAAAAAATAGATCGATAGCAGGATCGGCGGCCGCCGTCGATGGTTGCCGGTGGCAATGGCGGGATGTTCATGATCCGTGGCGCGACTTGCGGCACGATTTGCGATGCGGTCGTGAATGCGAGGGCGGTGTGGGATCGTTTGCGCGGACGCCCGCGCGGGGCCGGCGGCAGGTGCAGCTTCAGAAGGTTCGGCCCAGGAACAAATAGAACGCACTGTCGCCGCCCTCATCATAGCCGGTGGCCAGATAGACCGGGCCCAGCGGCGTATCGACGCCGAAAAACAGGCTTGCATTCTTGCGCAGATCGCCGAAGCTCATGTCCTTGCGATCCATCCAGGCGTTGCCGGCCTCGAACGACACCCCGGCATACGCCGGCAAGTCGAGGACCCCCTCGCCGCCACGGCCGATTCGGCGGTAATACATCAACCGTCCGATACCGTAGTGTGCCCCGGACAGATACCCGGGAGACAAGCCGGACAGATTCTGGAATCCACCCAACGTGAAGAGATTCTGCGCGGTGGGCGTATCGCCGATCGTCGTGCCGGCATCGGCCCAGAAAATCAATGTATGCCGATCGAATGAGCGCGCCACCAGCCAGGTACTCGAGAAGGTATCGAAATCCCTGATCGCACCGACGCTTTGGCGCTCGCCGCGCCACTCCAACTCGAACTGCTGGCCATGGCGCGGGAAAAAAATGCTGTCCAGCTTGTCGTAGGAAAACCGTCCAAAGAAACCGCCACTGTCATAGCGTCGCGTCACCAGCGCATTGTCCCGCTCGGGCGCCAGCAGCGACGGATCGCCGATCAAAACGCGCGAGCGCCCGGTGCCGCGCCGCACGCCGAAACGGATTTCACCCCAATTGGACAGCTCGCGGCCAACGTCCACGCCACCTTGCAAGTTGCGCACGCGATACTCCGCCAGGCGATCGCGGTCGAAAACGCTGCGCTCCTGGAAATCGAGTTGCGGCGCGATGAAGTAGCGACTGGCAAGCGACAGCGGCTGGTAGAACTCCGTGAAAAATCGCGGGTGCTCGCCGATCTGCAAATCGGTCAGCCATTCCGCGCCCAATCCGTTCAGCTCCGTCGCAATGAACCGCAGCGCCGCGTTATAGCGGCTGTTGCCTTCGAAATCGTCTTCCAGGTTCAGCCCGACGCGTACATAGTTGGGACCCCAGCTCTTGCGGCGCAGATCCACTTGCAGGCCGGTGCGCCCACCCTCCTCCACCAAGGCATAGTCGATCGTCTCGAAACGATCCAACGCATACAAGGACGACAATCTCGTGCGCAACTGCGACTTGTCGAGCGGATGTCCGACCAGATCGGCCATCGTCGCCTGGATGAGTGCTGCGTAGTCGGAGGAACCCGGGTCGGCACGCACGAACTGCACCACCGGCGATTGAGTGGCGCGGGGATTACGCTGCGCCAGATACTCCCGGTAGCGCTGCTCGTCCAGCGACAATCGCGCCAAGGCCTCGTGCGCGTCCTGCGCCCCGCGCTCCCCGGCGCGCAGCGCCTGCGGTACACGGCTGAAATCGGTGGAGGGGAAGCGCCCCAGCGGCGGATCGATGAGAACATCCGAAGCAGTGAGCTTCTGGCGCTGCTCCTGGGTGCGAGCGCGAATCAAAATCGCAAACGCCTGGTTCGTCACTTCCAGCGGCGAACTCAGCTGTTCGCGCGCGTACAAGGGAAAGCTCACGTCGACCGCGATCAGCACATCCACGCCCATCGCGCGCGCCGCCTCGACCGGAAGGTTATCGACCAGGCCGCCGTCCACCAGCAGCTGTCCGTCTCTTTGCGCCGGAACGAACACCCCGGGCGCGGACATGCTGGCGCGCATTGCCGAGACCAGATCGCCGGAGTCCATGATGACTTCCCGGCCGCTCTCCAGATCGGTCGCAATGGCTCGAAACGGGATCGGCAGGCGATCGAAGCGCTGGATCTCGGCGACCGGCAGCGTCGCATCACGCAGCACTTGCTCCAGCTTCTGGCCCTGCACCAGTCCACGCGGCATCACGAAGCCCTGATCCGTCACACCCAGGGCGTAGCGGACCAGGAAATTACGATCGTCCTGCTTGCGGCGGAATCCCAGTTCCTCACGCGGCGGCCGATCCTTGAAGGACTCCTGCCAATTGAGCGAGCGAATCAGACTCTCGATCTGCGTGCCTGTCATCCCCGACGCGTACAGACCGCCGACCACCGCTCCCATGCTCGTTCCTGCGATGGCATCGATCGGCACGCGCATCTCATCCAGTACTTTGAGTACCCCGACATGCGCCGCTCCGCGCGCGCCGCCGCCACTGAGCACCAGCCCCACTCGCGGCCGAGCCGGCTCGATCGGCGCGCCTGCCGGCGTGCGCGCCGACTCTGGCGACACGTCCGCTGCGGCTACGCTCGAGGCGCCCGCGAAGCAGAGGAAAACCAGCAGAAGCCCGGCAAATGATGCTTGCGATCCAGTCATTTTCGAAATGTTACGCTATCACTTGGCGGCTGGCTCCGATTCTCGTGGCGCACCCGGCTCGAGCAACGGGACCTTGCCCAACCGGCAGGATTCCTCAGTGCCCTTGACGTTCCAAGAACCCATCACGCAATGAATGAACCGCCCTGCCCGCTCGGCGCGGCTGCACGCCGAGCGGCGTCCGCATGACAGCCCGCGTCGTCCACCCGTCCTGCGGCAGACCGCCTGAGCCGTCGGACTGAACGATGTTGACTCGCGAAACGGCGGCGGCTCAGCCGCGCATGCTCGTCATGTGGCGCACGGTCATGGCCATCGGCATGCTCGCTTGTACGTGGGCGTCGCTGCTGCATGCGGCGCCGCCCGGCCGCCAAGGGAATGCCCGGCCCGACGAACGCAGCCTCGCAGTGGAGGAATGGCAGTGGGGCTGGTATGGCGCGGATGCGGCCGGCACGCGCAGCTCGCCGCTGACCCAGATCACGCGCGACAACGTAGGACAGTTGCAGATCGCCTGGACCTACCGCACCGGCGAGCTCGGCGCCGACTTCGCCAGCGCCGGCAAGCTTGCCTTCGAAAGCACGCCGATCCTGGTGCGCGATACGCTGTACCTGAGCACGCCGACGAATATCGTCATTGCGCTGGATCCGGCTACCGGGCAGCAACGCTGGCGCTTCGATCCAAGGATTGCGCGCGACGTACATTACTCCCGGGTCGCCTCGCGTGGCGTGGCGTCCTGGGTGGATCGGCGCGCAGCGGCCGCCAGTCCCTGCTCGCATCGCATCCTGATGGGAACCCTGGACGGGCGACTGATTGCACTCGACGGCCGTACCGGGAGGGCCTGCGCCGACTTCGGCAGCGGCGGCAGTATCCAGCTGGCGCCCGACCTGCCCCCGCAGCAGCGCGGGCGGGAGCTGGTCACATCGTTACCGGTGATCTACCGTGACATCGCTATCGTGGGCTCGGCCATCGGCGACCCGCGCGGCGCACAGAAGGAACGCGGCATCGTCAGGGCGTTCGACGTTCGCAGCGGTTCCTTGCTGTGGTCCTGGGATCCGCAGCCGGCCGCGGACCAGGAGACGGGCGGGCGCGGGCGGGCGACGGCAACCGTCGGCGCAGATGTCGCGCAGGCCTGGACCCTGATGTCGCTGGATCCAGGCCGAGGGCTGCTATTCGTGCCCACGGGCTCGGCCAGCCCCGATATCCTCGGCGGCGGGCGCTCCACGCGCGACCGTTACGCCAATTCACTGGTGGCCCTGCGTGCCGATAGCGGGGAATTGGTCTGGCATCAGCAACTGGTGCATCACGATCTGTGGCACTACGATCTCGCGGCGCAGCCGCTGCTGATCGATATCGAACGCGAGGGCAAATCGATCCCCGCGGTCATGCAGGCCACCAACACCGGGATGTTGTTCGTGTTCGATCGCGAAACCGGCGAGCCCGTGTTCGAGGTGACGCAGCGTCCCGTCCCGCGGTCCGACGTGCCAGGGACACCGGCGGCACCCACGCAGTCATTCCCGGCCACGCCGTCCCTGGTGTCACACGCCGCGGTGATGCCCGAGGATGCCTGGGGGATCACGTTCTACGATCGCAGCCGCTGCCGCAGCTTGATCGAAGGATACCGTTCCGCAGGGATCTTCACGCCGCCGAGCCTGCGCGGAACCATTATCTCCCCCGGCTACGCGGGCGGCGTGAACTGGGGCAGCCTGGCATACGATGCACAACGGCAACTGGTCGTGGCCGCCGTGAACCACGTGCCCATGGTCGCCACCTTGGTGCCGCGCGAGGGTGGCGCCCATGGCCTGCGGCGCGAGCCGCTCAACTCCCCGTTCGGACTACCCTGCACGGCGCCCCCCTGGGGCACGCTGGCAGCGGTGGACTTGCGCCGCAATACGATCCGCTGGCAGGTCATGCTCGGCTCGACACGCGAGCGGACACCCTGGTTCCTGCCATCGCACACCATCGGCATGCCGAACATGGGAGGCCCGATCGCGACCGCGAGCGGCGTCGTGTTCATCGGCGCGGCGGCCGACGACTATTTGCGCGCCTTCGATATCGATACCGGCCGGGAGCTTTGGCAAGGCCGGCTCCCGGCGGGCGGCCAGGCCACCGCGATGACTTATGTTGCGAAGCAACGGCAGTTCGTCGTCATCGCCGCCGGCGGACACGATGCCCTGGGGACGCGGCGGGGAGACCATGTCGTCGCCTTCGCGCTGCCGCAGGAGCAGCCTTGAATGCTCCAGCCGCGGGGCCCGGGCTCAGTGACGCCCCGCGGCGCAGGATCTGAATGTAGACCTGGACGCCGCCTCGATCCCGGAAAATGGCCTGCACGCAGCGCTTGGCGGGCCCTGGACGCGACGGGCTGCTGTTGCGCTGGCTGCAACGAGCCCGACGCTCTGCACGGCTACCCTTGAGACAGTACAAGGCCGTATCCTGCCTGGCGCCACGCCGCCTGACGGTGGCGACCGCCCGACACTTGCTTGAAATCACGGATCCGACATGCCGCTTGACTCGCCGTCCGTCTATCGCCCCATTCCCTCTCTCGACTCCCGTATCGCGCCACTGGACTGCACCCACCCTGCCAGCCTCGCGCGGCGCGCACTCCTCCCCTGCCTGGCTGCGCTGGGCGCGCTGTCGCTGTCGAGCGGGGTCCGCGCCGATGAGCGCCTGGCTAGCGAACCCCCGGCCAATGCGTCCCTGGCCGATGGACCCCTGGCCGGTGAGCGCCTGAGCGCTGAGCGCCCAGCCAACGAACGCCTGGGCGAAGTGATCGTCACGGGAACACGCACCGCCGAACCGCTGCGCGATTTCGCCGGCAGCATTGGCGTGATCGGCGACGAGTCGGTCGCGCTCGTAGGCGCCACGCATCACGTCGAAATCGTCAATCGCGTCGCAGGCGCCATGATCCAGCGCAACAATGGCCAGGAAAGCCTCACCGCAATCCGCTCGCCGGTACTGTCCGGACCCGGTTCCTGTGGCGTGTTCCTGTTCCTGGAAAACAGCATCCCGATTCGCCCCACCGGGTTCTGCAACGTCAACGAAATGTTCGAGATCGACACCGAGCAGGCAAGCTCGATCGAAGTGTTGCGCGGCCCCGCCGGCGTCCTCTACGGCTCCGGCGCGATGCATGGGGCGATCAATGTCATCCAGGCGACGCCGGCCCAGCTTCCGGCACGGGGCCTGGCGCTGGAGGTCGGTCCGGACGAGTATTATCGCGGCAAGCTGGTGCTGAGCCAGCACGGCGCCACGGCCTATGGCGGCAGCCTGGTAGCGACGCATGACGGCGGCTGGCGCGAGCGATCGGGACTGACGGAGCAAAAGCTCAATCTGGGCCTGCAGCACGAACTCGCACAGGGCTCGTTTTCACTCTCGTTGGCGGCGACCAACCTGAACCAGGAAACGGCCGGATTCATCGAAGGCGAAAATGCCTACCGCAACCAGCGCCTGTCGCACTCCAATCCCAACCCGGAAGCCTACCGGGACGCCTATGCCGCGCGCTTGAGCGCCGCATACCAACGCTCACTGAACGATTCACTGCGGCTGTCGGTACGACCCTATCTGCGCCATTCGCGCATGGAGTTCCTGCAGCATTTCCTGATCGGCAAGCCCCTGGAAGAAAACGGACAGGATTCCTTCGGGATCCTCACCGCACTCGATATCCGCGTGCTGGACCGGTCCCGGATCCTGGCCGGCATGGACCTGGAGCGGGCGAATGGCTTTCTCAAGGAAACCCAGGCCGGCCCGGCCACCGACGGCGTGCCGGCGGCGAACGCCATCCGCCCGGCAGGCAAGCACTACGACTACCAGGTGCAAAGCACCGTGGCCGCACTGTTCGCCCAGTTCGAACACCCGTTCGCGCAACGCTGGAAGCTCACCGGCGGCGCCCGCGCCGAGTACGTCGAGTACGACTACGACAACCGCATGCTGGCCGGCAATACCCGCGACGATGGGACTGCCTGCGGCACGGCGGGTTGCCTGTTCAACCGTCCGGCGGATCGCAGCGATGACTTCACCAACGTCACTTCCAAACTGGGTCTCGCCTACTCGATCAGCGACCAGCACTCGGTGTACCTGGCGTATACACGCGGCTATCGCGCTCCCGATACCAGCGAGCTGTATCGCCTGCAACGCCAGCAATCGATCGCCGAGCTGGATCCCGAGCGTCTGCAGAGTATCGAGCTCGGCGCGCGCGGCGCCTTTTCCTCGCTACGCTACGCCCTCGCCCTGTTTTCGATGGACAAGCACAACGTCATTTTTCGCGATTCGAACGCATTCAATGTCAGCGACGGCCGTACGGACCACGAGGGCATCGAGTACGAATTGAGCTGGTCGCCGATTGACCCCCTGGCATTGTCGCTGGCCGGCACCTACGCCAGGCACCAGTACGCGAACGATATCGTGGAGGGCAGCGAGCTGATCCTGGCCGGGCGCGACATCGATACCGCACCACGGCATATCAACTCGGCTCGCCTGAATTGGCGCGTGCTGCCCACGGTCCATGCCGAACTAGAATGGCAGTCCGTCGGCCGCTATTACGTCGACGCCTCCAACACACGGGATTACGGCGGACACGACTTGCTCAATCTACGCCTGGGCTGGAACGTCGGTTCGTCCTGGGGCATCAACCTGCGGCTCAATAACCTGGCCGACCGCGCCTATGCCGATCGTGCCGACTTCGCCTTCGGCAACTATCGCTACTTCCCGGGACGCGGTCGCACGGTGTTCCTGGAAGCAGGATATCGCACGCCATAGCGGCCGGCGGCATCACTGCGAGCCTGGGCTCCACCGCGGGAAGCGATCTCGCACCGCACGATGCGTGCAGCATGCCCGGTACGGCTCACAGCGATCCGGGAACAATCGGATTGAATGCGATCAATCCATCCAGGCTGCCGCCGGTCCCCAGCGCATTGCCAAAGCGGGCATTGAAGCTGCCCGCCTCCCCATGCAGCGCCATGTAGTTCAACAGCACGGTCTGCACCAGCAGATTCACATTGTTCGCAGCCGGGCTGCTCGAAGTCACGACGTCGCCGCCGGCGCTGTAATAGCCGAGCTGCTGATGGCGTGCCTCGGAGCCGCTGGTCAACAGCACAGGCCTGCCTCCCAGCGCCGGCGGGTTGTAGACCAGGAAGAAGGAAGCAGCGACCTGCTGGTTGTCGCCGGTCCATTCGCCCTTGCCCCTGCCGTCCTGCGAATCGTCGATACGGCCGTTGGACGACAAGGAGCCGTCGCTGAAGACATACAGCATCAGAGGCTTGCCGCGGCGAGCGGCAAATTCCAGGCAGGCCCCCATGCAGCGGCCGGCGCGCAGATCCCGCAGCTCACCCGTCGAGCGCTCGCCGGTGTGATAGTCGAATCCACCCATGCTGACCGTGCCCGCCCCGGCATAACCCTCGATTACCAGCTTCATCACCGCCGCCGTCTTTTCGAATTCCCGGTCGTTGCCGAAGTTCGGCCCGAACACGCCGCCGGCGCCGGTGATATCCGGATCGGCGGCGGGATTGATGGCGGCCGGACTACTGAACTTGTCGACGGTGTCGGCGGTCTTCACGTAGCCGCACTTGACCTGGGTCTTCAGTTCCGAGCCACTCGCCACCAGCGGATCGACCGCATCCAGCTTCTGTTCGGTGATGCGCGCCATCTGCTCCATGACCGCCACCGTCGAGGCCGTATCGGGCGATCCGTCCGGCTTGGTGAACAGGGTGCCGAGTGCACCGGTATCCACCAGCCCCGTCGCATCGCCGGTCCGGTCGACCTTGGTCGGCCGGTTCTCGGGCGTCATGAGCATCGCCGGCGCCATGGAATTGCCGCCGGATTCGGAGTTCTGCGAACCGATGAGCGTCAGCAGCTCGCCGCGTGCGCCGGCGCGCGCGATCCCGTACATCGGATTATGGGGATTGTTCCCGGTGTCGTTCTCGGAGCGTGCCGCGATCACCGCGCCATTGATGCCCGCGCGCGTGGCCGGGCTGGTCTTCTCGAGAATGCCGCGCAGGAAAGCGCTATCGGAATGAAACGCCAGGCCCAGCTGGGTATCGATGAAATTCGTGGTCGCGTTGTTGGGCAGCATGTCGCCAGGCAGCCCCTGCTTCGAGTAGCCCTGGGTGGACAGGAAATCGAGCTGGCCTCCCGACTGCCCGACCAGCACATTCGAACCGCTCATGCTGGCGCCGCCTGCCAGATCGAAGCAGATGAAGGGAATCTTGCCCGCCCCCTGCTGAATGTTGCAGATCGCGGGCGAATCGGCCAGGTAGCGGATGTCGGGCGACAGGAATGATTCCTGGGCCCGGGCCGAGCGCGGGTTCAACAGCGCCGCCAGCATCCCCGGCGCGACCACCGTGGCGGCGCCGCTCAAGAATCCCTGGGCCAGGAAGTCGCGCCGTGATACGGGACGCTTGTGCGATCCGTGCTTGAGCGGTTCGTCGACATGTAGCCGACGTTTCTTGCGGGACTTGATAATCAGCATGACTGCCTCGTCGACGAACAACCGGCGAACCATGACGCTTTCATGGTTCGCTACCGAATGAGAACCGCGCCGCTACCCAGCACGGCGCCGCAAGTGGCCTTGGCCACCAGCCGGGTACGGTCCGCGGAGCAGCTGCCGCCGCAATTGGCAAGCTGTCCGACCAGTGCATACAAGCCCGGGCGCGCCGGCTCGCCGGCCGGCGCCGTCCCCCCCTTCAAGCTGGTACCGAGCGGCTGCGTGGCAAGTCCGGTACCGATCATTCTTTCTATAAGCGGGTCGATCAGCAGATCCTTGCCAGCGTCCGAGGCAAAGACCGTGCTTGCCGCCCCGCCCAGATCCAGGCCCGGGAAATAGCTGGACGCAGCAGGCGACTCGATCAGCGCATCGCAATATTGGATCGCAAGCTGCGCGATGGCGGTCTGATGGGATGAAAGGAACGCCTCGATGCCGTGCGTGGCCGGCAACGATTGCCGCACGTTCGAGAACACCGCTTTCACCGCGGCGGTGTTCGGATCGACCCCCGTCACCGCCGCCATCGTGGCGTTGATGCCATCGAAGGTGCGTACGCCGATGTCTGGCGGACGCGGCACATCGGCAACGCTCGACGAGCCTACGCTGGCATAGTTCGAGCAAACGCCGGAACTGGCGCCGAGCTGATCGAAGCACAGGAAGAATTCGTCCTCATCCGCTCCGCGCTCCACCGCGATGATGGTGCCGATGCTCGACAGCGCCTGGCCACCCGCAGCCGAATAACCGGCATCGCTGATCACCGTATCGAGCAAGCGATAGGCCTGTCCGACGTGCGGCTCGACGCCATTGACGCCAATGCGCATGCCGCGCAGAACGATGCTTCCCGGCGTCGCCGCCGGATCCAGGCTGATGAATTTCGGATTGTTGAACAAATATCCGTAGCTGTCGTACTGCGAGACTTCGAACAGGATGTACGAGCGCGGCATGTTCACCAGATGTTCGACGCCGAACAGCAGGAAGAACTTTTCGCCGACCCCGGCCTCGAAGTTCTGCTGGATCTGCTGCAGGGTCAACGCACGGTTGTGAACCGCCACCATCCTGATCACACCCGTCCACTGGCGATCGTTGCTGACCTCGTTGCCGAGCACGAACGCGAAACTGTTGTCCCAGTCCCCGAGGGTGCCTCCGCCTGCGCTGTCGAGATCGCCCGTGAACTCTCCATTGACATGGATGCGCCGGCCGTTCACCGGATCGAACGTCACGACCACATGCTGCAGGGAAGCCTGCAGACGCTGGTCGGCATCGGGGGTCGAGAGCCGAGGCAGCCCGTTGGCGTCGGTCGCGGTACTGCGCCCGAGGAAATCGTAGCTGTAGAGAGTCTGGCCCAGGGTAAAGTTCCTGGCGGTGGCGCTGCCGGAATAGCTCACGATCCGCGTATCTTCCTGGGTCACGTTGCCTGGCGTGACCCAGGCTTCTATCGAGTATTCACCGGTGGCGGTGATCAGCTGATGAAATTTACGGCTCGCCGTCGTCGATGCCTGTGCTTTGCCGGTACGCACGTTGATGCCCCAACCCCCGACCCACGACACGTCGCCCGATAGCGTCAGGTCGGCGGCCGGGTCCTGCCCGCTGGTATCGTACGCCGTGGCGCCCACACCGCTCTTGAACTCGTACAGTGCGATAAGATTGTTTTCATAGCGATTGCCGCCGCTGGCGACGGTGCCGTCACGCAAGGTCAAGGCCTTGCTGACAACCATGCCGGGATCGATCTGTGTGGTATCGATGGCATCCGACATCGCCTGGATGGCCGCCCGCATGGCTGCCGCATCCTGCTTGCAGTCCGCGCTCCAGCAGTTGTGCGATTCGCGCTCCAGGCGAATCACCAGTCGCGAATCGGCGGGCTGGTCGAGATTGATTTTCGGAATCGCGGCGTTGTACGCCTCGGCATGCACTGCCAGCGATGGATTGAACGGACGCTCGCCGGCGGCGAAATAAGGTGACTGGGGCGTTGCGGCGTTGGATTGATGGCAGTCGGAACAGAACCGGTCCAACAGATCGTACACCGCTGCGAACTCCGCCGGCGGCGTCGCGGGGAAACGCTTGCTCGCACCCGGATCGAGCGCAATCGGCGCCTCCAGTTCGATCTGCCGTCCACCGCTCGCGCTCTCGCCCACCCAGTCCTGGATCCAGCGCGCCAGGATGCTGGCACAGGCACCGGCGTCCGCCAGCCAGCAGTTATGGCCGCCACCAACCTTGGTGACCATGAGCGACTGCCCGGGAAAGTCGCGATCCACGGTCGCGGCGGCTTGCTGGTAGGCCGCGTTCACATCATCGGAGCGCGCAAACTGCGGTGCCTGGCCGCCCGCCCCATGGCAGTTGCCGCAACGATTGCCGCCGCGCACGTTCTCCCAGAAATTGACCCGGAAGGACTGGATGTCGGCCGGCGCCGGCGACGGCGCCCCCGAAACACGACCCCCCCCAGGTCCGGTTGTAACCGGATTGGTCTCGGTCGAGGCGCCGCCCCCCCCACCCGCCCATGCGATGACGCCAAACAAGGCCAGCACCGCAAGGCCTGCGACACTGCCGCGAGTGGGGTGTTTGGGAATGCGCATCATGCTCGAAGCTTCCTTAATTGCCGGCGCAGTACGCCGCGGTCTCGGCAAAGACGTGCTTCAGGTTGCCCGTGCCTTTGAAGGTCGCGGTGCTGTTGCCGACCTGAAGACGATCCTGATCGTCGCTCGGGGAACGAAAGCAGATCGTACGAAATACCTTCTCTACCTGGCATTGGGCAAACGCGTCGCTATGGGACAGCTCCTCACCCAACGACTTCGCTCCATTGCCGTGACCGGGGCCCGCCGCCCAGCCCAGCGACGTATTGCGCCCCGGCAAGCGCCAGTAGTTGTCCCAACGATCATCCGGCGTCACGAAGCCGGGTTTGAAGTTGTCGGAGTTGATCAGGTATTTCGGTTGTACTTGTCCCGCGGTGTAGACCAGCCGGCCCTGCTCCGGATCAGCGTCGTACTGGAAGGTGTAGTAGGCGAAGGCCTGGGTCATCGGGTCCATGCCGGTATGGCAGCCGACGCAATTATTGTTGAAGACGCTGCTGTCGCCCCCCGGGCTGCGCGTTACGTCCTGGCGGATGCGATCCGGCGGCAGCGAAGGATCGTGCACCTGCTCCAGGTCCCGGCACAGATGATTGAGCAACGTAAAGCGAAACATCGCGCGGTTCGTACCGTCGATGAAGAAGGCCCGGGCCGCGGCGCGGGAGGTAATGACGCCGGCGGTCGCGCTCGAGGGCAAGCCGTTGAGCGAAGACTGGGCCGTGGAGGTGAGCACCAGGCGCAGGTCCGCGTTATCGCTTTCCAGCGCTTCGTAATGCGCGTTGCTGGTCGGTGAATAGGCCGGCGAGACACCGCTGCCGACATATACGATGTCGTCCACGAGAATGCTGCGGAAATCCACCTCGTCGCGCACGACCCCGATGACGGTCGCGGTGTAGTCGTTGAGCGGCGCGAAGACGGCCTGGTCGCGATTCGTCCAGGGGGTCGCGAAATTCTTCAAGGTAACGTTGTAGAAGTTCTTCGAACGCTCGCTGCCCGGATCCATGATGTACAGCGCCGCGCCGACCGGATCGCTCTGCACCCTGGTTGCCAGGTCGGTGAGCAAGGCGGGAGAGGGCGAGGTGCCGGTCAGCCGGTCGTACATGCGTTTCGCGCGCTCGCGCGGCCCGGCGGCCGCTGGCTGCAGTCCGGCGGCGAAAGCCGCGAGCGCAAGGACCACCACCATGGCGATCCTCGAGGAGGGGCGTCGCGTCCTGCCGCGCCACGCGGGCCGGTCGTGCGCGGCTGCGGCCTTGTCGCTCATCGGCGCCCGCTGCGCGCTGCCATCGGCCAGGCGCGCGCGCGCGCCGGCGCACGATGTCTTCCGTATATCGTTCATGCTACCCATGCCGGAATCCCCTGCGGACCCGTTGATCGGCCCTTGATCGGTCACGTCTGTGCGGCGGCGTGCGCGCATCCGGCCCGCCATCCCACTACAGTGCGAACGACTATACGATTCGCAGGATGTAGCAGTAATCTGTCTCAATCGTCAGACGTCGCCTGCAAGAGACAGTACCGGCCCCAACCCACGCGCGTGTAGTCTCGCCGCCAGCCGACATCCTCGGCGTGCGGCCAATCGATGCCATCCCATTCAACTTCGAAGGCAATGCGAGGAATGTGATCGACGTCACGCAATCGAGCGCTGCGAGGTGCCGCAACAGGAGCAATCGGCAAATTCGTGCGCTCGTCGCTGGCTTGCCGGATCATGGAATATGCTTCATCGGCAAGCATGCCTCGGCATGACAGGTGCGCAGGCCGAAGACTTTGGGGAACACGCTGCATGGGGCATGAGGTCGAAACAATCGTGGGTTGCGCGCATCAGGCCGCTGGCCGCGTCGGCGTAAGGCCCCTTGCCCGCCTGCGTGCCGGGGCAGGCAAGGCCATGGCAGGCGCCGTGGTGATGGCCATGCTCGGCGCCTGCAGCAGCGGCAGCGGTGGCACGGACGTGACGATCGGCAGCGGTCAGAACGCCGACCCGGTGACGCTCGATTTCCCCGTGTTCTACGTCAAGCGGCCAGTACCGGATTCGCAAGACAATGCCGCCCAGGCGGATGCTCGCCGGCTACGCCGCTTCGACATCGGCGCCGACCTGTTCATGCGCGATCGCGCCTCGATCTCCGCGGCCGAGATCAACCTGACGGCCGGGCACACGCAAGGCCTGGGCGATGTGCGCGATGTCGAGGTGAGCTTCGATGGCGCCAAGGTGGTCTTTTCGATGCGCGCGCAGTTCATCGAAAACGCCGCCGAGGAACAGCAGCCGACGTGGAATATCTGGGAGTACGACACCGCCACCAGCAGCCTGCGCCGCGTCATCCAGTCGGACACGGTTGCACAAGAGGGGCATGACATCATGCCCCACTACCTGCCCGACGGCAGAATAGTATTCTCCTCCACACGCCAGCGGCAATCACGCGCCATCCTGCTGGATGAAAGCAAGCCGCAGTTCGCCGCCCAGGACGAGGACGATCGTGAGCCCGCGTTCGTGCTGCACGTCATGGAGGCCGATGGCACCAACATTCACCAGGTGTCCTTCAACCAGAGTCACGACCTGGATCCTGCGATCCTGCCGGACGGCAGGATCGTCTTCACACGCTGGGAGCATCATAGCGACGACAGCCAGTTCGACCTGTACAGCATGAACCCGGACGGGACCGCTCTGGAACTGTTGTACGGTGCGAACAGCCATGAGACCGGCACGCCCGACCCTGCCACCGGGCGACCCGCCACCATTCAGTTCCTGAATGCTCGAACGATGCCGGATGGACGCACGCTGGCGCTGATCCGACCGTTCCAAGGCACCGGCGAAGGGGGCGACCTGGTGCTGATCGACACCGACAACTACGTCGACGACACCCAGCCGCTCGCAGCCAGCGAGGGGATGAGCGGACCGGCGCAAGTGCGCGCGCTGCCGACCGACGTGCGCACCATCGCCGGTCCATCACCCGGCGGGCGATATCGCTCCGCCGCCGCATTGTTCGATGGTACGGATCGCCTGCTCGTGAGTTGGTCGCAATGCCGCCTGGTGGACGCCACGCGCATCGTGCCCTGCACCAGCGAACGACTGGCCGACCCGGATGCCGTCGAAGCCCCGCCGCTGTATGGCTTGTATATCTATGATCTGCGCGACAACACGCAGCAGCCTATCGTCGTGCCGCAGGAAGGCTTCATCTACACCGAGGTCGTTTCCGGCTCCTCGCGCCCGCTGCCGCCGGTCATCCTGGATCGCGTCCCGGGCGTCGATTTTGCCGATGATCTGCTGGCGCAAAGTGTCGGCGTCCTGCACATCCGCAGCGTGTACGACATGGACGGCGTCGACCAGGCACCCGGCGGCATCGCCGCCGTGCGCGATCCCGGCAATGCCGCCTATGCCACGCGGCCGGCGCGTTTCCTGCGCATCGAGAAGGCCGTCTCCCAACCGGATGACGCGACGCGTGATGTGCCGGGCACGGCGTTCGGCCCGCAGCGCTCGCTGGGCATGCGCGAAATCCTCGGCTACGCGCCGATCGAGCCGGACGGATCGGTCAAGGTCAAGATCCCCGCCAACGTAGCCTTCGGCATCAGCGTGCTGGACGCCAGCGGGCGGCGCCTGCCGGCGCCGCTGGGCAATCGGCACACCAACTGGCTGCAGGTATTGCCCGGCGAAGTGCTGGAATGCAATGGCTGTCACAATCCGAACAGCGATCCGCCGCGCGCTCACGGCCGGCGCGGCCTGAGCGCTTCGGTCAACGAGGGCGCACCGACCACCGGCAGCGCCTTCCCGAACACCAACGCCGCCCTGTTCGCCGATATGGGTGAAACCATGGCGCAAGTACGCAATCGCATCATGTGCGCCGGCACCATCGCCTGCGAACCAAGCGTCGACGTTGCCTTCCAGGACTACTGGCCGGCGGCGCCGATTGCGCCCGCAGCAGCGGTGGATCTTTGCTATGCCCGCGGGATCTCGACGGTGCAGAGCGACCCGGCCGATCCGACGGCGCGCGTCGCATGCGAGAACGCACTGAGCACGCCGCTGCCGACTCCTGCCGGCTGCCTGGCGCAATGGCACAGCGGTTGTCGTATCACGATCCATTACGAGCAGCACATTCATCCCTTGTGGAGCAAGGAGCGCACGGTCGATGCCGACCTCGACGGCATCCCGGACCTGGACCCGGACAACGCCGCGCTGGTGATCAACCACCGCTGCAACGGCTGCCACCTGCCCGCGAATGCGATGGGCGCCCTCGATGTGCCGGCGGGCGATCTGGACCTGAGCGATGGCCCCTCCGAGGAGGAGCCGGATCGGTTCCGGGCCTATCGCGAGCTGCTGTTCGCCGACCGCGGCCAGATCCTGGATGCGAACGGCCAGCTGGCTGACGAGTGCCTGCAGATCGAGATCGATCCGGTCACGAATGTCGAGACCTGCATCGCGTACCGCAATGTGCCCGCCTCGATGAGCGCCGCGGGCGCCCGCGCCTCTGCCCGGTTCTTCGACACCCTGGAAGGACGCCGGGTGGGCAGGGTCGACCATAGCGACTTTATGTCGCCGAGTGAGTTACGCTTGCTCTCCGAATGGCTGGATATCGGCGCGCAGTACTACAACGATCCGTTCGCGGCAGCCCCGGAGAATTGATGTCCCGTCTGATTTCGCTGCTGGGCCTGCTGGCTTGCTTTTGGACGCTGGCGGCACAGGCTGACGACCCCCTCAGGATTCTGATCGCCGACCCGTTCATCGAACTGCATACCGGACCGGGACGCGGCTACCCGATATTCCATGTCGTCGAGCGCGGCCGGGAAGTCACGCTTCTGAAGCGGCGCACCGACTGGTTCCAGGTGCGCACGGACCGGGGCATCGAGGGCTGGGTCCCGCGGGCACAGATGATCGCGACCCTCGAGCCGACCGGCGAACCCCTGGACCTGGAGGAACCCGCGCGCGAGAATTACATGAGCCGCCGCTGGCAGGCAGGGATCATGGCCGGCGACTTCGCCGGCGCCAGCCTGATCTCGGCTTTCGGCGGTTATTCGTTCAGCGACAACTTGTCGATCGAGCTGGCGTTCAACCATATCCTGGGCGAATTCTCCAACGGCTACAGCGCAACCATCGGCCTCATGCACGTGTTCGTGCCCGAGTGGCGCCTGTCGCCCTACTTCACGCTGGGCACAGGCATCATACACATCGAGCCCAAATCGACGTTGGTACGCGCCGTCGACCGTGACGACCAGATCGGCTATGTCGGCGGTGGGCTGCAGTTCTATCTCACGCGGCGTTTCATGCTGCGCACGGAATACCGCAACAACGTCATTTTCACCAGCCGCGACGACAACGAGGAAGTGGACGAATGGAAGTATCTCGGGTTCGCCTTCTTTTTCTGACCGCGGCCGCTGCCGTCGTCCTGCCCGGTTGCGCGTGGATCGGCAGCGATCGCACCGACGCGCCGCCGCAGTCCGTCCCCCCCGTATCGACGCCGGCCGGAACCGGCGAGCCCGCCGAGCGCTCGGTCATCGAGCCGCAGGTCGAGCGCCGCGAGATCCGGCGCGCGCGCATCGACACGGAAGATTTCGAAATCGGCGCATATGCCGGCATCCTCAGCATCGAGGACTTCGAGAGCAATGTCGTGTACGGCGCGCGCCTCGCCTATCACCTGACCGAGGATTTTTTCCTGGAGGCAACGCTGGGCCGTTCGCGGGCCGGACGCAGCAGCTACGAGAAACTATCCGGCTCCGCGCAACTGCTCAGCGACAGCGAGCGCGACTACACCTACTACGCGCTCTCGGCTGGATGGAATGCCCTGCCGGGGGAGATCTTCGTCGGCAAGAACCGTTCCTACAATTCGGCGTTCTATCTGCTGGCCGGTCTGGGAAGTACCCGCTTCGCTGGTGACGACCGTTTCACGGTCAGCGGCGGATTCGGCTACCGCGTCCTGCCTGCCGACTGGATCGCCGTGCACTTCGACGTGCGCGACCATGTATACGACATAGATCTGCTGGGCGAGAAGAAGATCGTCAATAATTTAGAAGCGCATCTCGGACTGTCGTTTTTCTTCTGAGCACCATGCATCCTGGACCACCCTGGCTACAGGCATCTCGAACCATGCTGCTGCGAAACCTCGATCGTTGGCTCCGAATCTGCGCACTGTCCGCTGCGCTGGCGATGTCGTCGCTGGTCGGCGCCAGCACCTCCAGCGCACCCAACTTCACGCTGCCCGCACGCGAGGGCGGGCAGATATCGCTGGAGCAGCTCAAGGGCCAGGTAGTGATGCTCAATTTCTGGGCCAGCTGGTGCGGTCCCTGCCGCCAGGAGATGCCCTTGCTGGATACGATGTACCAGCGCTACAGCGCCCTGGGATTCACCCTGCTGGGCGTGAATGTCGAGGCAGACACCCAGGATGCCGAGCGCTGGCTCGCCCAGACACCTGTCTCTTTTCCGGTACTGTTCGACAAGGACAGCCAAGTGAGCAAACTGTACGACGTCAGTGCCATGCCCAGCACCGTATTCATCGATCGCAAGGGCAACGTGCGTTATCTGCACCGCGGCTACAAGCCTGGCGACGAAGGCGAGTACTTGAACCAGATTCGCGCATTGCTGAAAGAGTGAGGCCCCTGTGACCGCTCCGATTATCGAGGATTGCAGCCGGACGCGCAGCGCGGCAAACCATGCGGCGAGACCCGGTACCCGGATGCGCGCACGGGCGCGCGGCGTTCTTTCCGCGCTGGCCCTGGCCACCGCCGCCCTGGGTAGCGGCGGCTGCGGCAACATCGAACCCTGGGTCAAGCCTTACGAACGCCAGGCACTTGCCGATCCGATCATGTCGCTGGATCGCAATCCGGTTTCGACGGCATACATGCAGCACGTATTCGAAGCGCGCGAAGGCGCACGCGGCGCGCGCGGCAGTGCGGGCGGCGGTTGCGGCTGCAACTGATGCGTGACCCAGGCATGAGCAAGGCGCCCGTGGCCCCCGTGGCCAGTGCCGCACACCGCGGCGGTGCTCGAGGAGCATTCACGCTGGCATGGCTCGCGCCCATTTTCCTTGCAACCGGGTTCGCGGCCGCCCATGCCGGCGTATTGGCCGAAGATCGCGCCGACGTTCTCTATCATCGCTACCAGGGCGGCGGCGTTACGATTCACGGGCCCTCGGTGCTGGTACGCAAGAAAATGGCGGAAAAATATGCCGTCAGCGCCAACTACTACACCGACATGGTCACCAGCGCCTCCATTGACGTCGAAGTCAGCGGTGCCAGCGAATACAAGGAGCAGCGCGATCAGTACAGCCTCGGCTTGGAGTATCTTCGCGGCAAGACCATTTACAGCCTGGGCTACAGCAACAGCAAGGAAAACGATTACCAGGCCGAAACCGCCTCCTTCGGCATCAGTCAGGATTTGTTTGGCGATCTGACGACGATCACCATGGGTTTTTCGAAAGGATCGGATACGGTGCGCAAGCGAGACACGATCACCGACCGCGTCGATCCGAATTTCAACGAACCCATCGATCGCTGGAACTACCGGGTCGGCGTTTCGCAAGTCATGACCAAGACCTTGATCATGGTCCTGGACCTGGAGGTCATCACGGACGAGGGCTACCTCAACAATCCGTATCGCTCGTACCGCTATATCAATCCAAGCGACGAGCGATTGTTCGCGCTCGATGCGGAGGTTTATCCGCGCACTCGAACCAGCAACGCGGTGGCGCTGAATGCTCGCTATTTCCTGCCCTACCGCGCTGCCTTGCACGGCGGTTATCGCTTCTTTACCGATACCTGGGGTATCGGCTCCAATACCTTCGAGCTGGGGTACACTCATCCGCTGGGAAAGGAATGGATCTTCGAGGCGAGCTATCGCCACTACACCCAGGACCGCGCCGACTTCTATAGCGATTTGTTCGAGCGGCGCGACGAACAGAATTTCATGGCGCGCGACAAGGAGCTCTCGACCTTCAGCAGCCAGACGTTCAGAATCGGCGCCAGCTATGAATTCGCCTCCACCGGATGGCGCTTCGTGAAGAAAGGCACCGTCAATATCTTTTACGACCGTATCGAGTTCGACTACGAGGACTTCCGGGATGCTCGCTACTCGTTGCTGCCAGCGACCGATCCGCGCTTCCGTCCAGTCGGCTCGGAACCGTTCTACGCTTTCGGCGCCAACGTATTCCAGGCATTCGTTTCGATCTGGTTCTGAACCAGAAGAACCCTCGCCGGCATGAGGCGGCGCGCCAGCGGCGGCATCGCAGTGGGCACGGTGTGTCTGCTGGCCTCTGGCGGCGGCGCACTTGCCTCCCCCGCACTTCCCACCCGGGACCAGAATCCTCTGCTCGCGGGGTTCGGGTTGCCCATGCCATTCCCCTCGCGCCCGGTCCGCGATGCGGAGGTCCTGTCGATCGACCTGAACTGGAGCAATACCGCACTCGCCCAGACGGACGGATCGCAGTACCTGCTGGTCGATGCCGAGACGCGCGAGCTGCGGCTCACCTATCGCGGATCGTTGACGAAACATCTCGCCTTCGGGCTGCAAATCCCTTACCGGTATACCGGCGCCGGCGTGCTCGATGGCTTCATCGATGGTTGGCATGACGCCTTCGGGCTGCCGCAGGGAGTCCGCCCGGCGCTGGCGAGAGATCGCATCCGTATCCGGTACTCGCGCGACGCCACGCAGCGTATCGATGTCGAGACTTCCGCCCAGGGACTGGGCGATGTCTCGGCCGATGTCGGCTATGGCCTGGTCGATACGGCCTCCTCCTCCGCCATGGCCTGGCTTAGCCTCAAGTTGCCGACGGGGCAAACCGGCCGTCTGGCGGGAAGCGGTGCCGCCGACGTCACGCTGGCCGTGGCGGCCGAACATCGCTGGGATGCACGATGGTCCGCCTACGCGCAGATCGGCGTGACCTGGCTTGGGGAAGGCGACTTGCTCCCGGATCAGCAGCGCAACCTGGTCTGGAGCGGCCTGGCCGGGATGAGCTGGCGCATCGGGCCTCGACTGGCGCTCAAGGCCCAGGCGGACGCCCACTCCGCCGCTTTCACGGGCACGCGGCTGGATATGCTCGGCGAGGCACTCATTCTGAGTATCGGTGCCGACTATCGATTCGCCTCGGGGTGGCAATTGGACCTGGGCTTTAGCGAAGACGTCGCGGTCGAAGCGTCGCCCGACATCGTATTCATCGTCGGCGTGCGCCGATCGCTGTAGCGCGCGGCCTCAGCGCCCTGCGGCCGCCCGGGAGGCGGGAAGCATGAGTTCTTGCACGCCTCGCCAGCGGTCGATCGACCCGAGCGACTAAAAGCTAGCGGTTTTACACATATATATGTGTGCTGCCTGCATGGGCATAATCCGCTGGTGTCCGGATTCATTCAGCGAGGCCGCTGCTGGATGGCTTCTTCCCTCGCGATGCGGCGACCGCAGGGTGGCGAGCTCGGACCTGGCGCGCGACCGCCCCCATCGTTTCCGAGAAGCCAATGCTTGGACTGACAGCACTCGAGCTCGCGCGGATACAGTTCGGCTTCACGATATCGTTTCACATCATATTCCCGGCCATCACGATCGGCCTGGCGAGCTATCTCGCCGTCCTTGAAGGTCTGTGGCTGTGGAAAAAGGAGACGGTGTATCGCGATCTCTATCATTTCTGGTCCAAGATCTTTGCCGTCAATTTCGCCATGGGTGTCGTCTCCGGGCTGGTCATGGCCTACCAGTTCGGCACCAATTGGAGTTATTTCTCGGCCTTCGCCGGTTCCATCACCGGACCGCTGCTTGCCTATGAGGTGTTGACCGCCTTCTTTCTCGAAGCCGGATTCCTCGGCGTCATGCTGTTCGGATGGAACCGGGTGGGTCCGGGCCTGCACTTCTTTTCCACCATCATGGTCGCGCTTGGCACGCTCATCTCCGCCACCTGGATCCTTGCTTCGAACAGCTGGATGCACACCCCTCAGGGTTTCGAAATCATCGACAACGTCGTGGTGCCGGTGAATTGGCTGCAAGTGATCTTCAATCCCTCGTTCCCGTACCGGCTGGCGCACATGACCGTCGCCGCATTCCTCGCCACCGCAGCCTTCGTCGGGGCCTCCGCGGCATGGCATCTGCTGCGCGGCAACGACAACGACCGCATCCGCACCATGCTCTCCATGGCGATGTGGATGCTGCTGCTGGTGGCGCCCGTCCAGGTCTTGATCGGCGACCTGCATGGCCTGAACACGCTGCAGCACCAGCCGGCCAAGATCGCAGCGATAGAAGGCCACTGGGAAAACAAGCCCGGCGAGGGCGTACCGCTGATCCTGTTCGGTTGGCCCGACATGAAAGAGGAAACGACACGCTACAAAATCGAGATCCCCAAGCTGGGCAGCTATATCCTCACTCGCGATTGGAACGGCCAGTTTCCCGCCCTCAAGGAGTTTGCCGCCGAGGATCGCCCCAATTCGACGGTGGTGTTCTGGAGCTTTCGCATCATGGTCGGGCTGGGAGCGCTGATGCTGCTGCTCGGCGCCTGGGGAGCGTGGCTGCGCTGGCGCGGCGCGCTCTACCGGCAGCGGCATTTCCTGCACTTCGCCGCCTGGATGGGACCGTCGGGCCTGATCGCCATTCTCGCCGGCTGGTATACGACCGAAATCGGCCGCCAGCCCTGGATCGTGCACGGCGTCATGCGTACCAAGGATGCCGTGTCGGGTCATTCGGTGCTGACGATGAGCGTCACCCTGCTGGTATTCATCGTTGCCTATTTCATCGTCTTCGGCATCGGCGCGCGTTACATGCTCAGGCTGGTCGGCGAGGGGCCACAGGTCGCGCCGGACGAACCGCCGGATGCCGATTCGCGACCGCATCACCGGCCGGCAAGGCCGCTGTCGGCCGCGCCCGATCACGTCGGTGCGCACGGGTCGCCCACGGGCGAGCAGGGAGGATGAGGGATGGGCATCGATCTGCCAGTGGTCTGGATTCTCATCATCGCCTTCGGCCTGATGATGTACGTCGTCATGGATGGCTTCGATCTCGGCATCGGCATCCTGTTTGCGTTCGTGCACGGACGCGACGACCGCGACGTAATGGTCAACACCGTCGCTCCGGTCTGGGATGGAAACGAAACCTGGCTGGTGCTTGGCGGCGCGGCGCTGATGGCCGCATTTCCGCTCGCCTATTCAGTGGTGCTCACCGCCCTCTATCTGCCGCTCGCGGCGATGCTGCTGGGCCTGATCTGGCGCGGCGTCGCCTTCGAGTTCCGCTTCAAGTCGGACGAGCATCACAAGCCGTTCTGGGACAAAGCCTTCATCGGCGGCTCCTATCTGGCAACCTTCTCCCAGGGCGTGACATTGGGTGCATTCCTCAACGGCTTCGAGACCGACGGCCCGCACTATCTCGGAGGCGCTCTGGACTGGATCACGCCATTCAGCCTGTTTACCGGCCTGGGCCTGATCGTCGCCTATGCGCTGCTCGGCTCGACATGGCTGATCATCAAGACCGAGGGCGATCTGCGCCAGCGCATGATACGACTGGCGCGGCCCACGGCCCTGACGCTGCTGGCCGTGATCGGCATCGTCAGCCTGTGGACGCCGTTGCAGCATCCCGACATCGCTGCCCGCTGGTTCACACTGCCGAACATCGTCGTCTTCTCGCCGGTACCCATCCTGGTCCTGGTCACGACCTGGGCGATCCTCAGGTCCCTGCGGCGGGATCCGCATTCAGCGCCGTTCCTGCTGGCGCTGTGCCTGCTCTTCCTGGGCTACAGCGGCCTTTGCATCAGCCTGTGGCCGAACATCATTCCGCCGCACATCTCGATACGCGAGGCGGCCGCGCCGCCACAAAGCATGGGCTTTACCCTGGTCGGCGCGCTGTTCATCATACCGATCATCCTCGCCTACACCGCATGGTCGTACTACGTGTTCCGCGGCAAGGTCAGGGTCGGCGAGGGATATCATTGAAAGTGCGACAAGTGCCGATGAGCGTTGCCTCCGGCGCGCCGAAGTCATGGCTCAAACGCTTTGGCTGGCTGGCGCTGATCTGGGTTCTTGGCGTCGCGGCGCTGGGCATCGTAGCGGTAATCTTTCGCCTGCTGATGAATGCCGCCGGACTGACGGCCTGAGCAGGGTTGCCGCACCAGGCGACGCGCTGCGGCAGACGTAGCCGCGCATGCATCCACCCCGAGCGCGCTTGCGGCAGCCGGCTACAGCGCTCGCTCGATCGTCTCGCACACGGTGCGCAGTACCGCCAGGCGCGCATGATGCTTGTTGTCGGCGGCGACTACCGTCCAGCGTGCATCGTCCGCATGCGTGCGCTGGATCATGTGCGCGGCGGCAGCCTGATAGTCGCCATAGAAGCGACGATTCACCCAGTCCTCCGGGTCGACCTTGAAGCGCTTAAGAGGATCCTCATCCCGTTCCTTCAAACGCACCAGCTGCTCGCGCTTGCTGACGCCGAGCCAGAATTTCGCGACCATGCACCCGCTCTGGGTCAATTGCCTTTCGAATTCCACGATTTCCGCATACGCCCGCTGCCAGTCGGCTTGCGCCGCCAGGCCGCGTACGCGTTCGACCAGGACGCGGCCATACCAGCTGCGATCGAAGATGGCGATATCCGCGCGCTCCGGCAGGAAGCGCCAGAATCGCCACAGATACGGATAGGCGCGTTCTTGCGGCGTCGGCGCCGAGATGGGAACGACCTGATACTGGCGTGCATCCAGCGCATGGGTCAGGCGGCGAATCGCACCACCCTTGCCTGCCGCGTCCAGCCCTTCGAAAGCCAGCACCAGCGACCGCTTGCGAAACTTCGGACGCCGCACGAGCAAGGCCAGTCGACCCTGGAGGCGTTCCAGTTCGCGCTGATATTCCGCCGGCGGCACATCGGGAGATGAATACTGTGCCAGTCCCAGGGCACGCAGCGACGACGCGGACACCTCCACCGTGGCTTTCTGCGCCGGCCGGGTCAGCGCGGGCCGTGCCTCGGGCGCGGCCGATCTCAATCCCTCCAGCAATTCATTGCGCAGGATCTCGCCGACGCGCAACAGCCGATACGCCTCATCGTGCGCCGCAATCGAATGCCAGGGCGCCGACGCATGATCGGTCGCGTTCAAGCAGCGCTGCGTGGCTTTCTCGACGCGCTTGTAGTGTTGCGCCAGCCAGCGCTCCTCGGGCGTGACCCGCCAGCGGGTCAGTCTGTTCGACAGCAGTCGCGACAGTCGTGCGCGCTGCGTCTTGGCATCGATGTGCAGATGGATTTTCACGACCCGCACCTGATCCGCCGCGAGCATGGTCTCCAAAGCGCGGATCCGCTCCACCATGCGCTGTTCATGCCGGCGCAGCTGCCGTGGCTTGTGCAACGCGTAGCGCAGGTAATCGTTGTACCAGGCGGCGAAATAGAATGCGATCCGGCCGCGCGCCGGCAAGGTCTGCCAGTAGCGCCACATGACGGGATGCTGCTTGTCCTTCCAGTCCGGCTCGTCGAAGGCATGGACCGTGACGAACTTCGGATCGAGCCACTCCAGCAACTCGTTGATCGTTTCGCTGCGTCCGGCAGCGGGGGTACCGCTGATGATCAGCGCCAGGGAGAACGCCCCGGCTGTGCGCAGCTGTGTCTGCGCAGCCAGCAGCTCATCGCGCAGGAGCGGCTCAAGGTGCTTGAGCTCGGCTTTGCCGATCTTGTGCTCTTGCGGGGGTTGATCCGGCATGGCTGGCGGCGATCTGCCTGTGACGACCGTCCTATACCTTACGCGACTACTTGTCGACCCGGTCCCGACCCCGAGTTCCCGCGCCAGCTTTGCGCCGACTCAGGCTCGATGGGTTCGCAGCTCCCGCATCCGCGGCTACTTTGACAGCTTTGGTGCTGGATTTCGCCTTGGCCTTGGAACCGGACTGGGCCTTTGGTTTGGGGTCGAGCTTGGATCCGGACTTGGACTTTGGCTTGAGTCCAGACTTGGCCTTGGGGGCAGGCTTGGGCTTGGGCTTGGCCTTGGGCACCACGGCGAGGCGGGACGGGCGCGCGACAGGCGCACGGTCCTGGAGCCTGCGCTTCGCCCTGCCCGAGGTGCTGCTCGCGATGCCAACCGAAGCATCGTCGCGCGAGCCGGTGGCCGAGCGGGTCGAGCGGTCCGGCTCTGTGCCCAGGGGTACTTGCTGCGTGATGCAATGGATATTGCCGCCGCCCAACAGAATCTCGCGTGCCTGCACCCCGATGAGACGCCGTTGCGGAAAGATCCGCTGCAGGCTGCGCGCCGCCTCCTTGTCGTGCCTGGGATCCAGCAGCGGCATGACGATCGTGGAATTGGCCAGGTAGAAATTCACATACGATCCGGCCAGCCGCTCGCCGACTCGCCGCGGCTTGCCGCCCTCGGCGACATCGATGTCCTCCACGTCCTGCGCGGTACGATACATCGGTCCCGGCTGATGCAGCTTGTGGACCTTCAGGCGCCGGCCTTGCGCATCGCGCGCTTCCATCAGCCGCTCGAATGCATCCTGGCAGACGCGATACTGCGGGTCGCGCTTGTCGTCGGTCCAGGCCAGTACCACCTCGCCCGGGCGCGCGAAGCAGCACAGATTGTCGACATGACCACTGGTCTCGTCATCGATCAAACCCTGCCCCAGCCAGATGATGCTGGTCACCCCCAGGTACTCATGCAGCAGGATCTCCAGCTGGCCGCGATCCAATTGCGGGTTGCGGTTGGGGTTCAGCAGGCACTCTTCGGTCGTGATCAGGGTGCCTTCGCCATCGACATGGATGGCGCCGCCCTCCAGCACCAAAGCTGCACGGTAGCGCGCACGGCCTTCGATCTGCAGCACCTTACGCGCCACCAGGTCATCCTGGTCCCAGGGAAAATGCAAGCCGCCGGCCAAGCCGCCCCAGGCATTGAACTGCCAATCCACACCTCGTACGTCTCCCTGCCCGTCCACGACGAACGTCGGCCCGACATCGCGCATCCATGCATCGTCACTGCTCATTTCGACCACCCGGATCGCATCCGGGAGCATCGAGCGCGCGTGCACGAACTGGGCGCTGGATACGCCGACCGTGACCGCCTCGGCGGTGGCGACCGCAGTCGCCACCGAGCAGAAGGCTGCCTGCGCCGGCTTCGCGCCCAAACGCCAGTTGCTCTGCCGTTCGGGCCACAGCATCCAGCATCCGGCATGCGGCTCGAACTCGCCGGGCATGCGAAAGCCATCGGCGGCTGGCGTCGTCTCGAGCGTCTTGGTCATAGGTAGCGGCCCGCCCATTGCATCATGAGGACTGCTCGGTCGTCGGCTCTAGCGTCGCCGGAACGAGCAGCCTGGCCGGGATGATGTGGCGCTTGAGGAGGACTACCGCCACCACCACCACCAGCATGGCGCCGGCCAGCCAGGCGAAGTAGGCATCCGCGCCATAACCCAGCACCGTGGCCCCGGCGTACGAACTGGCCACGGCCCCTACCCTGCCAACAGCCAATGCCACGCCGACTCCCGTCGCTCTGTTGCTTGCCGGATAGACGCCGGCCGCCAGCGCGAACAACATCACCTGAACGCCATTGATGGAGGCGCCCAGCAAGGCCATCGCCAGGACCACCAGCACCGGGCTGCTGCCGGCACTGGCATCGAAGCCCCAGATTGCCATCAGCACCGCGACCACCGCTCCGCCGGCGGCGCCCGTGATCAAGGTCGGGCGCGAGCCGTAGCGGTCCATGAACCAGGCGCCCGTCAGTGCGCCGGCAATCCCGCCCAGATTGAACCCGGCCAGGCCGCTGCTGGCCACCGCCAGGTCGAACCCGGCCCCGACCAGCATGGTGGGCGCCCAGTTGAACACCGCATAGACGCACAGCAGGCAGGAAAAGAATGCCAGCCACAGCACCAGCGTGTCCCTCAGCAATGGACCCTGGAACAAGGTGAGGAAAGGCTGCCGCACCGCCGCGCCCGTCGTCGCCGAGGCGAACTGCGCGTCATCGGCGACCTGCAAGCCGCAGCGACGCAGGACCTGCACCAGCTGCAGCCGCTTGTGCGGCTGCCTGACAAGATAACTGGGCGACTCGGGCAGCCTGAACACCATGATGGCGGCAACGATGAGCGGCAGTATGCCGCCGATCAGGAACAACGCCCTCCAGCCATAGACCGGCAGCACACCCGCTGCAATCAGGCCACCGAGCAAGCCACCCACCGGCACCCCTACGATGCCGAGCGTCACGGCCAGGCTTCGGCGCTGCAAAGGGGTATATTCGGCGAGCAATGCCGTGGCGTTCGGCATGGCGCCGCCGAGGCCCAGTGCAGCGATGAGACGCAAGGCGAACAGACTGGAAAAATCGTCGACGAAGGCGATTGCCCCGGTCGCAAAGCCGAAGGTCGCCACGCAGACAATCAATGTCGGCCGGCGGCCGTAGCTGTCGCCGAAGAATCCCGCCAGCGCGGTGCCGATGCTCATCGCGACCAGGCTGAGCGCGACGACCGGTGCGAAGTCCGCGGGTGTCACCCCCCAGTCTGCGATCAGCGCGGGAATCGCGAAGCCCAGAAGCTGGTTGTCGAGGCCGTCGAGAATGACCGCCAGGGCCGCGAGCAGCAGCACGGACTTCTGAAAGCCGCTCCAAGGCGCGCGATCGATCCTGTCCACTACGTCGATGGCCACAGCGCCTGAAGAGCCGGGTCCGCCCGCCGAGGGCTGTCCGAGATGTGCCTGCATGATTTGGCGATCCGTCTTGGGATTGAGGTGAACGTCGAACTTCGTCCAGGACGATCGAGCAAGCCGGAGGTGCCGCAGCTCGATCGCAGCCGAAGAGGTAACCCTTCGTCGGACGCGGCGCGCGCGGCTGGGTGCCTGGTGCCAGGCCCGATGCCGCCGCTCGCATCCTGCAGGTTTGTGGCTAACGGTTCAGCGTGTACTCCGCGCTGCAGTATGGGCATTTCGCCCAGCCTGTCTTCTCGATCGGCAGAAACACCCGCGGATGTGAATTCCACAGGTGCATGCCGGGCATGGGGCAGGATAGCGGCAGATTGTCCGGCGTCACCGCGTACTGGTTTTGCGCGTTGGGCTGAATGAGCTTCGCGGTCGGTTCGGTTGTTGTCATGAACGGTGCGCCTCGAGCATGCGAAAGAATATTATATCGGGGATTATCGCAGATCAGCCGCTTCGCGCATGACCTCTTCCCATACTTCGATGACTCCGCGCCGAGCCTCGACGAATTCCGTGTCATCGACCACGCTCCCGGCTCCATCCAGCGACAAGCGATGCAGACGCTGGCGGTAAAGCCGGTAGGTATCGGTCAGGAAGTCCACCCTCGACTGCGATACCAGGTCACCGGACGCAAGACTCTCCAGCTGACGGATGTTATCCGAGAACGTTACGATCTGCGGATACTGGTCCGCCCATTTGAGCATCCAGAACTGCACCAGAAACTCCAGATCCGCGACCCCCCCGGCATCCTGCTTCAGGTCGAACTGGCCCGGACGCGCCTTCGATAGATTCTCACGCATGCGCCGGCGCATTTTTCGCACTTCGTCCTGCAGGTCGTCGCGCCGGACGGCCTGGCGCAACACCTCTATCCGGGCGGACTCGAACTGCTCGCGCAGCATGCTGTCGCCGGCAATGGCCCGCGCGCGCAGCAGGGACTGATGCTCCCAGGTCCAGGCATCCTGGAATTCGTAATCGCGAAACGCCGCCAGCGACTGCACCAGCAGCCCCCGATTGCCGCCCGGGCGCAGCCGGGTGTCCACCTCGTACAACCGCCCCGCGGCAGTATGTACGGTCAGCAAATGCACCAGGCGCTGCCCCAGCCGCTGGAAGAAAACCCCGTTATCGACGCTTTGTGAACCTTGCGTGCGTTGCGTTGCGCCCGAGGAGTCGTGCAGGAAGACCAGATCCAGGTCCGATCCGTAGCCCAGCTCCAGCCCCCCGAGCTTGCCGTAGGCGACCACGATCATGCTCGGGGCGTGGGATCCGCCCTCATCCTGGCACAGCGGTTTCCCGTAACGCTCGGTCATCTGCGCCCAGGCAAGCGCCAGCGCCTCCTGGACGATGAGTTCGGCGATATCCGTCAAGCGGTCGCTGACCTTCATCAGCGGCAGCCGGCCCGTCAGGTCGGCGACTGCGATGCGAAATATGGCGGCACTCTGGAACTGGCGCAGGATCTCGACCTGCCGCTCAGGATCGTCGCTCTGCATGGCCATGCGGCGCCCGGCGAGATCCTCCGCGAACTGCGCGCGCGTCGACTGCTCTTCGAGCAAGCGCTCGTCGATGAGTTCATCGAGCAGCAGCGGGAAGGCAGCGATCTGGTCCGCCAGGAACTGGCTTTGCGCACACAGGCCGACCAGACGGTGCAGCGCGACTTCGCTTTCATTCAACAGCGCAAGGTATACGGTGCGGCCGCCGATCATTTCCAGGATGCGCACCACGCGCGCCATCACGGTCGGCGGCGCGGCCGCCTGCGCGATCTGCGGCAGCAGGCGCGGCAGCAGATCGTGCAAGCGGCGCCTGCCGGTCTCGTCGAGCCGCCGGTAATAGGCTCCGACCCGCAACTGTTCCAGCAGATCGCCCACCGCGGCCGTATCGGCGAATCCCAGCGCCTGCAGCGCACGCTCACGCTCCTTGGCCGGCGCGTCGATGTCGAACGTGGTCGGGGCCTTGCGTCGCGCGCCTGCCGAATCGCTCGGGCCGAACACGATCTGCGCGAAGTGCCGCGACACGCGTCCACGATGCTCGTTCAATCGCTGCCACAAGTCGTCCCACCCGGCGGCATTCATCGCCAGCGCCAAACGCGCGCGCGCGACCGGGTTCTGCGGCAAACGATGCGTCTGCTCATCGTTCCACTGCTGCAGCCGATTCTCGAGCAGGCGCAGGAAATGATAGGCAGCCTGCAGTTCCTCGACCGCTTGCCGCGGCATCAGGCGGCGCCCGATCAGCCGCGGCAGCACGACGCGCAACTCCTGGCTTTGCAGCCGGCGATCGCTGCCGCCACGGATCAATTGCAGCGCTTGCACGATGAACTCGATTTCTCGAATACCGCCGGGGCCGAGCTTGACGTCGTCCTGCATTTCCCGGCGCTCCACCTCGCGCGAAATCATCGACTTCATGTCACGCAGCGACTCGAAGACGCCGTAGTCCAGATATCGCCGGTACACAAAAGGGCGCAGCACATCGTCGTAGAGGGCGGGATAGTGCTCGCGCGCCGTCAGCGCCCTTGCCTTTACATAGGCATAACGCTCCCAATCCCGGCCATGCTGCTGCAGATAGTGTTCGAAGGCGGCGAAGCTGAGGGCCAGAGGGCCACTGTCCCCGAAAGGCCGCAAGCGAAGATCGACGCGATAGACGAAACCCTCGACGGTCGGGGTGGCCAGCAATTGCGTCATCTTTTGTCCGAGCCGCAGGAAGAATTCTGCGTTGTCGACCGACCGTGCGCCGTCCGTCTCCCCGTCTTCCGGATAAAGCAGCACGAGGTCGATATCGGAGGAAAAATTCAGCTCGCCACCGCCCAACTTGCCCATGGCGAGCACCAGCAGCGGCTGCTGCGCCCCGCTTTCCCCACCGCGCGGCATGCCGTAGCGAGCCGCCAGCGCGGCATACATGTAGCGATAGGAGAATTCGACGCAGGCATCCGCCAGCGACGACAGATCCCGCAGCGTTTCCCCCAATTCGGACCAGCCGGCGATATCGCGCCAGGCGATGCGCACCATCTGGCGCCTGCGAAATTGCCGCAGCGAGGCCATCACATCCTGCTCGGTCTCGCCTGTCACCTGCGCGGCGAGCTGCGATGCCATCCAGCCCTCTGCCACAGGGTCGAAGAGAGTGCCCTGTGCCACCGTGTCCTGCAGCAGCGAGGGATCGCGAGTGCAGCTGTTGGCCACGAAATCGCTGCAGGCCCAGACGCGCGGCAGGGACGCTCCGACACGGGCATGCGACAGGATCGCGCGCCAAAGCGCCGGATCGCGTTCGCTGGCCGCGAGCAGCCGCGCCGCGCCATCGGCGAACAGATCCGGCTGCGAGTCCTGGGGCGAGTCCTGCACGGCATCGGTCATGTCAGCATCCAGCGATTGGTTCAGGCCAGTGCACAAAGCCATCGCGAAACAGGACGCCATGGCGCATGGTAGCGCTCGCCGGGCCACAGATGCCGGCGCACGACTGGCGAATCGCTCGCGAGGCAACCCATAAAGCAGTCTAGCGCAAGTCGCTGCCACGGCCGAAGCAGCTATGGAGGCATGAGATCCCTTCCAGGGCGTTTTCGGCGCAAAACCTAGAGCGCGATCACCCTTTCAACTCACCGGGATCGAATAGGATCGCGACATGCTCCTCTGCGTCGCGGCGGCACCAACCGCTGTCGTAGCGAGTCGGCCGACAGGCGCGGACAAGCATCCGCTTCAGGCTTCGCCCTAAAGCACTGAGCGCGCCGTCATGCGAACGTCTGTGACCCCCCCCGCGGCACCGAAAGCGCCATGAAACGACACAATCTTCGCTCGAACTTGGCCTCGCTGCTGGAAGCCGTCGCGCTGGCCGGTACCGTCGCCCTGGCGGCGTTGGTCGTCAGCCAGCGCGCCGACGCAGCCACGGGTCTGTGTGCGCAAGGCGCGCCGTGCCATCGCGGTATGCTGCTTGAATCGCAACACGTCCAGCGCTACGAAGCAGCCTTGCAGCGCGGCGCCTTCGCGGCATCCGCGCTGCATCGTGCCGAAATGTCCGACCAGGACTACTCGGCGTTCAGCGGCATCGGCGTCATCGCCTGCTCCGTCGGCGGCCAGACCCGTTCCTCGACCGCATTCCTGGTCGGCGCCTTCGACATCGGGGTGACGGTGGCCCATACCTTCGAGATCGATGGCGTCAGCGCGCAGGCGCAAGACTGCGCCTACAACAGTACGGACTCGCGCGGCCAGATTCGCGAACGCATACCCATCTCCTACATCAAGTCGCAATGGAATACCGAAGCCGGGGCGGCGGGCGAACCCGCCAAGGATCTCGCCGTGGTGCGATTGAGCCACCCCTCGCGCTACGCACAGCGCACCATGCCACTGGGCCGATTCACGGGCGACACCGCCCCGGCGGTCATGGTCGGCTTTCGTTCTGACATCAGTGCCGGCACCCTCAAGCGCAAGTCCCGCGGCACCGTGTACGAGCGAGCGTTCGACGACAACGCCGCCGGGATCAGGACAGCCGGCCTGGCCGGCTTCATGCACGACATGGATGCGCGCGGAATCTCCGCCGGCGCCCCGGTCATCGACGAGCGCACGGGCGTCATCATCGGCATCCACATGCGGCTGTCCAGCACCCGCAACACCATGATCACCATGAACGATTGGCTGGAGGCCACCTTGCGGCAGGAAATGCAAGCGCACGCGCAACTGCAGTCCGAAACGGAATCGACGCCCAATTAGCCGGCGGCCGGCGACGGCGGCCGGCCGCGCCACCATCCTGCCCCGCGGCCCTCATCTGGCCTCGGTGCGGCTGACTTTCCGGCGCGGCGGCTGGCTTTCGACTCGACCTGGACCCGCTCAACTTTCGCCTTCGCTCCAGTCCAGATACGCCTGGAATTGAGGCGTCGCACGCCTGTGCAGCCGCCCATCGCGCCATTCGATGAACATGACCGGCATCTGGCGCTGCGCGGCCAGGTCGTATCCCGGCTGCGCACCCAGAACGTTGAAGGCGGTCGCCCAGGCATCGGTATGCATCGAGGTCGGGCCAATCACGACCACGGAAGCCAGGGCATGCGCGACCGGCTTCCCGGTGCGCGGATCGATCGTATGAGAATATCGCCGGCCGTCGCGCTCGTAATAGCGTCGATACTCGCCCGAGGTGGTCACGGCCATGTCCTGCAGCTGCACGATGGCGTACGGCGCCGGCTCGGCGTCGACCGGCCGCTCCACCGCCACCCGCCATGGGCCGCCTCGTGCATTCAGGCCGACGGCCAGTACTTCGCCGCCGATGTCGATCATGTGGCGCCCGATACCCATCGACGACAATCGCGCCGAAAGCAAGTCGACCGCATAGCCCGGCGCAATGCCATTCAAGTCGATTTCCAGATCGGGCACATCCTTGCGCAAGGCGAACGGCTGCATGCTCACGTGCAGCTTGCGGTAACCCACCCGTCGACGCAGCGCATCCAGATCAGCGTCCTGCGGCAGCGATACCGGCTGCGCCGCCGGACCGAATCCCCAGGCCGCCACCATCGGCGCCAGCGTCACATCGAACGCCCCACCCGACAGTTCGCTGAACTCGAGCGCCGCCCGAACGAGCCGCGCAAGATCGGCGGACACCGGGAACCATTGCGTCGACGCGGAGGCATTGAAGCGCGAGACCTCGGAGTCGGCCCGATAGCTGGACATGGCCAGGTCGATACCGGCCAGCACCTCCTCGGTCGCATGGCGTATGACCGCCTCGTCCAGGCCCGGCGGCGGCTCGATCACCTTCACCGAGTACGTCGTCCCCATCGTGGGTCCGGAAATCGACAGCTCGGCAGGCCGTTTCGCACAGCCCATGAACGCCAGCAGCAGGGTCGGGACAATCAGGACAATCGTTCGATTCAAGGTGGCAGCTCGACGGCTCCGGAGAACAGTAAGAATGCCTGGCCGTGGCGCGGATTGCGCGCTTCTCGCCCGACGGAGCGGCTGCCGGCGCCGCCTTGCGCAACCGCTGTCGACAGTGCACCCGGCAGGCGGCTAAGCTAAGTCGATGCCTCGGACGCCGTCTGCCTCTCATCATCGCTTGTCACGCCTGCTGGCCGTCTCGGGCATGCTTGCGATCTGCATCGGCGCCAGTTCCCAATCCTGCAGCTTCGGATCCGATAGTGGGGGCAGCGATCGCCCCTCGTTCGTAACCGAACTAAGCTTGCAAGACCTGGATGGCCAGGTCACCGACAGTTTCGAGCGCGGCGATCCCATCACGCTGGTGTTGACCGTCCGCAACCGCCTCGGCACAAGCGTCGAGGTCGATTTCCCCAGCGCACGCACGTTTGATTTCGTGGTCGTGCGCCAAAACACAGACAACGTCGTATGGCAGTGGTCCAACGGCCGGAATTTTCCACAGGTTGCCACCACACTGACTTTCGCCCCTGGCGAGACCAAGACATTTTCATGGGACTGGGACCAGCAGGGCAACAACGGCGAACAGGTCCGGCGCGACAGCTATGAAGCACGGGGCGTGCTGGTTTACGCCGGCTTCGATACCAACCCGCTGCGTTCGAACCAGCTGGGCTCGACCTTGATACGCTTCGAGATCCGCTGAGACCGTCTCGACCGCAATCATGACGCTGTGCCTGCGCCACGAACACCTGATCCGGATCAACGATCCGGCGAACCTCGCCGGATCGTGGCTCACGCGTAGCCAGTTGTGGTCCGGTTTGCACTACACGGTCATCGAACCGCAGGTACTGGACGAATCCATCGACTGGGCGTCGATCGACGAAATCTCGCCGGGCAGATTGCAGCGTCGGATTCGCCGCGGGCGTCTCATCATGGCGGATGAGGTCGAACTGATCCCCGATGAATCGCTGTGCATCCGTGCCGACCCCGCCGTGCCTTTCGCAGGCAGCACGCTCACGATGCGGATCGAGGAGCCGGATACCGAAATGCTGTTCGTACGCTTCCTCTACGAAATCAGCGGCCTCGCCCCCCTGCGCGACGAACGGGAAGACAATGCCCGCCGTTGCGCCTACCAGGCTTCCGACGCGGAGCGCATCCGCCAGGCGCGCCGTCATGCCGCCGCGGCGGCGATTGCGACGACGCGCGCGGAGCGGCGGTGAGGGCAGCTGTGCTGGTGGCACTGGGCGGAGCATTGGGCTCCGTCGCTCGCTACAAGCTATCAGGATGGATCATGCACCATACCGTTGCATGGCGATTTCCTGTCGGCACGTTCTGCGTCAATGTCATCGGCTGCCTGGCCGCCGGTGTGATCGCGGGCCTGGTCGCCAAACACGGCATGTTCTCGCCGCAGACCAGGGTGCTGCTGTTCACGGGGCTGCTCGGCGGCTTCACGACTTTCTCGGCCTTCGGCATGGAAACCTTGTATCTGTTCAAGCGCGGTGAGGTCCTCATCGCCGGATGCAACGTCATGCTCAGCATCGTCGCCGCCCTGGCCGCGCTATGGATCGGTTTCGAACTGGCGGCGTCCAGCGCCGGATGAGGCCAAACCAGCCCGACTCAGCCCGGCTCGGATCCGGATTCGCGGGGCGCGGCATCCTGCCTCGATGGCGTCCCATACAGCACCGCTACCGGAAATTCCTGCAGCAGGTCGGCCGCACGCCATGCTGCCGTTGCGCCGCACATGCGCGCACGCACAGGCCTGTCGGTCAGCACATTCCTCATGGGCGCCTCGCATGCTGTATCGGCAAGCACGCGGGTGTCTCCCCAGACGCCTTGGGCGAGCGGCAATTCGTTCACGCCGTGCATCAGCTTGGCGCTCCAGCGCGGCACCACCACCATCAAGCAACGCCCTGCGTGAGTTCGCGCGAAGGCGCAGGCGTGCGCCTGGGCCGCCCCGTCGATCCGCAGCGGCTGGTATCCACCCAGGGCGAACAAGTCGGGATCGCGGCGCCGTAGTTGCAGCAGCTTGCTCGTCAGGTGCAGCTTGGCGCTGGCGCCGTCCGCCTGCGCCAGCATTGCGGGCGACAGCCTTGCAAGCGGAGCGATCACCGCAAGTCGCGCCGCGGCCGCGGCGAAATCCACCGGGTGCCGATTGTCCGGGTCCACCAGGGTCAAGGTCGGCAACTCCGTACCCTGGTACAGATCGGGCAGGCCCGGCGAGGTAAGCTTCAAGGCCACCTGCGCCAGCGAGTTGATGTTGCCGAAGAATGCCACCGTAGCGGCAAACGAAGCGAAGTCCCGCAGGAATGCGTTGCGAGCCGGGCGGGCCAGCAATTGCGCCACGAACGCACACAATGCCGTTTCGTACTCCTCGTTCGGATCCAGCCATGAGGTACTGCGCTTCGCCTCGCGCGCCGCCTTGACTACGTAGGCCTGCAGGCGCTCGACAAACCGCGGCGGCAGCGGCTGCGACAGATCCTGGCCGGGTGGCCAGACGCCAAGGAGTGTCTGGTAAAAGAGGTACTCGTCCTCGCGGCTGGGCGCTGGTCCCTCGCCGCTGCGCCGGCGCCGGCTGCGATTCAGGCGTGCCCAGCGCGACAAGTGGCGCTGCCACAGATCGGGAAGCTCGCTCAGCACCGCGATGCGCGCCCGAACGTCCTCGCTGCGCTTGGAATCGTGGCTGCAAGTCGACAGCATCGAGTGCGGCCACAGGTCCGCGCGCTCGAGATTCGCCTGGTGCAACGCGCTCGAGGACACGCTGAATCGCCCAGGGTCGCTCCCGACTTCGTTCAGGCACGCCAGCCGGTTGAAACGATAGCACGCCGTATCCTCGAAGCCTTTCGCCATCACCGGCGCGCTCGTCTGCTGGAATTTCATCGTGAACTCCAGCATCGACCGCGCCACAGAAGGCGACTTCCCGTGCGCCGCCTCGCCCAGCAGTACGTCACGCAGAAAATCGAATGCACTCAACTCCGAGCCGGCACTGCGCCGCCGTGCGACGTTGATGGCCCAATGCACCATGCGCCTGTCTTCGTCGCTCACGCCGCGGCTGGAAATGTAGGTGCGGTACACCGGAAAGCAGGCAATGACTTCCCGGATCGCCTCATGCATGGAAGCGCGCGTAAAATCGGCCGTGCGACGATCCATCTGCGCAATGCGGTCCAGCTGTGTCGCCAGCACCTCGATCTCCGCCGCCAGCGTCGCTCGCATCACCAATCGCTTGCTCTCATAGACGATCTGCTCGAAGGACGCACGGGTACCGGTGAACTGGCGATACCGACGAGTCATTGCCGTTTCGTTGTCGCCGCAAACCATCCAGGCAGTGCACAGGGCAGAGAACTCATAGCCGGTCGTGCCATTCACTCGCCAGTGCCGGGGCAATCGCTCATGCGACGCAAGGATCTTCTCGGTCGCGACGTACAGCGGCTTCGATGCCTGGCCCGAAGGCAACGGACGGCAATGGATCCGGTCGAAATACGATTGGGGATCGTATAGCCCGTCCGAATGATCGATGCGCAGACCGTCGATACTCCCCTGGCGGATCAGATCGAAGATCAAGGCATGAGTACTGTCGAACACCTCCGGATCGTCCATGCGCAGTGCGGCCAGGTCGTTGACGTCGAAGAACCGCCGGTAGTTGATTTCATCCATGGCGACACGCCAATACGATAGTCGCCAAGCCTGCGCCTCCAGCAACACATCCAAGGCGTCGAAACTGGCGGGTTCGCCAGGCCGGCCGTTCATGCGCGCGATGCTGCGTTCGACATGCGACCGAATCTTCCGGCTGCGCTCCACCAGGCGCACCAGGCGCCGCTTATGGGATTCCTTGTCGCGATAGCGCATCGCGACGCTGGGTGCCGTATCGTCGCTGCGCGCCGGCAAATTCGCGAACGAATCGAGCAAGCTCTCGAAATCGGCCCGCTGCGGGTCGTCGGCCGCGAGCACCTCATCCGCCATCGGCTGCACGAAAATTCGCGGGTATTCCCGCGGATCGATCGGCATACGATGGTCCCCATAGCAGACCGAGAAGCTGCCGGCTTCGGCATCGAACACCAGCCGCAAGTCCCCACGCTCGAGCGCTACGCCGTAGGGATCCGCAAGCACGGGTACCAGGACCCGGCCGTGCAGCGAGGCGCGGTTGGGATACCAGTCGATGTCGAAGTACGAGCCATAGCGCGCAGCGGGACCGTTCTCCAGCAAATCCAACCACCACGGGTTGTCGTTTCCCATCACCCCGACGTGATTGGGCACGACATCCACGATCAGTCCCATCGCGTTCCCGTGCAGGACCTCGACCAGGCGATCGAAGTCCTCGCGCGAGCCCAGCTCCGGATTCAATTGCGTGTAATCGGTGACGTCGTATCCGTGATGGCTGCCTGGGCGCGCTTTCAGGATCGGAGAGGAATACACATGGCTGACTCCCAGGCGCGCCAGGTACGGGACGATGCGGCTGGCGTTATCGAAGGTAAACTCACGATTGAACTGCAGGCGATACGTTGCTGTGGGAATGCGTGGTGGCGAGGGCATGGCGCGGCATCAAGAGTCGACATCCCGCGGCAACGGGAACTCGAATACCGTCAATGACCGGCCTTGCTGCAGGTACGCTTCGCCCGGCAGCCATTCTCGATCCTCGATCTCGAAGCCGGCGGCATTGGCGGTATCCAGGCGCAGCACCCAATGCGCCGCCTGCGGCTGTGCGGGGAAGCGGAATTCGACGGCCTCGTAGTGGGCGTTGACGAACAGGATGAAGTCGCTGTCGACCACGATCCGCCCACGCTCATCCTGCTCCGCCAATCCGCGACCGGACAGCATGATCGCCAGGCTGCGGGCAAAGCTTTGCTGCCACTGCCGGTCCGACATTTCCGTGCCGGCCGGATCCAGCCATACGATATCCCGTACGCTACTGCCGCGGATCTCTCGGTTCTGGAAAAAGCTGCGCCGAGTGAATACCCGATGCGCACCTCGCAGGCGGATGAGGGATCGAGTAAAGACCAGCAATTCCTGGTCTTCCTTGTCGAGCTGCCAATCCATCCACGTCAACTCGTTGTCCTGGCAGTACCCGTTGTTGTTGCCGAGCTGCGTGCGGCCGCATTCGTCGCCGGCCAGCAGCATCGGCACGCCCTGCGAAAGGAACAAGGTCGTCAGCAGGTTTCGCGCCTGGCGGGCACGCAGGGTTCGAACCTGCGGATCGTCGGTCGGACCCTCGACACCGCAGTTCCAGCTGCGATTGTTGTTCTCTCCGTCATGGTTGTCATCGAGATTTGCCTCGTTGTGCTTCTGGTCGTAGCTGACCAGATCACGCAACGTGAAGCCGTCGTGCGCGGTAACGAAATTGACGCTGGCATAAGGCCTGCGACCGCTCGTCTCATACAAGTCACTCGAACCGGAGACGCGATAGGCCAGCTCGCCGAGCTTTCCACCCTCGCCTTTCCAATATTCGCGCACCGCATCGCGGTACTTTCCGTTCCACTCGGTCCAGCCGACTGGGAAACGCCCCACCTGATAGCCGCCGTCGCCCAGGTCCCAGGGCTCCGCGATCAGCTTTACCTGGGAGATCAGTGGATCCTGATGAATGATGTCAAAGAACGCACCGAGCCGATCGACTTCGTGTAATTCGCGCGCCAGGGCTGCAGCCAGATCGAACCTGAAGCCATCGACATGCATTTCGTCTATCCAATAGCGCAGGCTGTCCATGATGAGCTGCAGCACGCCAGGTTGCAGCATGTTCAGCGTGTTGCCGCAACCCGTGTAGTCCATGTAGTAGCGCGGATCATCCGGCATGAGCCGATAGTACGACGCGTTGTCGATACCACGGAAAGATAGTGTCGGCCCAAAGTGATTGCCCTCGGCCGTATGGTTGTAGACCACGTCCAGGATCACCTCTATGCCTGCCGAATGCAGGGTCTTCACCATCGTCTTGAACTCCCGCTCCGGCTGGTCCATTGCGGCGTAGTCCTGGTGAGGCGCGAAGTACCCAATGGAGTTGTAACCCCAGTAGTTGCGCAGCCCCTTCTCGACCAGATGCCGGTCATTGATGAAGAAATGTACCGGCATCAATTCGACCGCGGTGACACCGAGCCGAGTGAGATAATCGATCACCGGCGCAGTGGCCAACGCCGCGTACTTGCCACGGTACTGTGGCGGGATCTGGGGATGCAGTTGAGTCAAGCCCCGAACATGCATCTCATAGATGATCGTGTCGTGCCAGGGCGTACGAGGGTGACGGTCGTCGCCCCAACTGAACGCCGGGTCGATCACCTGGCATTTGGGCACGCCCAGCGCGTTATTGCGTCGATCGAAAGAGAGGTCGCCATGTGGGCTGCCGATCCGATAGCCGAAATGCGCATCGCTCCAGGCCAGCGGCCCGACCAGCGCCTTGGCATAGGGATCGATCAGCAATTTGTTGCTGTTGAACCGGTGCCCATCCTGAGGCCGATAGGGCCCGTACACCCGATAGCCGTACAACTGCCCCGGTCGTGCCTCCGGCAGATAGCCGTGCCAGACCTGGTCGGTCTTCTCGCGCAGCGAGATGCGCTGCAATTCGCGCCGTCCGCGGTGGTCGAACAGACACAACTCCACCGCTTGCGCGTGCTCGGAGAACAGGGCGAAGTTGACGCCCTGGCCGTCCCAGGTCGCACCTTGGGGATAGGAGCGCCCCGGCCAGACGGTGAAGTTCAGGCCTTTTGCCACGCCCATCCCGCACGACCACGACAGCTCGTCAGCACACGACGGCGGTGCAGGGATAGGGGGCCGCTGCCCCGCATGCGTACATCGCCAGCCGCCTCGCGGCGCCGGTGGTACGCGGGCGGCAGTCTTATCGAGCGATTCTGGCCCGGCATTTTACATATGGTCCGCATGGCGCTGGATCGATACCTCGACGGCGTGGACGATCAACCCTCAAGAACAGGCTGCGGTTCCTTTGGAACCGGAACTGTGTGGTGCGCGTAGTCCCAGTACTTACATCTATCCGCGCAACGCCACGTGGCAATCCAGCTCGCCACCAGGCAACCCCCGTTTGATTCTTCTTGTTTCTACAGTCAGGACGTGATCGGCTTTCGGATGACTTCAATTCAATATTTACAGGAACGCGCCTCTGGCGCCGGAACGATGGCGGGGTCCGCCGGACGGGATAAGGTGTTGCAGCGCAAAGGACTGCGACGCTATTGGCTGCTATTGCTTACCGCGACTGTCAGCTGTGTCGCCGCCGCGGCGGCGGTGCGTGAGAATTCCGATTCCCGCACGGCCTCGCAGCAGCGCTTCGGCGCGGACACGGTGATCGAAGCCGCGCGACGGGCGGCGGCGACGCCATTTTCGCCGCGAAAGCTCGACGGCAGCGCAGCGTTGCAACAGCTCAGCTACGATCAGTATCGTGATATCCGCTTCAACGCCGATGCGGGTATCTGGCGCAACGAGCAGGTGCCGTTTCGCGTCGAGCTGCTGCCCGCGGGTTTCTTGTTCCAGTCCCCGGTGAAAGTGTCCATCGTCGAAAGCGGCCTGGCGCGCGAACTCACCGGCGAGGCAAGCATGTTCACACTCGGCCCCCACGTCGAGAAGCAGCTGGCCGACCAGGATCTGCCCTTGTCGGGATTTCGAGTGCGCACCCGATTGAACTCGCGCTCTGTCTGGGACGAGTTCCTGGTATTCCAGGGTGCCTCCTATTTTCGAGCAGTGGGACGCGGTGGCGCCTACGGGCTATCGGCACGTGGCCTGGCCATCCATACCGCCCAGGCCACCGGCGAAGAGTTTCCCTTGTTCACGCAGTTCTGGGTCGAACGGCCGTCGACCAATGCATCCGGTATCGTCGTGCATGCACTGCTGGACAGCCCTTCCACGACCGGCGCCTATCGCTTTTCCATCATTCCGGGCGCCGAAACACTGGTCGACGTCGACCTGACCCTGTTTCCGCGGGTGCCGCTGGAAAATATCGGCATCGCACCGCTGACATCCATGTTCCTGTACGACGAGTCCGAACGAGCCCGGATCGACGACTTCCGCGACGAAGTCCACGATTCCGACGGCTTGCAGGTCGTCCTCGCATCGGGCGAACGCATCTGGCGGCCGCTGCGCAATCCGACGCAGCTGCAAGTATCGAGCTTCACCTCCGAAGCGCCGCGTGGCTTCGGGCTGATCCAGCGCTCACGCCGCGCCTCCGACTACCAGGATTTCGAGGCGAAATACGAGTTGCGGCCCAGCGCCTGGATCCAGCCGACGAGCGACTGGGGCGAGGGCCGGGTCGAGCTCATCGAAATTCCCACCAACAATGAAACCAACGACAACATCGTCGCGTTCTGGACCCCGAAGCAGGTCTTGCCCGCCGGCCAGCCATGGCATGTCTCCTATCGCATTCGTTGGGGCCCGCACCCCAATCTGCGCCCTTCCCTGGCCAAGGTGAGCTCGACCCGTACCGGCCCGAGCTTCGACGGCAAGCGCCGTATCTTCATCGTCGACTTCACGGGTACCGGCCGAACGATGGAGGACCTGAAGCTGGACGTCGGCTCGTCCGCCGGAAAGCTCTCCAATCTGGTACTGCAGTCGAATCCATTGACCAAGAGTGTGCGCGCCAGCTTCGAGTTGGATCCGGCCGATGCCGACGTCGCCGAACTGCGGCTGCGCCTGATGCGCGGCGCACCCAGCGGCGATCGGCCCGTGAGTGAAACCTGGCTCTATCGATGGACGGCCAGCTGAGGTCCAGCATGCCCCCCGCGCAGCGTGACGTCGTCCGCGGCGGCATGCCCTTCGAGCGGCCGCTCGCCATGCCGACGCAGGATCTGCGCACCGCGAACCTGCGTCCGAATCTCGGACTGGTGCCGGCGCGAGTGCTCCTGGCGCGCGCCATCACGCTTCTGGGAATGAGCGCGATAACGGCCTATGGCGTGTATGAAATGCTGGTCATCGTCGGTTTCTCCAGCATGACCGTGCTGCAGGGTGTGATGATTTTCTTTTTTGTCATCACCCTTGCCTGGATCGCCTTCGCCTGCGCCTCCGCCATCACCGGATTCCTGATTCCTCCGCCGCGGCGCAGGCAGGACTCCTCCCCAGCCGGGACGCTCACCGCGCTGCTGATGCCGGTCTATAACGAGGACCCCGCGCGCACCACGACGGCGCTGTGCGCGATGGCCGAAGCGCTTGCCGCAAACGACGCCGCATCGCATTTCGAGATCGTGATCATTTCCGACTCCACCGAGGTCGATGCATGGATCGGCGAATCGCTCGCCGTGGATCGGCTGCGACGCAGGCTGCGTGACGTCATGCCGGTCTGGTACCGTCGTCGCTGGCGCAATACGGGCCGCAAGGCGGGCAATGTCGAGGAGTTCGTCAAACGCTGGGGCGGACGCTACCAGTACATGATCGTGCTCGATGCCGACAGCCTGATGGCCGCCGAGACGCTGCTCGAGCTCGTGCGCAGGATGCAGCTCGACACTCGGCTCGGCATACTGCAGACCGTGCCCATGCTGATCGGGCATTCCAGCCTGTTCGCGCGCATCCAGCAATTCTCCGGCAGGGTCTACGGCTGCCTCATCGCACGCGGCATGGCCGCCTGGTCCGGCAACGAAGGCAACTATTGGGGACACAATGCCATCATTCGTGTCAGCGCCTTCGCCGAGGCCTGCGGCCTGCCGCAGTTGCCGGGGCGCAGCCCCTTTGGCGGCCACATCCTGTCGCACGACTTCGTCGAGGCCGCGTTGATGCGGCGCGCCGGCTGGAAGGTATGCATGGCGCCCGATCTGGATGGCTCCTGGGAGGAGAGCCCACCCTCGCTGACGGACATCGCGGTGCGCGATCGACGCTGGGCGCAAGGCAACCTGCAACATAGCAAGGTCATCGGCACCAAGGGGCTCGCGCTCACCAACCGCGCGCATTTCCTGGTCGGCATCATGAGTTACCTGTCTTCTCCGCTGTGGCTGATGCTCCTGCTGGTCGGTTTCGCCTTGACACTGCAGGCGACATTGATCCGCCCGGAATACTTCAGTCGCGCGTTCCAGCTGTTTCCGGACTGGCCGCGCTTCGATGCGGTGCGCATGACGCATCTGTTCATTTTCACGATGATCGTGCTGTTCACTCCCAAACTCCTGGGATGGCTGCACGCCCTGTTCACCTCCCGTATCCGCAAAGGCTGCGGCGGTTTCATCAACGTGACGCTGAGCGTGGTGCTGGAAACCGTTCTGTCCGCTTTGTACGCGCCGATCATGATGCTGGTTCAAACCCAGCATGTGATCGAAATTCTTACCGGTCGCGACTCGGGTTGGAAGTCGCAGCGCCGCCATGCGTCCATGACCGCCTGGACGGAGGCGTGGAGCGTGCATTGGCCGCACTTATGCATGGGAATCCTGATCGGCGCGGTTGCGTTCTTGATTTCGCCCACCCTGCTCGCATGGCTCTCTCCGACTCTGCTTGGGTTGTTGATTTCGGTGCCGCTGTCCAAGGTCAGCGGCAGTGTGCAGGCCGGGCAGGCGCTGGCATGGCTGGGTATGTTGCGTACGCCGGAGGAAGGCAACGCACCACCGATCATCAGGCATCGCAATGAACTGCTGCAGCAGGCACTGCCGATGCCGAAGGATGGCTTGCGCCACATTGCCCGCGACCGCCAGGCCCGCATGGCCCACATCAGCGGCAATCTGCCCCCACCCGCCGAGCCGCGCGGTTACCCGGATGCGTATCGACTGACCGCACAGCGCAAGGTACTGGATGCAGCGACGCTCGATGAAGCACTTTCCTGGCTGGGCCCGCTCGAGAGCATTCATGTTGCCGGTGACCCGTGCTTGCTCGAGCATCTGGCGGCACTGCCGGATCGGTGATAACTGCGCGTGGAACCCAGCATGCCGCCACTCCCCAGGCCCCTCGCGCGTCATCACTTCCTGGGCGCCTTGTCCTGGCAGGGTGAGAGCCATTTTCGCGTATGGGCGCCGCAGGCGAAACACGTCTCAGTCGTCTTCGAGGCTTGCGATCGAACTCCCTTGCCCCTGAGCCTGGGCCCGGATGGCTATTACACGGGCGCAGTCAGGAATCCGGGCACGGCAGGTAGCGGTTCGCAGCGGTACCGATACCAGGTCGACGGCCGAGGCCCCTGGCCGGACCCCTGTTCACGCTTCCAGCCGCAGGGTGTCCATGGCCCATCGATGATCGTCGACGCCGACGCTTTTCCCTGGAGCGATGCGAACTGGCGTGGAGCGCGTCTGCACGGGCAGGTGATCTACGAATTGCACATCGGCGCTTTCACCCCGCAAGGGACCTTCGACGCCGCGGCCGAAAAACTCACTTACCTGCGTGACCTGGGCATCTCCATGATCGAGATCATGCCCGTGGCGGAATGCCCTGGCCGCTGGAACTGGGGCTACGATGGGGTGCAACTGTATGCGCCGTATCATGTGCTTGGCGATCATGAAGCGTTCAAGCGATTGGTCGATCGCGCCCATTCGTGCGGGCTGGCCGTCATTCTCGATGTCGTCTACAACCACCTGGGGCCCGACGGGAATTATCTCGGCCGCATCAGCCCGCATTATTTCAGTACGCGCCACCAGACCGAATGGGGCACTGCTTTGAACTTCGATGGCGAGCACGCACTCGGCGCGCGGGATTTCGTTCTCAACAACGCACGCTACTGGATACGGGAATTCCACCTGGATGGCCTGCGGCTGGATGCCACCCAATCCATTTTCGACACCAGCACACCGCATATCGTCGCCGAAATCGTCGCAGCGGCCCGCGAGGCGGGGCAGCCGCGCGATGTCATCATCATCGCCGAGAACGAGAAACAGCTCGGCTGGGAGTTGCTGCCGCCGCAACGAGGCGGCCACGGTCTCGATGCCATGTGGAATGACGATTTCCACCATGCTGCCAGGGTGGCGCTGACCGGCGCACGCGATGGCTACTTCGAGGACTACACCGGTCACGCCCAGGAGTTCGTCTCCTGCATTCAGCATGGCTTCCTGTACCAAGGCCAATGGTGTCCGTGGCAACAGCGCCCCAGAGGCGCCCCGTTGCGCGGCAGCCCTGCCTCATCCTGCGTCGTTTATCTGCAAAACCACGACCAGGTGGGCAATACCTTCACCGGCGAACGACTGCATTCGCTGTCGGCGCCAGCGAGCTACCGCGCCTTGAGCGCCCTCATGCTGCTCGCGCCGCAAACGCCGCTGATCTTCATGGGACAGGAATTCTCCGCATCCGCTCGCTTCATGTTCTTTGCCGACCACAACCCCGAACTGGCCTCTCAAGTGCATGCCGGCCGCAGGGAGTTCCTGCAACGATTCCGCGCCTACTCCAGCGACGCATCGCAAGCCTTGATTCCGGATCCGGCCGCGCCGGATACCTTTCTGGGTTCGAAGCTCGATTGGAGCGAAGCCCGAAGCCATGAAGCAGTACTGCGCATGCATCGCGACCTGTTGCGATTGCGGGCCGTCGACCCGGTCATCTCGCGCCAGGATGGCCGTCGGATCGAAGGCGCCATCTTGACGCGGGACGCATTCGTCCTGCGCTGGGTCGATGACCGCCATGGCGATCGATTGCTGCTGGTGAATCTGGGATCCACGCAAGCCTTGACCCCTCCTGCCCAACCCTTGCTCGCCCCGCCGCCCGCCGCGGGGTGGACAGTGCTGTGGGCGAGCGAAGAACCGTCCTACGGCGGACATGGGGTCATCAGCCCCGCGACTGCTCACGGACGAGGTGAGTGGCGAATCGCCGGACCGGCGGCTGTGTTGCTGGCAGCCGATGCGATGGGTGGCACGCAGCCCTGAGCGCCGGCAAGCGGCGGGCAAATGCCGCGGCCAACCCGGCCGCTATCCAGCAACTCAGCGGCCACGGGTGGAACTCGCGATGTGGGCCGTTCATTGAATCCTCCCAGCCAGCCATTACACAACCAACCGGGAGCTAGCCATGGCACGATCCACCCCCAGCCGCACCAGCGATGCACCACGCGACGCAATCGCGATGCTCAAGCAGGACCACCGCGCAGTCGATGCCCTGTTCACTGAATTCTCGTCGGCAGACGAAGAGGAGCTGTCATCCCTGGCCGAGCGCGCTTGCCAGCTGCTGACGGTACACGCCCAGATCGAGGAAGAAATCCTTTACCCAGCAGCGAAAGAGGCGATCGAGGACGATGAGCAGCGCGAATTGGTCAATGAGGCGCAAGTCGAGCATGCCTCGGTGAAGGAACTCATTGCCAAAATCGAGGACATGGCTCCGGACGACGAGGACTTCAGGGCAACCGTCAAGGTGCTCGGCGAATACGTCAAGCATCACGTCAAGGAAGAGGAAAGCGAGCTGTTTCCGGTGCTGAAGAAGACCGGACTGGACTTGAAAAGCATGGGTCGCGAACTGCTCGATCGAAAATTTGCGCTGATGGAAGAGATGGGTATCGAGGAGCAGGATTCGACGCCGTCACGCAAGCGCTCCAGCGGGCTGCGCCGCGGCCAGGCATCGCGGGCCCGATCGGGCCGCGCCGGTGCCCGGAAAGCCTCGACACGCGGCGGGGCGCGACCGATGAAGCACTGAACCGGCGCTCGGGCTTCACACGTATGTCATACGCGTTTCCTACACTGGTCCACGCGCAGGAACACCCATACCGTATTGCATCCAGTCTTGTTGTCCATACAGCGGAGATACCATGCCAACGCGTACACGAGCCAGCACTCAACGCCCACCTCGAACTTCCCAAACACCATCGCTCGCGGGTAACAACCGGCTGGAAACCCTCGATGAGTCAACACCCGAGGTGACTCAGGCGACGCTGGAGCGCCGCGAGATTCCTTCCTTTTCCGAAGACCGTGCGGCACGCATAGCCGAAGCCGCCTATTGGCGCGCCGAACGGCGGGGTTTCGCGGCGGGGCATGAACTGGACGACTGGCTCGAGGCCGAAAAGGAAATCGACCAGCCTGAACGCTGAGAGGCTGTCGTGCAAGCGAGGGCTCGCAGGCCAGGCAGGGCCTGCTACAGTCCCGCCTCGGCGATGCCGAGGGAATGCACTGCAACGGGAGTGACCCGGTTCATGCCTTCCTGACGGCCCGCGCCTCAAGGCCGAGGTCCACCAGGGTCCGCACCGGTTCGTTTCCTGGTCTGCGTACCGGCGGACTGTCGAGCGCCGGCCTTCATTTCCCCAAGTTCAGCCGCGGCCAGCCCGCTCACCGCAGGGCCGTGCAGGACGCTGCCATAGGCGCTGAAGCGCGAGCCATGGCACGGGCAGTCCCAGCTGTGCTCCGGCGCGTTCCACTGCACGATACAGCCCAGATGCGAGCACTTGGCGCTATGGCAGTGCAGCGTCCCCGCATCGTCGCGATAGACGGCCAACTTCTTCATTCCCGAACGAATCACCGCACCTTCCCCTGGTGCAAGCGCGGCCGCGCTCTGCTCGTCTCCCTGCGACAACCAGTCGATATATTGCGAGACGACATTCGACTGGTCCTTGATGAAGTGCAGGACCTCCCTCAATGGCCGGCGCGCAGGATCGTACAGATCAAGCCAACGAGTCTCGCGCCCCATGATGAGATCGCAGATCATCATGGCGCCGATCGTCGCATGCGTGATGCCGGTTCCTGAGTCGCCGGTCACGACGTAGACGTTCCGGCTGCCTGGGTTGCGGCCGAGGTAGGCCATGCCGTCCAGCGACTGCATGACCTGCCCCGACCATCGATATGCCAACGCGCCCGCCGTCGGAACATGCGTGCGCAGCCATGCCTCCAGTTCGCGGTAATGCTGCTGCGGATTCGACGCCTGTCCTGTCTTGTGGTCCGCACCGCCGACGATGAGCAAGTCGTGCGTCGTATCAGGACCTCGAGCAAGCCGGACATAGTGATAGGGATCATCATCGTCCCATATCAGTACGTCCGGCAGCGATCCGCGATCCACCAGCGCGGCGACAATGTAGGTCTGGTATGCACTTTGCTTCACATGAACCGCGATTCGATCATTGAATGGAGTATTCGTCGCCACGACGGCCGCGGTAGCGCTGACGCTGCCATCGGCGGTCTTCACCGTGACGCCGCCTGCGCGCTCCTCGACATCGAACGCGCGCGTTGCGCAATAGATGGCGCCGCCGCGGCGTGTGATGGCGTTGGCCAGCCCGATCAGATACTTCATCGGATGGAAACGTCCCTGCCGCACGAAGCGCAGGCACGCAGAGTCGGTGATCGTGCGGATCGGCGCCCGCGCTTGCAGCAACACCTCGACTCCGGCACGGGTCGCCGACTCCAGCTCCTTTTGCAGCACAGCATGCGGATCGTCCGAGCACGAAAACAAATACCCATCCACGCGCCGGAACTCGCACTCGATATGCTCGGCCTGCCCGATCGTTTCGATCAGATCAATTGCCGCGGAGAAGCTTTCCGCGACCAGGCGGGCGGACTCGCGTCCATGTGTTGCCTCGATGTGTGCATAGCCGACGTCGGGCACGGCAATATGAGCCGAGGATCGGCCTGTTTCTCCCGAGCCGATGTCCAACGCCTCGATGAGCGCAACGCTCATCCCTTGGCGCGCGAGCAAATAGGCGCTGGTCAATCCTGCAATGCCGGCGCCGATGACACAGACGTCAGCCTTCACATCCGCGCCCAGCGACGGATAGACGGGGGGCTCCGCGGTCGCGCACCACACCGAATGCGAATGCAACAGATCGATTTCCATGGCGCCCTCAGCAATGAACCAAGGTGAACGAGGCGTCTGCCTGCCGGATTGCCGCGCCTCTCTCCTTGCCTCACGCGCGGCGCCGCTGCAAACGAGCGGCCCCTGAATCGAAAACCTTGGACGGCGCCCAAGGTTCCCCAACACCCGCTCGTCACTCACTCGTCTCGGCGCGATCGCGCGCCTCCCGCCGCGCACGGCGATACGGCAGGCACCGCGAGCCCATGCGGTCAATGTCGGCATTCATCCTACGGAGCAACGGAACTTTCATCGACATCGTGCGTAGCGTGGATAGCGCGCCGGCACGTTCCCTACGCTGCGTGCGCAGCCCGACTAAAACGAATACTCCAGTGGCGTGTCCTGATCTTGAGGAGTCCGGGATGAATCGACAGCCCAGCCGCCTGCCGGCCATGGTCGAGCAGCATCAACAACAGATCTTGTCGGAATGGATCCAGCATCAGCTGGAATCCGGAGCTTGGCGCAGCGGGCGTCTCCAGGAAACGCAGATCCAGGATCAATCGCAGCAGTTTCTCGAACACTTCATCGCCGGCCTTCATCATGGGATGACGTTCGACGCCCGCAGCCTCGAATGGAGCGACATGCGTGAATTCCTCAGTGAGTTGTCACGCAGCAGGGCCACGCTGGGCTTTAGCCCCTCGCAGGTAGCCACGTTTGTTTTCTCGCTCAAGAGGCCGCTATTTTCCCTGGCGCGCGACAACCTGAAAGATGAAGCCGAGGAACTCGGCGCGGCACTGTGGGAAATCACCGTCCTGGTCGATGACCTGGGGTTACATACGACAGAACTCTATCAGCTGGCGCGCGAAGCCGTGATCGCACGCCAGCAGGAAGAGTTGATCGAACTGTCGACACCGGTCGTCGAATTGTGGGACGGAGTACTGGCATTGCCGCTGATCGGCACGCTCGACAGCGAGCGCACGCAGATCGTGATGGAGAATCTTTTGCAGCGCCTGGTCGAAACGGGCTCCGACATCGCCGTCATCGACATCACGGGCGTGCCGATGGTGGATACCCTGGTGGCACAGCATCTGCTCAAGACCGTGGCGGCTGCACAATTGATGGGGGCTGACTGCATCATCAGCGGCATACGCCCCCAGATCGCCCAGACGATCGTGCATCTGGGTATCGACCTGTCTGCGGTCGCGACCAAGGCCAGCCTCGCCGATGCCTTTGCCTTGGCATTGAAGCGCCGCGGACTCACCGTCACGCAAGCCGTGCAGGGCTGATTGCATGGACCGCGTACCCATTCTGAAGCTCGGCGACTGTCTGCTGGTGACCGTGCAAGTGGACATGCACGACCAACTGGCACTGGCGCTGCAGGAGGACCTCACGCAAAGGATCGTCAGCAGTCGCTCGCGCGGCGTCCTCATCGACATTTCCGGGCTGGAAATGGTCGATTCCTTCATCGGCCGCATGCTCGGCAATATCGCCGCCATGTCGCGCGTCCTGGATGCGCGGACGGTCGTGGTGGGCATGCAGCCGGCCGTCGCCATAACTCTCGTCGAGCTCGGACTTTCGCTTCCCGGAATTCGAACCGCCCTGAATGTCGACGCGGGACTCGCCCTGTTGCGCGAGACCCTCCAGGCTGGTCTCGCAGGATATGCTCAGCGACTCTAAGTTGCTGCCGATTCGCTCTGATCAGGATGTCGTGAGAGTACGCCAGGCAGTACGCGGATGCTCGACACATCTTGGCTTTAGCCTGGTCGCGCAGACCAAAATCGTCACTGCCGCCAGCGAACTGGCGCGCAACACGCTTACCCACGGCGGCGGCGGCGAGGCGCGGCTGGAGTTGATCGTCGATGATGCACGGCGTGCGGGACTGCGCCTGACGTTCGAGGATCGCGGTCCGGGCATTGCCGATGTTCAACTTGCACTGCGAGACGGGTATACGACAGGTGGCGGTCTGGGTCTTGGGCTGGGGGGCGCTCGCAAGCTGTCGCACGACTTCCAGATCTGGTCGCAGCCGGGAGCGGGGACGCGCGTGACGATCACGCGCTGGAAGTAGCATGCATAGTCTACGTGTCACCGAACCCAGTGAACTCGCACAGGCGCGACGCGCCATCGCATCCATGGCATCCGACCATGGCTTCAACGTCCAGGACACCGCCCGTGCGGCGCTGGTCGCCACCGAGATCTGCAGCAACATAATCAAACACGGCGGTGGCGGAGAGCTGCTGGCGGGACCTTTGCATGAGGGGCAATCGAATGGATTGGGGTTGCTGGGACTGGACCAGGGTCCCGGCATGCAGGACGTGCCGCGTTGCCGGCGCGACGGATACTCCACCGGCGGCAGCCCGGGTACGGGACTGGGCGCGATCGAACGCCTCTCGCAGCGCTTCGACATATATTCCAAGCCCCGCAAAGGCACGGCGGTGATGGCGCATTTGTGGCCCAGCTCGCACCGCCGTCCTCACGGCACGCTGGAGGTTGGCGCCGTGGTGGTACCGAAGCCCGGCGAAGTGTTGAGCGGCGACACATGGTCCCATCTCGAATACGACGGCGGCGCGGTCCTGCTGTGCGCGGACGGACTCGGCCACGGATTGGGCGCCGCTCAGGCTGCGAACCTGGCTTGCACGACCTTCGAGACCAGCACGCGCCAGCGTCCGGCCGCACTGCTCAGTCTCATCCATCAAGCACTGCGCACCACGCGCGGCGCGGCGGTTTCCTTGATCCAGATCGATTGGTTCCTGCGCCAAGTCACGACGGCCAGCGTCGGCAATCTGTCCGCCGCACTGGTCAATGACATCGCCATCAAGCGCCTGCCCTCCGACAATGGCATCGTCGGACATATCCTGCCACGCCTGCGGGAACTTAGCTTTCCCTGCGATATCGGTACTGTCTTGATCGTGCACTCGGACGGCATCGGCACCAACTGGCAGCCCGAGCGCTATCCGGAGCTGTTGCGCCACCATCCGGCGCTGATCGCGGGGGTGCTGTACCGCGACTGCAAGCGTGGCCGCGATGACGCAATGGTGGTCGTCATCAAGCAGGCAACGCAGTGAAGCTGCGATTGCTACGCATCGAGCTCACGCACGAGCGCGACATCGTCGCGGCGCGACAGCGTGCACGACAGGTCAGCTCGCTGCTGGGTTTCGACGGACAGGACCCTGTGCGTATCGCGACCGCGGTCTCCGAACTGGCACGAAACGCGCTGCGCTATGCCGGCGGCGGCACGATAGACTTCGCTCTCGAGACGCGCTCGGGGCAGAGCTCCAGATTGCAGATCGAGATTCGCGATCACGGTCCTGGAATCGAGGATCTCGATCAGGCCATGCACAATCCGTCCGTCATCGGGGAATCCAAGCTCGGCCTGGTGACTGCGCGACGGATGATGGACAGTTTCGATATCGATTCCGTGCCCGGCCGCGGCACGACGATCTCGCTGTCGAAGATCGTGCCGCGCAGAGCTGAGCCGCTGTCCCGGAATCGGATCGATGCAGCATTGCGCGAACTCGCGGCCCACGGCACTCAAGATGCGAATGCCGAACTGCAGCAACAGAATCGGGAGCTGCTTCGTAGTCTCGACGAGCTCAGGCTGAGGCAGGAAGAACTCACGCACCTGAACGCCGAACTCGAAGACACCAATCGCGGCGTCATGGCGCTGTACGCTGAGTTGGATGAGCGCGCCACGCACCTGCGGACAGCCGATGAAGCAAAATCGCGCTTTTTGTCCAGCGTCAGCCATGAATTGCGCACGCCAGTGAATTCGATCATGGCTCTTTCAAAAATTCTGCTGCACCGAATGGATGGCGAACTCAACAGCGAGCAGGAAAGACAGGTTCGCTATATCTTCCAGGCCGCCGAACAACTGTCGATTTTCATCGATGACCTGCTCGATCTGCGCAAGGTGGAATCGGGAAACAGCCAGCTGCGCATCGAATCCTTTAGCGTGTCCGATCTGTTCGGTGCATTGCGTGGCATGCTCAAGCCACTGGCTGTCAATGAGCACGTAGTGCTGAGTTTCGAGGACGTGACTGACCTGCCGCCCCTTCGGACCGACCAGGGCAAAGTGTCGCAGATCCTGCGTAACCTGGTTTCCAATGCGCTCAAGTTTACCGAGCGCGGCTCGGTAACCATTTCGGCGCGTCGGGCCGAGAATGGCAGCACGATCGTGTTCGCCGTGGTCGACACCGGCATCGGTATCGCAGCGGAGCATCATCGACATATATTCGAGGAGTTCACCCAGGTGGACAATTCCCTGCAGCGCACCGTAAAGGGCACTGGATTGGGACTGCCGTTGTCGCAACGTCTCGCCGCGGTGCTAGGGGGAACGATAGAGATCCGCAGTGCAGCGGGTAAAGGCTCGACGTTTTCGCTGGTGATTCCCACCGAACTCGAAGCGATCACCAATGCCCGCACGAGCGCTCCGGCGCGGGTGCTGATCATCGACGACAGCGAAATAGAGCGATACACGCTGAAGCAGTTCCTGGCCACCAGCCGCTGCAAGGTCATCGAGGCGGCGGGCGGCTATGAGGGCCTCCGCCTCGCGCGGCAGTCGGCGCCGGACATCATTTTCCTGGACCTGATGATGCCCGACATCCACGGGTTCGAGGTCCTCAAGATGCTCAGACAGATCGAGGAGACGCGCGACACTCCCATCGTGGTATGCACCTCGCAGCAGCTCAACGAGCCGGATCGGGAGGCGGCGGGCGCCGCCAGTGCAATCCTGATGAAGAGCGAGCTGTCCCGCGAATCTGTTCTGGACATACTCCGCCACGCCAGCGAGGGTCATCATGCCAAGCACGCCTGAAGTCATACTGAACGTCAATGACAACGAGCCGGGACGCTATGCGACCAGTCGGATTCTGCACCGCGCCGGCTTCAAAGTCCTGGAAGCGTCGAACGGCAAGGACGCACTGCGAATCGCGCGTGAAGACCTGCCGCCGCTGGTCATACTGGACGTAAACCTTCCGGACATCAGCGGTGTGGAAGTCTGCCGCCGCCTGAAGGCAGGGGCGGACACCTCCACCATCATGGTGCTGCAGATGTCGGCGACGAATATCGCGGTGGCGGATCGCGTGCAGTCCCTGGCGGCAGGCGCGGACAGTTTTCTGGTGGAGCCGGTAGAGCCCGAGGAACTCGAAGCGGTCACACGTGCGCTGTTACGCTTGTATCGCAGCGAGGAATCCTTGCGCTTGGCCCTTGCCGAGCGCGAACTGCTGCTCAAGGAGGTCAATCATCGGGTGAAGAATAGCCTGCAGCTTGTGCTCAGCTTGTTGAGCCTGCAAGGACAGGAATTCCAGCAAGCTGGCGAGCGCGAACTCTTCGAGCGAGCCATCGCACGCGTGGCCGCGATCGCCTCCATCCACGAAAGACTGTATCAGGATACCGACCCTCTCAGCGTGGAGATGCATACCTATATCACTGGATTGTGTGCGGAACTTGCGCGTGCGTGTGTGGACGATGCACCGGATGCGAAATTGCTCGCGGAAGTGGAGAATGTCCGCCTGCCGACGGAGCAAGGGGTGTCGATCGCTCTCATCGTCAACGAATTGGTCATGAATGCGCTCAAGCATGCTCGACCGGCCAAGGGGTCTGCAGTCGTTTCCGTACGGCTGGTCCGGCATGACAACGATGCGCTGCTGCTGACAGTGACGGACAATGGCGGTAGCCACGGCACGGAAGGGGACGAGGGCGAGACTCAGTCCGGCCTCGGCACGCGCTTGATCGGCATGCTGGCGCAGCAGATAAACGGTCACCTGGATGTGGAGAGTTCCGAGAATGCTCGCATTGCACGACTTGTGTTTCCCTCCCAGATCATCCGGCCATGTCAGCCGCCATCCTGATCGTCGAGGATCAATTGTTGATCGCATGGCATCTGCGGGAACTGATAGAAGCAGCGGGCCACGAGGTCACTGCCATTGCCACCGATACGGACGAGGCGATCGCGGCAGCGGGCCGCCGCCGACCGGATTTCGCCTTGATGGACATTCGGCTACGGGGGCAGAGCAACGGACTGGACGCCGCGCGCGTGCTGTACGAGACCTGGGGCGTGCGCTCGATCTTCCTCAGCGCCAACCTTGACCCGCAGACCCGGGAGCAGGCCCTGACACTCGATGCGCTGGGCTTTATCGGCAAACCGTTCTTGTCGACGCAGATGGCCGCGGCGTTGGAGCGCGCCGTCGAGGAAACACGCGGCGCCCAGGGCGATTAGACTACTCTGCAACACGATCGCGCACCGGATCAGTTCAGCACGCTGGTCGAGGCCGGCATCTCCTCGGTCAATTGCCGCAGTTCGGCGGCCATTTCCTCCATCGCATACGCGCTACAACCTATCTGTTGCGCCCAGCCCTGCAAGGCCAGCGCTTCTTCGATGGCGCGCAGCGAATTCAATAGCAGCAGGGCGTCCAGCATGGGCATGGACAACCCTAGCGTCTCGTCGCCGTCCAGGCAGTGCAAGGTCACGGTGCCGCAAATGGCAGGCTTGTTTTGCATCACTTCGGCGGTGGCCGCTGCTGTGATGACTTCTCGGGTTGCCGTCGAATCGTTCACGCACATGGAGCGCCCCCGCGTCCGAGCCGAATCATCAGGCTCCCCTATGCAACGCCTGTCCGGCGCAGAAGGTCCGTCGCTGCTCGGCCCGGCTTGCGCGACAGCCTGCAGCGCACCATCGAGCTGCCCAAGTCGCTAGAAGGAGACCGTGATCCCGATCTTGACCAGATCGACGTCCGATTCCGGCCCGGTATCGCTTTCGCCGGCATCGAACACACGCTGAAACTCCACTCGCGCATTGTAGATCTCGGCAAAGCTGAACGATGCGCCGACGCCGGCGAGCAGGTCGACGCCGCTTTTGGAGCTCTGCGAACGCCCCCGCCGCGCGCCGTCGGTAATGAAGATATCGAGCTCGTTGCTGGAGAACAGGACGCCGGCGCGCGCGTACACCTCCCAGCGATAGCTGATCGGGAGTAGTCCAAGCCCCGACAACGTGATGCCGCTGGTGCTCGAATCCAGGTTCTGGCGCCAGTCTCCGACCGCGCCGTCACTTGTGGTGCCGGTGCTTGCATTGCGGTAGCTCACCGTTCCCAGATCCATGAAGCCCCCTTCCACGGCGAAGTTCGGCAACAGGCGATAACCCACCGCAAACCCGTAGCTCGAATCCTTGGTATCGAACCGGACACTGGATTGGCTCGGAGTAAACCCCGCGTCTGCGAACACCAGCGTGGCAAAATTATCGAACGGTGCCTGGGGCACGTCCTTGCGGCCTTCGCCGTAATCGACGGCTGCATAAAGCCCGAGCTGGGCCGCCGCGGCGCACTGACTGACGCCGACGCCTCCGACCGCAAGGGATGCAATGACGACGGCCAATTTCATGAGTTCCAACCTGTAGTGTCGAGGCTGACGACTGTACCGGAAATCCGCGGTGCGCGTCCCGGGATCCGCCTTACACGCCTAGCCTATGAAGCCAATACCCCGCGCCATCAACACCGCACACAGGATGATCAACAGCAGCAAGCTCAATTCCAGATGAACGATCATCCGCATCCGGCGCCGCTCGCCACCCTCGAGTCGAGGCAGTTCGCCTTGCCTGAGTATTTTCCGCCAGCTCAGGAACTGCTTTGTGGGGTAGATCGATACCAGGCCCATGATTGCAAACAGCACGATCTTGATGATGAACGGGACACTGCCGAAATAGTAGTCGGCACCTTTTTCCGTATGGAACACCCGCAGGAAACCCACGATCAGGATACCCAGCGCGCAGAGCCCATAGACGGCATCCATGCGCAGCAGCGAACGCGCGGATGCCAGTGTCAGCTCCTCTTTCATCAATACCAGCTCCACCATGAGCACGGCAGCCAATGCGAAGGCAAAGACATGATGCAGGAATGCCAGGGCTGCCGATGCGGTCATGAGGCTTTGTTTGTATCCGGCTTCGAGCCCGGCTCAGCCGCTTCTTCCAGCCTGCGATTCTCGGCCGCGCGCTCACGCCGGATCGTGAGCACGACCGAGCCCATCGCCACACCGATCACGCCCATCAGCGCCGCCATGATGAACACCAGCCCGCCAGCCAGCCGCCAGCCTTCATACAGCCCCACGGCAAGACCGACCGGGGTCGTAATCAGCAACAGGGGTTTCGCTATCTTCATACCGCCGCCGATAATACCAAATACCAGGAGCCGGACTTGAGTTATGGCCATTACATTGGAGCGCCGCTGCCGGGAGCGGAGCGATGTGCCTGCCGTGCTGGCGATAAGGCCATAACTCAAGTCCGGCTCCTCCCCCAGGGGGTCAGGCGATGTGGGTAGGCGTGTGTGTTGCGGCAGACACACTATGGAAGGCAACGTCCGCCACTACGCTACCGAGCGTCAGGCCGGTGCTCACGATCAGCACCGCCATCGCGAAGCACACCGCTCGCCGCGTCGTATCGGTCAGATTTCGGGTAGTCGTCGTCATGGCTGATCTCCTCGCTTGTGGCCAGATACACTGGATGTTGCTGGAGATGCAGTAGCGGACAAAAAGGTTACAGCGCTTTGTGAAAATCATTCTGCGCGGCGAACGGTTATGATTGCCGGCCGCACCGCCGCCTGCCACCCGCCTCCGGTCACCTATGCCTCTGCTGACGCTCAAGAATGCCGAACTCGCCTACGGCCTGCATCCATTGCTGGATCGCGCGGCCTTCACCATCGATCCAGGCGAACGAGTCGGGCTCATCGGCCGCAACGGTACCGGAAAGTCGTCGCTGCTGAAGGTCATTGCCGGACTGTCGCCGCTCGATGACGGCGATCTGGCACGCCAGGACGGATTGCGCATCGCCCTGGTGGAGCAAGAGCCTTCGCTGCCGCCGGCCGCCACGATTCACGACAGCCTGGTGCAACGCGGCCAACTGGATCAGATTCACGACGATCGCGAACGCTGGCGTGTCGATGCTCGGCTGAGCGAGTACCTGCATCGCCTCACCGTGGCGCCCGAACGCGCACCGGAAACGGCATCCGGCGGCGAGCGCAAGCGCGCTGCACTGGCGCTTGCGCTCACATTGCAACCCGACCTGCTGCTGCTCGATGAGCCGACCAACCATCTCGACATCGATGGCATTACGACTTTGGAGGACTTGCTGATCAAGGGTCCGGCCTCGATCGTCATCACCCACGATCGCGCCTTCCTGGATCGCGTGGTCACCCGCATCGTGGAGCTCGATCGTGGATTGTTGCGCTCCTATCCTGGAAATTTCGCCACCTACGAGTCGCGAAAGGGCGAGCAGCTCGCCGCCGAAAATGTCGCAAGCCGCAAGTTCGATAAATTCTGGGCGCAGGAGGAGGTATGGATAAGGCGTGGCGTCGAGGCGCGGCGCACCCGCAACGAAGGACGCGTGCGCCGGCTGGAAATGTTGCGCGAGCAGCGCACCGCACGGCGCGAACAGTTGGGAAACGTCAAGCTGACGCTCGATACCGGCGAGCGCTCCGGCAAGCTCGTGGCCGAGCTGACGGATGTCAGCAAACGCTTTGGCGAACGCCTCATCGTGCAGAACCTGTCGCTGCGCATCCAACGCGGCGATCGACTCGGGCTCATTGGCCCGAACGGCGCCGGCAAATCCACCCTGATCAAGCTGATTCTGGGCAAGCTCATGCCGGATACCGGATCGATCCGCCTCGGTACCAACCTGCAGATCGCCTACTTCGACCAGATGCGCGAGCAGCTCGATCCGGACAAGTCGGTACTGGAAACCATCAGCCCAGGCTCCGACTGGATCGAGATCGGCAACGAGCGCAAGCACGTGATGAGCTATCTGGGCGACTTCCTGTTTGCCCCGCAGCGCGCCAACTCGCCGATCAGGGCCTTGTCGGGCGGCGAGCGCAACCGCTTGCTGCTGGCGCGGCTGTTCGCACGTACCGCCAACCTGCTGGTCATGGACGAACCGACGAACGATCTCGATATCGAGTCGCTCGAACTGCTGGAGACGACCTTGCAGAACTATGGCGGCACGCTGCTGCTGGTCAGCCACGATCGCGCCTTCCTGGACAATGTGGTCACCCAGACACTGACCACCGAAGGCGGGGGCAACTGGCAGGAATATGTGGGCGGCTACAGCGACTGGCTGGCACAGCGTCCCAGCGCGGCGCCCGCGGCGCCTAGAACCAGGCAGGAGACCAGGCCATCCTCCTCGCCCGCCGCACTGCCTGCCGCCAAGCTCAGCTACAAGGAGGCGCGAGAACTGGAACGACTGCCGCTGGAAATCGAAACGCTGGAAGCGCAGCAGCAAGCATTGACCGAACGCATGGGCAGCGCCGACTACCACAAGCAGGGCAGCGAGCAGATCAAGGCCGACCGGCAGTTGTCGCAAGACCTGGAACGCAAGCTGGCAAAAAGATTCGACCGCTGGGGCGAACTGGAAGCCAAGGCCGGCCTCGCCAACCGAACAGGTGATGCATAGAATTCCTGCATGCCCATGCAGCCCCTCGCTTGCCATCCTTCCCAGTCATGCGCCTTCGTGAGCGCAGTGGCGGCGCATGCCGAGACGCTGGGCACGGACCGGATCGTGTTCCATTATCGGATCGAAGGTGACATCGAGCAGCTGCGGCTGCCAGCGCCGCAAGTCCCCGCTCGCGCGCAGGGTTTGTGGCGACACACCTGCCTGGAAGCATTCATCGCGGCGTCCGGCACACCTGCCTACCTGGAATTCAACTTCTCACCCTCCGGCGAATGGGCAATCTACCGCTTCGACGACTACCGCCGCGGCATGGCGGCACTCGAGCCCGCACCAGCGCCGAGGATCCAATGCCGGCGCACGCCGGATCGGCTCGAGGTCGAAGTCGAGATACATGGGCCGATGCCACAGCACGGCCCGGGCGCGCGCCTGGCGATATCGGTGGTCCTGCAAGACATCCGCGGCCAACTCAGCCACTGGGCGCTCGCCCATCCGTCACCTGAGCCCGACTTTCATCATCCGGGCGGTTTTACTCTGGCATTGCCTTCAAGCAGTGGAGTCGCACAATGATCCTTGGTATCGAGCGCCTGCTACATGATCCTTCGCTGAGCGCGCCGCTGCATGGAAAAAGGATCGCGCTGCTGGCGCATCCCGCCTCGATCACCGCCGACATGACGCATTCGCTGGATGCGCTCGCACAGCTCGACACGCTGGAGCTGACTGCCGCATTCGGCCCGCAGCATGGCCTGCGTGGCGACAAGCAGGACAATATGGTCGAGTCGCCCACTTTCCACGACCCGGTACATGGCATTCCGATATTCAGCCTGTATGGCGAGGTGCGACGGCCGACGGCAGCGATGATGGATACCTTCGACGTATTGCTGGTGGACCTGCAGGATCTGGGCTGCCGCATCTACACGTTCATCACCACCTTGCGCTACGTGCTCGAGGCGGCCGCCACGCACGGCAAATCGATCTGGATTCTGGACCGGCCGAATCCGGCCGGACGCCCCATCGAAGGACTGCGGCTGCGCGCAGGCTGGGAGAGCTTCGTCGGCGCTGGGGCGCTGCCGATGCGGCATGGCTTGACGCTGGGTGAACTTGCACGATGGTTCGTCCGTACCCTGCGCCTGGACGTCGACTATCGCGTCGTCGAGATGCAAGGATGGGAGCCGCATGCCGGGCCGGGCTTCGGCTGGCCGTTGGGCGAGCGCACCTGGGTCAACCCCAGCCCGAACGCACCGAACCTATGGATGGCACGCTGCTACGCAGGCACCGTGATGATCGAAGGCACGACGCTCTCGGAGGGCCGCGGCACGACCCGGCCGCTGGAACTGTTCGGCGCACCGGACATCGATGCGCACGCCTTGCTGCGCCAGATGCAATCGCTGGCGCCGCAATGGCTGCGAGGGTGCAGCCTGCGACCCTGCTGGTTCGAGCCCACGTTTCACAAGCACACCGGGCAGCTGTGCAGCGCCTTGCAAATCCACGTCGAAAACGGGCACTACGACCACCAGGCCTTCTCTCCCTGGCGACTGCAGGCGCTGGCGTTCAAAGCCTTGCGCCGCCTGCATCCGGATTATGAGCTTTGGCGCGACTTCCCCTATGAGTATGAAAACGACCGCCTGGCGATCGACGTGATCAACGGCAGTACGATCCTGCGCGAGTGGGTCGACGACGCGGATGCCGGACCGACGGACCTGGAGGCCTTGCTCAAGCCTGACGAAGCCTCCTGGCATGCGCAGCGCGAGGCCGTTTTGCTGTATCGCTGAGGACGCATTTTCCGGTAGCCAGAGGCGCGCCAATCAGGCCTGTCTCGACCAATCGATGCCCCGAGAGAGGGGAACACGGCGGTTCGACGGAGCGTTGCGACGACACACGCGCCAAGAGGTCCGCTCATGCCACCACGATACGGCAAGAAAGCATCGAAGAAAGTCGAAAAAGCCATGAGCGAGCGCAAGCGCGGCACATTGCGCAGCGGCCGTTCCGGCAAAAAGGTCACCAGCCGCAAGCAAGCGATCGCCATCGGCCTGTCCGAAGCGCGGCGCGCAGGGGCAAAGGTGCCCAAGAAGCGTGCGGCGGCGAAAAAGAAATCCACGGCCAGCAAGAAGGCGAGCACTTCCGTCCAGCGCACTGCCCGGCGTACGACAAAGAAATCGGGCAAGGCCACCGGTAAGAAGGCGAGCAAAAAGAAATGATCGATGCGCTCGCCGTTGAACCATGCTCTACCGGCGGCCAGGCCCGCCGCACATCCTAGCCTCGGGCTGGACGGCGGCGTGCCGCGCAGCCCAGCAGACCTAGCGCCAGCAACCCCAGCGTTCCGGGCTCCGGCACCTGGATCGGACCTCGATCCGGCTCATCGGTAGGATCCCAGGGCAG
>JBEBRC010000002.1:0-55127 GCA_040395055.1 Steroidobacter denitrificans
GTCGAATCACTAAGTGCAAACAACCATCCGCCCAGCCTGGGGTAGAACATGTCCTCCGTTCCCGCCATCAGTGGATTATCGACGCACACAGCCCCGGCTCGGGCGGCCTCTATAAGAGGTAGCTATTTATTTGGCCCGATCGTCGACTTCCTGTGCCTGGGTGGCGGCTCACTGATACTCATTTCCGTTGTGATCGCGCTGCGACCGTACGTCGACAGAACGGAACTCTTGGCCATCACCTTCGCGTTGGCCCATATCATCAACCATCCCCACTTTGCGCACTCGTATCAGATCTTCTATCGGAACTTCGGCAAGAAAATAGCTGGCCACGAACTGCCGCAAAATCTACGCCTGCGGTACATCTTCGCAGGGCTGGGGGTACCGTTCCTTTTGCTCACTTTCTTCGTCACCGCCATCGCCAACGGCAATATACGGCTGTTGGGCTGGGGCGCGAGCGTGATGACGCTACTGGTCGGCTGGCACTACGTAAAGCAGGGCTACGGCATCCTGATGGTGGTATCAGTACTCCAGAAGCAGTTTTTCACGGCCAACGAAAAGAAGGTACTGCTGGCAAACGCCTACTCGTGCTGGCTGACATTCTGGCTTGCCATCAATTGGCTCGTAACAGAACGAAATTTTTGGGGCATCAAGCACTACATGCTGAACGTGCCGTCCGCAATCATGGTCTTTTCACTCTGCTTGTCGGCCGTAACTTCGGGTTTGATGCTGGTCATGCTAGCCAGAAAATGGCGAGCATCAGGCGACTTGCCCTTCAATGGCGTTCTTGCCTACTTGACGACGCTGTACATATGGCTATTTCTCCTGACCGACCCCATCGTCGCGCTGATCATTCCGGCCTGCCACTCCATTCAGTATCTGGCAGTTGTCTGGCGCTACCAGCTCAACTACGAGCGGCATCGGACAGAGCAAGCGCGCGATCTCATGATTCGCAAGAAGCTCTACAGCAGTTCGACAATATTTAGATTTTCAATTTTCGTCATCAGTGGCGCCATATTGGGCTACTTGGGCTTCTGGGCGGCACCTGAATTCATCGAGGGGCACGTCTCCTACGATCCTGGAATCTTTGGTGCCGCGCTATTTTTGTTCTCGTTTTGGCTATTCATCAATGTGCATCACTTTTTTCTGGACAATGTGATGTGGCGCCGAGGCAATCAGGATACTAGCCGTTACCTGTTTGGCCATTGAACTAGTCCAGGACGGCCTCTGGCAAAGGGATCCTGGGGTTATCGTCCAAGCGCTCTGATCCGGCATTGGAGCACGCTACGAGATGCCCGCAGCGAACGATCCAACTGGCATCTTGACCTTGGGTCTCCCGAGGACAGGAACTGCACTCAGGCATCGTTATGAATGAGTTGCGGCTGGCTTCCGCCCCACAATCGCGAAAGAGCGGACCGCAGTAGCAGGATCCTTCATACTCATGCCATTGATCTGGCCGGTAGAATGTGACGCACGCACCGGAGTCCGCGACGGCTCTGGGCCAGAATGAGCAGTAATTTGACAATTGCTTGTGCACGGCACTTACGATAATTAAGGCTCCATTTCCCCGGATTCTGTCAAGTCCATGGCCGACAACGTCATTCCAGCCTTCACCCCCCAGCGCCTGGCCCTCCAGGGCCTGCCGCTGCGCCTCATCCAGGACGGCCTCCTGGACGAGCGGGCGATGCTGCAGGCCGTGAACGGCGCCAAGGAAGCCAACAGCACCCTGGTTGCGCACCTGGTGTCGAACGGCATCGCGGACGCGCGCGAGATTGCGATCGCCGCCTCGCAGGAGTTCGGAGTCCCCCTGCTGGACCTGGACTCGCTTCAGCCGGACCTGGACACCGTCCGCCTGGTGTCGGACAAGCTGCTGGCGAAACATCGCGTCCTGCCGCTGCTGAAGCGCGGCAAGCGCTTGTTCGTCGCCGTCTCCGACCCCACCAACCTGCACGCCCTGGACGAGATCAAGTTCCAGACCGGCCTGTCGGTCGAGGCGGTGGTCGTCGAAGAGGACAAGCTGCAGCGCATAGGCAGCAAGACGCTGGAACAGGTCGACACCCAGATGCCCTCGCTGGCCGACGATGATCTGGATCTGGAGAATCTGGACGTCACCGGCGGCGACGAGGATCTCGACAAGGACGCGGTCGGCCGCGACGATGTCGAGGACGCGCCCATCGTGCGCTTCGTCAACAAAGTACTGCTGGATGCGATCAAGAAGGGCGCATCGGACATCCATTTCGAGCCCTACGAGAAGACTTATCGCATCCGCCTGCGCCTGGACGGCTACTTGAAGGAATTGGCGACCCCGCCGGTGCAGCTGTCGACCAAGATTGCCGCCCGCATCAAGGTCATGTCGCGCCTGGACATCGCCGAGCGCCGGGTGCCGCAGGACGGCCGCATCAAGATGCGGATCTCCAAGAACCGCGCGATCGATTTTCGTGTCAGCACCTGCCCGACCTTGTTCGGCGAGAAGATCGTGGCGCGTATCCTCGATCCTTCCAGCGCCATGCTCGGCATCGATGCGCTCGGCTATGAGCCGGCGCAGAAGGACCTGTACATGAAGGCCCTGTCCCAGCCCCATGGCATGATCCTGGTGACCGGTCCCACGGGCAGCGGCAAGACCGTATCGCTGTACACCGGGCTCAACATCCTCAATACCGAAGACACCAACATCTCGACCGCCGAGGATCCGGCCGAAATCAACCTGCCGGGCGTCAACCAGGTCAACGTGAATCCCAAGGTCGGGCTGACGTTCGCCTCCGCCCTGCGCGCCTTCCTGCGCCAGGATCCGGATGTGATCATGGTCGGCGAAATCCGTGACCTGGAAACCGCCGAGATCGCGATCAAGGCAGCCCAGACGGGTCACCTGGTCCTGTCCACCTTGCACACCAACGATGCGCCCAAGACCTTGACCCGAATGGTCGACATGGGCGTCAAGCCCTACGCGATCGCCACCTCGGTGTCGCTGATCATCGCTCAGCGTCTCGCGCGCAAGCTGTGCCAGCACTGCAAGCAGCCGCTCGACATGCCGGCTGAAGCGCTCTTGAAAGAAGGCTTTACCGAACAGGACGTCGCCGACGGCATCAAGATCTACAAGCCGGTCGGCTGCCATCAATGCACCGATGGCTACAAGGGACGTACCGGACTGTACCAAGTGATGCCTGTCTCGGAAGAAATCCAGAAAATCATCCTTCAGGACGGCAATGCGGTGGACATTGCGGTGCAAAGCGCCGCGGAAGGCGTCTGGGATCTGCGGCAAGCCGGCCTGGCGAAGATCAAGGCGGGAATCACCAGCCTGGATGAAGTCAACCAATGCACAGTCGAGTAGCAGCCAGGCGCATGGCTTCGCGAATGCGGTGTAGGACCAACACATGTCACAACTAGCCTCTGCACAGCAGTTCCCATTCGTCTGGGAAGGCACCGACAAGAAAGGCAAGCGCATCAAGGGCAAGATGCTTGCCGTTTCGGAGGCGGCGGTCAAGGCGGACCTGCGCCGGCAAGGCGTGCTGGCGAAGAAAGTGCGCAAGGAAGTGCAGCTGTTCAAAAGCGGCAAGAAAGTCACGTCGGAAGACATCGCGCTGTTCGCCCGGCAGCTGGCAACTATGCTGCAGGCTGGCATTCCGATGGTCCAGTGCTTCGACATCATCGGCAATGGCCACGACAAGCCGTCGATGCAGAAGCTGGTGCTGGCGATCAAGGCCGATGTCGAAGCGGGTACGACCTTGCACGAATCGCTGGCGAAGCATCCGCTCTATTTCGATGACCTGTTCGTCAATCTGGTCGAGGCGGGCGAGCACGCCGGTGCGCTGGAAACCTTGCTCGACAAGGTGGCCGTCTACAAGGAAAAGACCGAAGCACTCAAGAAGAAGATCAAGAAGGCGCTCTTCTATCCCACGGCCGTGCTGGCGGTGGCCATGATCGTCACCGTGATCCTGCTGATTTTCGTCATCCCGCAGTTCGAAAGCCTGTTCAAGGGCTTCGGCGCCGATCTGCCCGCCTTCACCCAGATGGTCATCAATCTGTCCCGCTTCGTACAGGACCAGGGCTGGTGGATGGCGCTGCTGGCGGTCGGTGTCGGCTATGCATTCTTTTACTTCAAGAAGCGCTCGCGCCCCATGCGGCGCGTGCTGGACCGCATGCTGCTCAAGGCCCCGGTCGTCGGGCCGATCATGGTCAAGGCCGCCATCGCCCGCTATGCCCGCACGCTCTCGACGATGTTCGCCGCGGGCGTGCCGCTGGTGGAAGCCCTGACCTCGGTCGCCGGCGCGACCGGCAACATCGTCTACGAAGAGGCCACCTTGAGGATTCGCGACGAGGTCGCGACCGGCCAGCGCCTGCAGCGCGCCATGGAATCCACCGATCTGTTTCCCAACATGGTGATCCAGATGATCGCCGTCGGTGAGGAGTCCGGTTCGCTGGATTCGATGTCCGCCAAAGTGGCCGACTTCTACGAAGCCGACGTGGATGCGGCGGTCGATTCGATGAGCAGCCTGCTGGAGCCGCTGATCATGGCCATCCTGGGCGTACTGGTCGGCGGACTGGTGATCGCCATGTACCTGCCGATCTTCAAGCTGGGCGCCGTCGTCTAGGCCGTCGCCCAAACTATCGATTGGGCCATCGAGTGGGGCCATCGACTGCGCCGCCGCTAGACTTGCACGGCGCGCAGTCATACAGCACGAACGCCGCGCGCGGCGCTCTCCCGTCCCGAATCTGACTGAATCGCCCTTATGCAGGACCTGCTCATTACCCTGGCCGACATCTTCGAGTCCTTGCCGGCACTGTGGATCGGCATGGTATTCGTGTTCAGCCTGCTCATCGGCAGCTTCCTGAATGTCGTGATCCATCGAGTTCCCATCATGCTGGAGCAGGAATGGAAGACGCAGGCGGAACAGATCCTGCAAGAGGCGCCCGCTGACGCAGCTGCCAGCGCGGGACCCGGCGCGAGCCTGGCGGGCCGCAAGCTGCAGGGTGATGCGACCGCCGCCACCAGCAGTCGCCCATACAATTTGATCGTTCCCCGCTCCGCCTGCCCCCATTGCGGGACGTTGATCACGGCCTGGCAGAACATCCCCGTGATCAGCTACCTGCTGCTCAAAGGCCGGTGTGCACACTGCCGAGCGAAGATTTCCGCGCGCTATCCCGTGGTCGAGTTGGGCACTGCCATCTTGTCCGCTTTGGTGGCCTGGAAGTTCGGCTTCGTCTGGTACACCAGCGCCGCGTTGATCCTTACCTGGACCTTGATTGCGCTGAGCGGGATCGACATCGATCATCAATTGCTGCCTGACAACATGACCTTGCCGCTGATGTGGCTCGGCCTGCTGCTCAGCCTGGCGGCAACCATTCCCCACCTCGGCCTGCCGGTCGATATGCGCTCGAGCATCGTGGGCGCCGCCGCCGGCTACCTCTGCCTGTGGAGCCTCTATCACTTGTTCAAGCTTCTGACGGGCAAGGAAGGGATGGGCTACGGCGACTTCAAGTTGTTCGCCGCCCTGGGTGCCTGGCTGGGCTGGCAGATGCTGCCGCTGATCATTTTGCTGTCGGCATTCACCGGCGCCGTGATCGGCATTGCCATGATCGCGCTGCGGGGCCGCGACCGGAACGTTCCGATTCCCTTCGGGCCGTACCTGGCAGCCGCCGGCTGGATTGCACTGATGTGGGGCAACGAACTGGTGGCTTCATATCTGCGCCTCAGCGGCGTCGGCTCGCTGCCCTGAGTCGTCAGTGCGCGCCCGGGGCAGCCCGTCCCCGGCGGAGCAGCGCCTGATACGGTCGCAACGACGAGCGCTTGCCGTATACCATCGCCGGCGATGAATACCTCAGCCTCACCCCTGCTCATCGCACTCACCGGCGGCATAGCCAGCGGCAAGAGCGCGGCCGCCTCGTTCTTCAGCGATCTCGACGTGCCGGTCTTCGATACGGATCAGATTGCCCGGGATGTCGTGGAACCCGGCACCCCCGTGTTGGCGCAACTGGTGGCGCATTTCGGTCAGGACATTCTCGATGACGACGGCCGCATGGATCGCGCCCGCATGCGGCAGCGGGTATTCGAGGATCCGGCACAACGAAAGCAGCTGGAAGCAATCATGCACCCGGCGATCCGCGCAGAACTGGCACGGCGCTCCCAGCAAGCCGACGGCCCCTACCAGATTCACGTCATCCCTCTGCTGGTGGAAGGAGGCCGCGCCTCGGACTACGAGCGGGTACTGGTGGTCGACTGTCCGGAACAGGATCAGCTGCGCCGGCTGATGGCACGCGATGCCGCCAGCGAGGAACAGGCACGCCGCATCCTGGCCGTGCAGGCAAGCCGCGCGCAGCGTCTCGCCATTGCGGACGATGTGATCGAGAACACCGGTACGCTCGATGACTTGCGCCAGCGCGTGCAATCCCTGCACCACAGCTATGTGCAGGCGGCCGCTCGCCGGGCGTCCCCTCCTGAACCCGGCGCCTGATCAAAACGAAGTGATCCCGTTACGCGCATGCGTCCCGGTGATCCGCGAGCGCGGACGACGATGCCAGGCTGGCAGCGGATCGGGTCGTGCATCGCCGCCGGCCAGCCGCCGGACCGATCATCGTCCGAATCGATAGCTCGCCTGCACGCTCACGATATCCACGGCAGATTCCTGTGCACCGTTGAGCAGCGCATTGGCCAGCGCGTTGCCGTCATCCTGGTCCAGGCCCACATCGCCGCTGAACAAATGCGCGTAGCCGGCATCGATCACCAGCGCATCGCTCGCTTTCCATTGCGCACCGACTGCCACCCATTTGCGCTCGGCATCGGGCAAGCGGGCCGTGCGCGTGGAATCCGGTACATTCGATTCGTCGTAGGCCAATCCGCCGCGCAGCGTCCACTGCCCGTTGAGCCGGTAGGCCGCGCCCAACGCGAAGCGCCAAGTATCCTTCCAGCGCTCCGGCGTGACCGAGAGCACCTCGCCCGTGTCGCGCAGGATGCGCAGCTCCTGGACACTGCTCCACCCGGTCCAGGCGACGTCGGCCAGCAACTGCACGCGCCCCATGTCGTGAGACAGCGAAGCGGTCGCAATGTCCGGCAGCTTCAGATCCACGGATGCGGCGCCCGTGGCCAATGGACCACCTGGTCCCGATACACCGGCGATGATCGCAGCCCCCGTGGCCTCCGTCGCCGACGGCGCAGTGAATCGGGCCGATCCTTCGACCTCGTAATCCACCGTGGAGCGATAGGCCAGCCCCAGCCGCGTCTGCGGCGAGAACTCGATCAGCACACCCAGGTTGAATCCCCAGGCGGCATCATCGCCGCGCACGACCGCGCCGCCTTCCAGTCCCGCGTTCGCCTCCAGCAAAGATGGCAGTGCATCCGCGGGAATCTGCCCCGCCGCCACCAGCTGCTGCAACCCTTGCGCGACGACCGCGCTGTAGTTCACTGCATTCGTCAGTTCGGCCTGAAGGCGCTGATAGTCGATGCCCAATCCCAGTGTCAGCTTGTCATTGATCTTCCATGATGCGGATGGATTGACGTTGTAGGTCTTGATCTCGGATTTGAGCGCCTGGAACCGTCCGATCCAGCCGTTGGCGTACTCGAGCTTGAGCCCGAACGGCACATTGACACCCAGGCCGACGGCAAATCGTTCATCGATGGGCCAGGCAAGGTAGGCGCTGGGTATGGCATTCCAGCCACCGGCATCGCCACCGCCGTGCCCGAACGCATGTCCCAGCGCAGGCTCGGAGTTGCGATTGTTGAACTCGGAGGCAATGTTCACACCGCTCATCACCACCGTGAACTCCGGCCGCGTCAATCGCGCCATGCCAGCGGGGTTGTAGAACAGCGTCGTTGCGTCATCCGCCACCGCGGCCGTCCCGGAGAACGCCGTGCCGAGCCGGCTCGCGCTTTGCTCCAGCAGCGCGAATCCAGAAGCATTGGCTGCGCCGCAGAGGCCGGTCAACACCATTCCGACCCCGGTCGCATAAAGACACGAGCACACTCGATCGTTCATGATGACAATCGAACGCGCACATTGCGGCAATGTTCCAGCGCTATACTGCTGTGCGCCAGTGAACGATCAACGATCCGCCACATCCTTCAGGAGGACATCGAGTGCACTCCCCGACACGGACAACGCTTCACGCCTTCCTTGCCGGTGCGATGACATCGGCCTTGCTTTTCGGCCTCTCATATTCCTGCATCGCCGTCGCACAGGCCGCGCAGCGGGGCAACGCGAATCCCGTGGCAGGCGTCGAGGCGCGTACCCCACAGATCGAGGCGGCCGCACTGGAAATCTGGGACCTCGCCGAAGTCGGTTACCAGGAAGTCGACAGCTCGCGCATCCTGCAGCAGCAATTGCAGCGCGCCGGCTTCAAGCTCGATGTGGGCGTCGCCGGCATGCCGACGGCATTCATCGCGCGCCACCGCCGCGGCGACGGCCCCGTGCTGGCGCTGCTGGCGGAATTCGACGCCTTGCCCGGCTTGTCGCAAGCAGCCGTCCCGCAACGCCAGCAACGCCCGGATAGGAATGCTGCCCATGCTTGCGGCCACAACCTGTTCGGTGCCGCGTCCGCCAATGCGGCCATCGCGCTGAAGGAATGGATGGATGCGCAAAACATATCGGGTGAAGTGCGCGTGTACGGCACACCCGCCGAGGAAGGCGGATCGGGCAAGGTCTACCTGGTTCGCGACGGCTTCTTCGACGATGTCGATGTCGCCTTGCATTGGCATCCGGGCGACCGCAACACAGCCAGTCAGACGCGTGCGTTGTCGAACATCAGCGGCAAGTTCCGCTTCCATGGCACCTCCGCCCATGCCGCCATGGCGCCCGAGCAGGGCCGCTCCGCGCTGGACGGCGTGGAAGCAATGAATTTCATGGTGAACGCCATGCGCGAACACGTCCCGCAGGACGCACGCATGCATTACGTGATCACCAATGGTGGCGCAGCGCCGAATGTCGTCCCGGATTTCGCCGAAGCCTACTATTACGTGCGCCACGTCGATCCGCAGGTCGTGCTCGCCATCATGGAGCGGGTCAAGAAAGCGGCTGAAGGCGCGGCGCTGGGCACGGAAACCACCGTCGAATTCGAGCAGACAGGCGGTACCTACAGTACCTTGCCGAACGACATCCTGGGGCGGCTGATGGACGCCAGCTTGCGCGAGGTAGGCCCGCCGCAGTGGGCCGACGCAGACATTCAGGCGGCGGCGCAATTGCGCGCCACCCTGGCGAATCCAGACGCCCTCGCACCCGATGCCTGGAACGACATCGCCTCCTACTCGGTCGATGAGATCAACTACGGCTCGACCGACGTCGGGGATGTGAGCTGGAAGACTCCCACGGTCGGCTTGCGCGTTGCCACCTGGGCCCCTGGCACCCCCGCGCACAGCTGGCAGGCCGCCGCCGCCAGTGGCTTGCCCATCGGCGTGAAAGGCGCCGTGACGGCGGCGAAGACGCTCGCATTGACCGCCCAGACTCTGTTTCAGGATCCGCGGCTGATCGAACAGGCGCGTGCCGAATTCGAGCAGCGGCGCGGCCCACAGTTCAAGTACTCGGCACTGGTCGGCGATCGCGCGCCGCCACTGGACTACCGCTCGCCACAGCGTTGAACTGCAAAGATGCGGGGGATGTTTGCACACACGCTCGCGCGCGCATCTGCGCTCCATACTCATCCCAGTGCCCCGGTACGAAAGGTAGTATGGGTTGCCCGTCGCCCTGCGGGCGCCTTGACGGAGGATGCATGCACGTCCCGCACGGGGTGAAAGGACGACGCTGGATGGCCTTGCTGGCCATCGTGCTCCTGTGTGCCTCGATTTCGGCGCTACGCTGGGATTTCGTGTCGGCGGCAACACCAGCGAGCGACTCTCCCGCGAACGGTGAGACCCAGCGCGAAACCGAGCGTACGGCATTGCTGCTGCAAATCCACGATGCGATCGGGCCTGCCACCAGCGACTTCTTCATCCGGGCCCTGGAACAGGCCGCCGAACGCGACTTGCCGTTGCTGATCGTGGAGCTGGATACGCCCGGCGGGCTCGACACCGCCATGCGCGACATGATCAGGGCGATCCTCTCATCGCCAGTACCCGTGGCAATGTACGTGGCGCCCTCCGGCGCCCGCGCCGCCAGCGCCGGCACCTACCTGCTGTATGCCAGTCATGTCGCGGCGATGGCGCCCGCCACGAATCTCGGTGCGGCGACACCGGTGCAGATCGGCGGACCGTCCTCGCCGGCACCGGGCGGCACCAAACCCGACGATGCCGGCCGGGAAGCGCCGGACAAGGAAACAGGACAGGACGCGGACAAGGATGCCGACGACAAGGACTCCCGATCCTCGCCATCCAGCCCCCAGACAACCCCCGGCACCGCCATGGAGCGCAAGTCCATCAACGACGCCGTGGCCTACATCCGCGGACTGGCGGAACTGCGTGGCCGAAATCCGGAATGGGCGGAAGCCGCCGTACGCACCGCGGAGAGCCTGTCGGCGAGCGCGGCGCTGGAACAAAACGTCATCGACATCGTCGCCGGCGACGTGGCGGATCTATTGCGCCAGATGGATGGACTCACGGTCAAGGTCAGCACCGGCGAGGTGACGCTCGCCACGGCGGACCTGGTGCTCGAGCGCGTGGAGGTCGATTGGCGCACCAAGCTGCTGGCAGTCATCACCAATCCCAACGTCGCCTACCTGCTGATGCTGATCGGCGTCTACGGCCTGCTCCTGGAGGGCTACAACCCCGGCGCGGTGCTGCCCGGTGTCGTCGGCGCGATCAGTCTGCTATTGGCGCTGTATGCGTTCCAGGTACTATCGGTCAACTATGCCGGCCTCGGCCTGATCCTGCTGGGGCTGGTATTGATCATTGCCGAAGCATTTACGCCAAGTTTCGGCGCCCTGGGGCTAGGCGGCATCATCGCCTTCGTGGTCGGCTCGATCATTCTCATGGATACAGAAGTGCCAGGATTCCAGATTGCCACGGGACTGATCGGTGGCGTCGCCGCCGCAGGCGCCCTGGTTACGCTGCTGATCGCTACCTACTTCGCTCGTTCTCGCAAGCGGCCGGTGGTGACGGGCACTGCCCAGATGCTGGATGAGCCCGCGGTCGCCATGGGCGATTTCGAGCACAGCGGCCCGGTACGCATTCGCGGTGAAATCTGGCATGCCGTCACGCGCTCGCCGGTCAAGGACGGCGAGCGCCTGCGCGTACTGCGCGTCGACGGACTCACCTTGTACGTCGAGCCGGAAGCGACGGCGGCGCGGCACGGAGTCCATCCAGCGTGATGAGGCTGCCGCGACCCGCGCTCGATGCACCCATTGCCCCGTCGGTTCCGCGGCGCATTCCCACTACCGGAGGTTTGCCATGTTCTTGATCGCTCCCATCGTCATCCTGGTCATCCTTGTTTTCTCGGCGATCAAGATCCTGAACGAATACGAACGCGGCGTGATGTTCACGCTCGGGCGTTACACCGGCACCAAGGGACCCGGCATCATCCTGGTCATACCCTTCATCCAACGCATGGTCAAAGTGGATCTGCGCATCATCGTGCTCGACGTCCCGACCCAGGACGTCATCTCGCGCGACAACGTGTCCGTCAAAGTCAACGCCGTGGTGTATTTCCGCATCGTCGACCCCTCGCGCGCCATCATCCAGGTCGCCAACCCCTTCGATGCGACCAGCCAGCTGGCACAGACCACCTTGCGCTCGGTGCTGGGTCAACATGAACTGGATGAAATGCTGTCGGAGCGCGACAAGCTGAATCTGGACATCCAGCGCATCCTGGACCAGGCCACCGATGCCTGGGGCATCAAGGTCTCCAACGTGGAGATCAAGCACGTGGACCTGGACGAAACGATGATTCGCGCGATCGCAAAGCAGGCCGAGGCCGAGCGTACGCGACGCGCCAAGGTGATCCATGCCGAAGGCGAAAACCAGGCTGCCGCCATGCTGGTCGAGGCAGCCAAGTCCCTGAGCGCCGATCCGCGGGCGATGCAGCTGCGCTACCTGCAGACGCTGGCGGACATTTCCTCGGAAAAGACCTCCACCATCGTGTTCCCGCTGCCGCTGGATCTGATCGGCCCGCTGCTGCAGAAAGGCGGCGACCAGCGCTGATCGCGAATTTTTCGGCGCCGGGCGGACCGCTATCCCACTTTGGGAGTCTGTTGCTTCACCACGCTGGTCGCCAGCGCGATCATGGATGAGATATCGCTCAAGGTCGCCGGCACGATCAAGGTGCTGGAGGCTTGGTCGGCCAGCCGGCCGAACTGCTTCACATACTCCTCCGCCACGCGCAGCTGCATGGCTTCCATGCCGCCGCGACCGGCGAGCGCCTCGCCCACCTGGCGCAGCCCCTCCGCCGTGGCCGTGGCGACGGCCAGGATCGCCTGGGCCTCGCCTTCCGCTTCGTTGATCTGCAACTGCTTGTTGGCTTCGGATTCCTTGATGACGCGCTGCTTCTCGCCTTCCGCCTGGTTGATCTTCGCGTCGCGATCACCTTCCGAGGTCAGTACGATCGCTCGCTTTTCCCGCTCGGCGCGCATCTGCTTTTCCATCGCATGCAGCACGTCTTTCGGCGGGTTGATGTTCTTGATTTCGTAGCGCAGCACCTTGACGCCCCAGGAGGCGGATGCATGGTCCAGCTCGCTCACCACGTTGGCATTGATGGTGCCGCGCGCCTCGAACGTACGATCCAGATCGATCTTGCCGATCTCGCTGCGCAAGGTCGTCTGCGCCAACTGGATGATCGCGAAGCGATAGTTCGTGATGCCGTAGGAGGCACTGCGCGCATCCAGCACCTGCAGATACAGCACCCCATCGACGCCGACCTGCACGTTGTCCTTGGTGATGCATACCTGTTCGGGGATATCGAGCGCCTCTTCCTTGAGCGTGTGCTTGTAGGCCACGCGCTCGACGAACGGCACCAGGATATGAAATCCAGCCTGGATGGTGCGACTGTAGCGGCCCAGGGTCTCCACCACGAAAGCGCTCTGCTGTGGCACGACGATCGCGGTCTTCATCAAGATGATGACGACCAGCACCACCACGGCAATCACGACATACAAGGTTCCCACGCGCACTCTCCTATTGGTTGTTCAGGTTCAATCCATTTCCGCCTGGCGCACGCGGGATCGCTCCCTGGCTCCAGCGAGCCGCAGATCATCTGCCGACCGCCTCATTCCGCCCGGACATGCAAGGTCAGGCCGTCGATGTGAGCGATCGTCGCTTCCTTGCCGGCCTCCAACTCGACCTGGTCGACGTTGCGCGCGGTCCAGGACGTGCCGCGGTATTCGACCCGGCAGCTTTCCCCGGGCGCCAGCAGCGTCGGTATCACCACCCGGTCCCCGAGCGTCAGCCGCTCCTCGACCTTGCCCGTGCGGCGGCGGACCAATTGATAGACCCGTCGTCGGAACGTCACCATCGCCACCAGCGACAGCACCGCGAACGTGAGCCAGTTTCCCCAGGAAGGCAGCTCCAGGCCGGCCAGCCCCAACAATCCGACGATGGCCGCCGCGATGCCCATGAACACCAGATAGAACTGCGCGTCCAGGACGAACATCTCGAACGCCAGCAGGATTGCCCCTGCGATGAGCCATCCCCACCACGGCATATAGCAAGCCTCCCCAGGCCATTGTTTCGATCGCGGCGATCTTATCAGCTGGCGGATCCGCTGCCTCAGGAATGCAGCGTATTCAGTGTCGGGTGTTGCCTGGAGCAGGTACGCTCAGTGTCTAGATGCCGATTGAAGAGACATTAGTCATACCCAGTCATCATGTGGCGCAATCTGCGAATCTTCGTCCTGCTGCTGGTGCTGCTGTTCGTGGCGCTGGAAACCTACTTCGATCGCGTGTATTCGACGGATTGGGACGCCCCGCTGCGGGTGGCCGTATATCCCCTCAACGGCGACGGCAGCGCCAGGACGGAAGGCTTCATCCGCCAGCTGGCTGCCGGCGACCTGGATCCATTGGAAGGCTTTTTCGAGCAGGAGGCCGGGCACCACGGCCTGGCGATGCAGCGCCCGATCCGTTTCACGCTCGCGCCGCAGCTGCGAACCTTGCCGCCCGCGCTGGCACCGGATTCAGGCCGGCCAGGGGTGATGCTGTGGAGCTTGCGCGCACGCTATTGGGCATGGCGTCAGCCAGTGCCTGCCGGGCCGGCGCCGGACGTCAAGCTGTTCGTGTTGCATCACGATCCAGCCTACGCTCGCTCACTGCCGCATTCGGTCGGCCTGCGGAAAGGATTGTTCGGCATCGTGCACGTCTTCGCCGACCGCCGCATGATGGGCTCGAACGACACGGTCATGGCACACGAGCTGCTGCATACCCTCGGTGCGACCGACAAGTACGATCCGATGACAAATCAGCCGCTCTATCCACACGGCTATGCCGAGCCTCGACGCGAACCGCGGCATCCGCAGCACCTCGCGGAACTCATGGGCGGACGCATTGCACGATCGGAGGCTGAGTCCGTCATCCCCGAGTCCCTGCACCAGGTGCTGATCGGGGAGCAGACGGCACACGAGATCGGTTGGCGCCGGCAGTAAAGAAAGCGGAACAATAGGCGAGCATCGAACGTGAGATACTCGAGCACCCAAGCAACATGGATACCGATCATGAGTACGGCAAAGAAAAAGTCCGCCAAGAAGAAGGCTGGCTCATCGACGAAGGTCGGTTGGGCCGAGACGATAAAGAAGGCGCTCAAGGAAAAGCGCACCCCAGGCGGATTTCCAGACCAGCCCAAACCACGTGATTCAAGCGTGCAGAAGCTCAGAAAGAACTCGTTCTAGCGTCTAGCGGCGCCGGGCCGCACAATATCGTCCTGCGCCAGCGACGCGCCACCTCGGCCCGCTGCCCACCCGTCCCGCCGGCCCGTTCCATCAGGGCCGCTGCGAGAACAGGCCCTATCCACCAGGAATGTCCACCAGGACATCGGTCACCATGGGGTCGCTCTTCACCTCTCGCTACTGAGCCACTGAGCCCAGGGCCGAAGGTCCGGATACGTCGACCTCCGCCTCGATTACCCGACATGGCACCAAAGCAAAAGCCCCGCACGAAGCGGGGCTTTTGTCGCGGGAGCCTCGAGCGCTCCCACGAAGATGACATCGGGCCGATTACATGCCCATGTCGCCCATACCACCCATTCCGCCCATGCCGCCCGGGGCGCCGTGAGCGTGGTCCGACTCATCCTTCGGCGCCTCGGCGATCATCACCTCGGTCGTCAGCAGCAGGCCGGCAACGGACGCGGCATTCTGCAGCGCCAGACGGGTGACCTTGGTCGGGTCCAGGATGCCCAGTTCCAGCATGTCGCCATACTGGTGCGTGGCAGCGTTGTAGCCGTAGGTACCCTTGCCTTCCTTGACCTTCGCCAACACCACCGCGGCGTCTTCACCGGCATTGGTGACGATCTGGCGCAATGGCTCTTCGATCGAGCGCGACAGGATGCGGATGCCGAACTGCTGGTCGTCGTTCGCACCTTCCAGCTTCTCGACCGCCTTCTGGGCGCGGATCAGCGCCACGCCGCCGCCAGGCACCACGCCTTCTTCGACAGCCGCACGGGTCGCGTGCAGGGCGTCCTCGACACGTGCCTTCTTTTCCTTCATCTCGATTTCCGTCGCGGCGCCGACCTTGATCACGGCCACGCCACCGGACAGCTTCGCCACGCGCTCCTGGAGCTTTTCCTTGTCGTAGTCGCTGGTGGACTCCTCGACCTGCTTGCGGATCTGGTCCACACGCGCCTTGATGTCGGAATTCTTGCCCTTGCCATCGATGATCGTGGTGTTTTCCTTCTCCACGATGATCTTCTTGGCTTCACCCAGGTCATTGAGGGTGGCTTTCTCCAGCGACAGGCCCACTTCCTCGGAAATCACCACGCCACCGGTCAGGACCGCGATGTCCTGCAGCATGGCCTTGCGGCGATCGCCGAAGCCAGGCGCCTTGACCGCCGCCACCTTGACGATGCCGCGAATCGTGTTGACGACCAGAGTCGCCAGCGCTTCGCCTTCGACATCCTCGGCGATGACCAGCAGCGGACGGCCGGCCTTCGCGATGCCTTCCAGCAGCGGCAGCATTTCGCGCACGTTGGCGACCTTCTTCTCATACAGCAGGACAAACGGGTTATCGAGCTCCGCCGTCTGGTTCTGCTGGTTGTTGATGAAGTACGGGGAGAGGTAGCCGCGATCGAACTGCATGCCCTCGACCACGTCGAGTTCGTTCTGCAGACCCGAGCCTTCCTCGACCGTGATCACGCCTTCCTTGCCGACCTTTTCCATCGCATCGGCGATGGTCTTGCCGATCGACTCGTCGGAGTTGGCGGAGATCGTGCCGACCTGCGCAATCGCCTTCTGGTCCTTGCACGGCTTGGACACCTTCCTCAGCTCCTCGACGGCCGCCAGGACGCCCTGGTCGATGCCGCGCTTGAGGTCCATCGGGTTGGCGCCGGCGGCTACGGCCTTGAGGCCCTCGCGCACGATCGCCTGCGCCAGCACGGTGGCGGTGGTGGTGCCGTCGCCGGCTTCATCGGAGGTGTTGGAAGCGACTTCCTTCACCATCTGCGCGCCCATGTTCTCGAACTTGTCCTTGAGCTCGATTTCCTTCGCCACCGACACACCGTCCTTGGTCACGGTGGGGGCGCCGAAGCTCTTCTCGAGCACCGCGTTGCGGCCCTTGGGGCCCAATGTCGCCTTGACTGCGTTCGCCAGGATGTTCACGCCGCGGAGCATGCGCGTGCGGGCGTCATCGCTGAAACGTACTTCTTTAGCTGCCATGTGAGTTCAACCTCTAAACTGAAATTCTGCGAAAGGATCGAAATGAAGCCAAGCGTGCCGGGACGCCGTTACTTCTCGATCACTGCCATTACGTCTTCTTCGCGCATGACCAGCAGCTCTTCGCCGTCAACCTTGACTTCGGTACCGCTGTACTTGCCGAAAAGAATGTTGTCACCCACCTTGACGTCCAGAGGGCGCACGTCGCCGCTCTCAAGGATCTTGCCCTTGCCCACGGCAATGACCTTGCCCTTGATCGGCTTTTCGGTTGCCGAATCCGGAATCACGATGCCGCCGGGGGAGGTGCGCTCCTCTTCCAGGCGCTTGATGATCACGCGATCGTGCAAAGGACGAATTTTCAGTTTCTCAGCCATAGCTCGAACCTCGACTCAAAGATCGATTGGATAGGGACTTTCGGAATTCGTGGGGCGGGACGACTGGCCACCAGTGATTTCATCGCAGCCTTAGCACTCACCCCATGCGGGTGCTAATAATAGGCATGGATTGTTTAAATTCAAGAGCCAGTGAGCGCATCGGCTGCACATACTCGTCCCCCGCAGTGCGACCGGGCGCCAGTCGAAATGCCCCGGGCAGCTGTTTTTCGCCTGCGGCACCAGTCAAACTAAGCCCATGACAGAACGAGTTATTCTGGCCTTGTCGAGTTGTCCGGACGATACCGTGGCGCAACACATCGCCACGGCGCTGGTCAGTGAAGGATTGGCGGCCTGCGTCAGCCGGATCGCCGGCGCGCGCTCGACCTACCACTGGGAAGGGCAGCTGCAAGAGGACACCGAGGTGCTGCTGGTCATCAAAACCACCGCCGCCCGGCTGGGGACGCTCACCACGCGGCTGGCAGCCCTGCACCCCTATCGGCTGCCTGAACTGGTGGCCATGGAAGTCACGGGTGGGAACGAAAGCTATCTGGATTGGGTCCGAATGAGCGTCAGCGGCACGGGTCGCGCTCAGGAGACGGCAGGTTGAGAACGCTCGCAAAACTACTACTGGGCCTGACGGTCCTCGCCCTGCCCGCGCTGTCCTGGGCCCAGGAGGACGAGTTCCTGCGTCCCGAGCAGGCCTACCGGTACAGCACCCGCGTCGACGGCGAGCGCGTGATCGTGACCTGGACGATCGAGCCCGGGTACTACCTGTACAAGAGCCGGATGGCTGTGTCCGCGGCTGAATCGACGATACAGCTCGAGCCCGACTGGCCTCGCGGCGAATCCCATACGGACGAATTCTTCGGCACCCAGGAGATCTATCGCGGTACGGTCGAGATCCCGGTCGCGATCAAGACCGCACTGCAGCGTCCCGCCACCCTGGCGCTGGAATTGAGGCTGCAGGGCTGCGCCGATGCCGGCCTGTGCTACCCCCCGTTGCGATGGAAAAGCGACGTCGCCCTGCCGGCCTCCACGGCGGGAACGGCTGCCGCAAGCCCCCAGGCGCCCACGGCGGCGACATTCAGTCCGGCCCCCAGCCCAGCCTCCAGTCCGGCGCCGCTGCGCTCGCTGTTCAAATCGAATTCGAACGCGGATGAGTTCCTGCCGCCCGACCAGGCGTTTCGCTTCAGCGCCGACATGCAGCGCCCCGACGCCGCCACGCTTACCTGGGTGATCGCCGAGGGCTACTACCTCTACAAGGACCAGGTCCGGATCACCACCGACAGCGCCCAGGTGCAGCTCGGCTCGCCGCTGATGCCACCGGGCAAGCCGAAGTTCGATGAGTATTACGGCGATACCGAGGTCTACTACGAACTGTTGGAAGCAAGCCTGCCGGTTGCGCGCGCGGCCGGATCGAGCGGACAGCTGGCGCTGGAGGTCAGCTACCAGGGCTGCGCCGAGGGCGGCCTGTGCTACAACCCCATCACCCGCACCGTGGCGCTGGAACTGCCTCCCACGCAAACGGCGATCGCGCTGCCCGCCTCCTCCGCGATGCCGACCCAGGCTTCGTCGGCCCCGGGGGCGTCATTAGGCACCGCGATGGGAGCGCCACTGGCCGAACAGGACAAGCTGGCGCTGCTGATACGCGACGGCCACCTGCTCGCGGTGCTGGCGACATTCTTCGGCCTCGGAATCCTGTTGTCGCTGACGCCCTGCGTCTTGCCGATGATTCCGATCCTGTCCGGCATCATCGTCGGGCAAGGCGAGAAGACCACTCCGCTGCGCGGGTTCTCCCTGGCTTTCACTTACGTGCAGGGAATGGCCTTGACCTATGCCGCGGCAGGTGCGGTCTTCGTATTGGCGTTCAAGCAGGCGCCGCAGGCGTTTTTCCAGCAGCCCTGGATCGTCGTGAGCTTCGCTTTGCTGTTCGTGGCCTTGGCGCTGGCCATGTTCGGTGCCTATAACCTGCAGTTGCCCAGCTCGCTGCAGACACGACTGACCAGCGCCAGCAATCATCAAAAGTCCGGCACCTGGGTGGGCACGTTCGTCATGGGCGCACTCTCGGCGTTGGTCGTCACCGCCTGCGTCGCCCCGGCGATCATTGCCGCACTGTCCGTCATCAGCCAGACGGGGCAGGTCGCGCGCGGCGCCGGGGCGCTGTATGCGACCGGCCTGGGCATGGGCGTGCCGCTGCTGATCGTCGGCGCCTCCGCCGGTTCGCTCCTGCCTCGGGTCGGGCCATGGATGGACACGATCAAGTCATTGTTCGGCGTCTTGTTTTTGGGAGTGGCCATCTACCTGCTGACGCCACTGCTGCCTGGGGCCGTGATCTTGCTGCTGTGGGCCGCACTGGCCGTGGTGACGGGCTTCTGGATCTTTTCGCTGACGGCTCGCGACGGCTCGCCCATTGCCGCACCCGTACGCGGCGCCGGCCTGATCAGCGTGGTCTACGGCATATTGCTGCTGATCGGCGCGGCCTCCGGTAGCCGCGACCCCTTGCAACCCCTCGACCAGCTGCGCGCCGGCGCCGGCATGGGACAGCTGGCCGGGCAGCACCTGAGCTTCCAGCGCGTCAAGACCGTGGCCGACCTGGAAGATGCGGTCCAGCGCGCCGCGGCGGCCGGCAAGCCGGTGATGCTCGATTTCTATGCCGACTGGTGCGCGTCCTGCAAGGAAATGGAGAAGTACACCTTCACCGATCCGGCCGTGCGCGCGGCCCTGGCCAATGTGGTGCTCCTGCAAGCCGACGTCACCGCCAACGACAAGGACGACCAGGCGCTGCTGGAGCGTTTCGAGATCTTCGGCCCGCCGACCATCGCCTTTTTCGGTGCCGATGGCATCGAACGAAAAAATTTCAGGCTGGTAGGATTCTCGCCGGCGGAGCGCTTTCACCAACATGTGACGTCCGCCACCAGCAGTTGAGCCTGAGTCCCTGAGCCCCCCTTGAGTCCCTGAGCCCTTGAGTGCTTGAGTCCCGATCGATCATGAGAGTCTTTGCCTATATCGCCATCGCCTTGCTCGCGAGCGCTGCCGGCTTCGGCATCTACCGTCAAGGCGCCGGACCTGGCCTCTCGCCCTCCGCGGCGCATCCCGGTCCCGCCGGCGAGGCGCTCGCGATCCCCGAGGTGCTGCCGGACTTCACCCTGCTCGACCTGGAGGGCACCCCGCGCTCGATCCAGGGTTGGCCCGGAAAATCCATGATCGTGAATTTCTGGGCGACCTGGTGCGCACCCTGCCGGCGCGAGATACCGCTGCTCAAGGACTTGCAGCGCGAGCATGGCGACGCCGGCTTTCAAGTGGTGGGCGTCGCGGTCGACTTTCGCGAAGATGTCCTGCGCTATGCGCAGGACATTGGAATCGACTATCCGGTATTGATCGGCGAGCACGACGGGCTGGCGGCGGTCAACCTGTTCGGGCAGGCCGCGCTCGGCTTTCCTTTCACGGTATTCACTGACGATCAGCATCGGATCGTCATCTTCCACCTGGGCGAAATCACGCCGCCCCAGGCCGAGGTCCTGCTGGACGCCGTCAGCCAGGTCAACCGCGGCGAGCTGACCCTGGCCGAGGCGCGCGCCGCGGCGGCCCGGAAAATCGCCGCGCTGGAGGCCAGGCAGGCGGCGGTCGGGCTGCAGGCCCCCGGGACTTCCCGGCAGACCCGATAAAACCTGTACCTTTTCCGCCTCCCGGCATTCGCCGCCAGCCAGGCGCTGACGGCGAAATCAGCGGTCGCAGGCACACCGGTGCTTTCCCAGCGCATCGATCCCGCTGCCCACTGCAGCAAATGATCGCCAAATAGCCGTCAATCTGGTTAAACTCGCCGCCATCTGCGCTGAAGTCGAATCTCAGAGCCCTGTTTGCACCGGCTTATGGCCCACGTATTGCTTCTCAATGGCCCGAATCTGAACCTGCTCGGCACGCGCGAGCCGGGTACGTACGGCAGCGCCACCTTGGAACAGATCGTTGCTGACCTGAGCCGCTTGGCGACGCAACTCGGCCATCAGCTGTCGGCGTTCCAAAGCAACTCCGAGGCAGACCTGATAGCGCGGATTCATGAAGCGCCCGCCACGCATACGGCCTTCATCATCTTCAATCCCGCCGCCTACACGCATACCAGCGTTGCACTGCGCGATGCATTGTCGGCGGTAAAGATCCCTTTTATCGAAGTACATCTGAGCAATGTGTATGCGCGGGAATCATTCCGCCATCACTCTTATTTCTCGGACATCGCCATGGGAACGATCGTCGGGCTGGGCGCGGTGGGCTATGAACTGGCCCTGCGCGCGGCGGCGCGCCATCTCACGCTCGACGACCCTGGCAGTTAAGAAATCAAGAACAAGAGGAACCCAATGGATATTCGCAAAGTAAAGAAACTGATCGAACTGCTGGAAGAGTCGGGAATCGCTGAAATCGAAATCCGCGAAGGCGAAGAATCGGTGCGCATCAGCCGCTATCCGACCGGGCCCGCCGCCCAGGCCTCGCTGGCCCACTATGCGCCGCAGCCCGCGGCCGCCATAGCGGTTGCGCCCCCAGTCGCGGCCGCGCCGGCAGCGGCTGCGACCAAGCCCGATCACACCGTCACCGCGCCCATGGTAGGCACCTACTATTCATCCTCCGCGCCCGGCGCAAAGCCCTTCGTCGATATCGGCAGCGAGGTCAACGTCGGCGACACGCTTTGCATCATCGAAGCGATGAAAATGATGAACCAGATCGAGTCCGACAAGTCCGGCCGTGTCACCGCCGTACTGGTCAAGAACGGCGAGCCGGTCGAGTTCGGCCAGCCGCTGTTCATCATCGAGTAAGGCTCGATAGTCCCCGCATGCTGCCTGGCCGACGCTGCACGTTCAGCCCTGACCTCGATGGACAGATGCCCCAGGAGCGTCCCGGCCGAAGCGTCTTCGGCCGCGGCACGCCGACCAGCCCAGCAACACGACCACGCACCGGCGCGGATCAACGGCCATTGCTCGCCGCGGCACTCTCATTCTAGAAAACCATGCTCGAAAAAGTAGTCATAGCCAACCGCGGAGAAATCGCGCTGCGCATCCTGCGTGCCTGTCGCGAACTCGGCATCAAGACGGTCGCCGTACACTCGACCGCCGATTTCAATCAAAAACACGTATTGCTGGCGGACGAATCGGTGTGCATCGGCCCGCCGTCCTCCAAGGAAAGCTACCTGAACATGCCCGCGATCATCAGCGCGGCGGAAGTGACCGATTCGGTCGCCATCCATCCGGGTTATGGCTTCCTGTCGGAAAATGCGGACTTCGCCGAGCGGGTGGAAAAAAGCGGCTTCATTTTCGTCGGCCCCAAGGCCGAGACCATTCGGCTGATGGGCGACAAGGTATCGGCCATCCGCGTGATGAAAGCCGCCGGCGTGCCCTGCGTACCCGGCTCGGGCGGGCCATTGGGCAGCGAGCCGGAGGAAAACTTCCGCATCGCCCGCGAACTGGGCTATCCGGTCATCATCAAGGCCTCGGGCGGCGGCGGCGGACGCGGCATGCGCGTCGTGCATAGCGATGCCACCTTGCTCAGCGCGATCAATGTGACGCAGGCCGAAGCCCTGGCGGCATTCGGCAACGCCGAGGTCTATATGGAGAAATTCCTCGAAAAGCCGCGCCACATCGAAATCCAGGTCCTGGCCGATCATTACGGCAACGTGGTTCACCTGGGCGAGCGGGACTGCTCCTTGCAGCGCCGGCATCAAAAGGTCATCGAGGAAGCGCCCGCGCCGGGCATCAGCGTGAAGCAACGCAAGACCATCGGCGATCGTTGCATCGCCGCTTGCCGCGACGTCGGCTACCGCGGCGCCGGGACATTGGAGTTCCTGTACCAGGACGGCGAGTTCTATTTCATCGAAATGAACACCCGCGTGCAGGTCGAACATCCGGTGACGGAGCAGATCACCGGTATCGATATCGTGAAGGCGCAGCTGAGGATTGCGGCCGGCGAACACTTGCCCTGGACCCAGAACGACATCGAATTCCGCGGCCATGCGATCGAGTGCCGCATCAATGCCGAGGATCCGAAGGGTTTCATCCCCTCCCCCGGCCCGATCAAGTTGTTTCACTCACCCGGCGGCCCGGGCGTGCGCATCGACAGCCATCTGTACAGCGGCTACGTCGTGCCCCCCTATTACGACTCGCTGATCGGCAAGGTCATCGCCTACGGCGAGGACCGCGACACGGCGATCGCGCGCATGAAGAACGCGCTGTCCGAGATGGTGATCGAGGGCATCAAGACCAACATTCCGCTGCACCAGGAGATTTTCAACCATGCCGCCTTCAAGGCCGGCGCGTTGGACATCCATTACCTGGAGCGCCGATTGGGAATCAAGTAAGGCTTCGGTTTTCCTGACCGACATGGCTTTCCTGCAACTTATCTTCGACGTCGGGGCGGCGGATCCGGCGCCCTTCGAGGAGGCATTGCTGGCTGTGGGCGCGCTGTCCATCACCTTGGAAGACGCGGCGGACGATCCGGTCCTGGAGCCGGGACCGGGCATGACACCGCTGTGGCCCCAGGTGCGGATCAAAGCATTGTTCGACGAGGGGACCGACCCTGAGGATGTGCGAGCGGCGCTGGCCGCGGGAACGGACGTTTCCCGGACCTTGCCGGCGCTACGATTCGAGCCGCTGGCCGACCGGGCGTGGGAGCGCGAATGGCTCAAGGATTTTCGGCCGATGCGCTTCGGCCGCCGGCTATGGATCTGCCCAGGCGGGCAACGCCCTCCCCACTCGAGCGATGACTGCCTGATCGAACTCGACCCTGGCCTGGCCTTCGGCACTGGCACGCACCCCACGACCGCCTTGTGCCTGGACTGGCTCGATGGCGCATGGCTCGCCGGTCAGCGTGTGATCGATTATGGCTGCGGCTCGGGCGTACTGGCCATTGCCGCGCTCAAACTCGGCGCAAGCGAAGCCGTTGCGACCGACATCGATCCGCAGGCGCTGCTGGCGACACTGGACAATGCCCAGCGCAATGGCGTCGACGCCCGGCTGACCGTAACCCTGGCCGATGCCTTGCCGCTGGCCTCGGCCGACGTGGTGTTGGCGAACATCCTGGCCGAGCCGCTGCACGCACTCGCCCCCACCTTCGCCCAGCTGGTGGTTCCAGGCGGCCGACTGGTGCTTTCGGGGATTCTGCAGACCCAGGCCGCGGCAGTGGCGCATCGCTACGCGCCGTGGTTTGATATCGGACCCGCGATCACGCGCAGCGCGGCTGCCGATGCCCCTGGCGGTGGCTCCGACACCTGGGTGCGGCTGGACGGCGTGCGCCGCACGAACCGGAATGACGGCCCATGAGCCCATGCTGACGCAGTGCCCCAACTGCCAGACGACCTTTCGCGTAACGAGGGAAATACTGCGCGTTGCCGACGGGCAGGTGCGTTGTGGACGCTGCCAGACTCAGTTCGACGCATTGCGGCGCCTGCTCGACGAGAACGATGGTTCGGACATCCAGGCGGGACAGTATCTACGTGTCCCAAGCCGCGCCGGATCCTCATCCGATTCGTCTGCTGCGGCCGTACTTCCGCCCGCGACACCTGACTCACTGCCCAAGGGATCGGCGTTCTCGATCGAAGTCGAGGAGCCTGCCTCGCATGAGCGGATCACTCTGGAAGGCCGCCATATCGAGATCAGCGGCACCTACCCGATGGTGGATGACACCGGCCGCGAAACCATGGAAGTGCGCGAGGAAACCTTCGAGGACTGGGCTGAGTTCGACGACCCGGACGCTGCGCCCTCGCCTGACAGCCTCCCGCCCGGTGCTAAGTCCGATCGTTTCGACCTCGATGGCGATGGCTATGGCGATACCGATGCCTATAGCGATAGCGACCTCGGCACCGACGATGACGAAGAGCAGCGCCGCATCCAGGACGAGGAGAGTCCTGGCGACGCCGAGACCAGCGAGCAGGAGCTCTTCGATGCTTCGGCAAGCGACGACATCGAAGTCGAAGAATCCGTCGCCGATGAAGTCGACAACGACGCCAGCCATGCCGCCGGCGACGCTGCTGTCTACGCCCCGGCATGGAAAAGCGAGCGCGCCCAGGCCGATGCCGACGTCCTGGACGAGGAATTCCTGTCGCCGCCGGCACATCGCAGCGGCGGTTCGATCCTGTGGAAACTTCTCGCCTTGCCCTTGGTCTTGCTTCTGGTGGTACAGATCGTCCACCACGCACGCGCCACGCTGGCGCGCCATCCGCGACTCGGTCCGCCCCTGACGCAGGCCTATGAGGCACTCGGGCTGACATTGCGACCCGAATGGGACCTGCATGCCTACGAGGTTCGCCAATGGGGCATCATCTCCGACCCCGCTGCGCCCGGTACGCTCAAGGTACGCGCCACCATCAAGAACCTTGCCGGCTTCGCCCAGCCTTATCCATTGCTGAAGCTCGTGCTGGAGGACCGCTGGGGAGAACAAGTGCGTTCGCGGGAATTCGAGCCCATCGAGTATCTCGACTCGAGCAGGGCGCCGAACCGGCTGCTCGCGCCCGCACAGCAAGCGAACGCCACCATCGTCATCGTGGACCCAGGCCCGGATGCCGAGGGTTTCCACTTCGACATCTGTCTGCGCGGCACCGCCGCCGCGGTGTGCGCCGCCGACTTGCCCGGCTCTTGAATGTCGCGGAACATTCGGCGTCGCACCCGCCAAGCTTGCCTGCTGTCCACTGAAATGCCCTGAGCCATGCGCATCGGCCCCTACGAACTCGTCAACAACCTGGCGCTCGCGCCGATGGCCGGTGTCACCGACCTGCCGTTTCGCTTGTTGTGCCGACGCATGGGTGCGGGCATCGCCGCCGGAGAAATGCTGACTAGCGATGTGCGCCTGTGGCATACCAGCAAGTCCCGGCGCCGCATGGATCACAGCGGTGAGGCGGAGCCCCGGGTAGTGCAGATAGCCGGCGGCGACGCATACCGGATGGCGGAGGCGGCCCGGCTCAATGTCGATGCCGGCGCACAGATCGTCGACATCAACATGGGTTGCCCGGCGAAGAAGGTATGCAACAAAGCCGCGGGCTCGGCGCTCATGAGAAACGAGCCGCTGGTGCGCGAGATTCTCGAAGCCGTGGTCAAGGCGGTCGCGGTGCCCGTCACCTTGAAGATGCGCACCGGGTGGGACCCCGAGCAGCGCAACGGGGTCGAGATTGCCCGCATGGCGGAAGCGATCGGCGTACAGGCGCTGGCCATCCATGGACGTACTCGCGCCTGCCTGTATCGCGGTGACGCCGAGTACGACACCATCCGGCGCATCCGCCAGAGCGTCTCCATTCCGGTTTTCGCCAACGGAGACATCGACTCAGCGCACAAAGCGAAGTTCGTACTTGAACAAACCGGCGTACAGGGCTTGATGATAGGCCGCAGCGCACAGGGGCGACCCTGGATCTTTCGCGAAATCGATGCGTATCTGCGCCACGGCACCCTGCTGCCCGAGCCTTCCATTGAGGAAGTACGTGATATCATGCTCGCTCATCTGCGCGATCTGCACGCTTTCTATGGGGATGCGGCTGGAGTCCGGGTCGCGCGCAAACATATCGATTGGTATGCAAAAGGCCGCGCCCAGGCGCATGCCTTGCGGCATGCAGTGATGCAGGCGGAAGACGCGCGCAGTCAGCTGGAATGTGCCCATGCGTACTTCGATGCGCTGGCGCAGCAACCCTGTCGGGACCGGCAGGGGCGCGAGCTGGACCACGCGGCTTGACCGGGGGACGGGACAGCGGCCTGTCGCAGGTGTCTGCGGCAGCGTTCCGGCGTTCAGATTTGGCGGAGAGCCCATGGCACCCGAAAGAAAAACGAGAGCTCGCAGGGAGCCCCTTGCAAGACCCACGAATCGTACGGTGCCGCTGCGAGCCATGACCGCGGAAGCCCTCGATTCCTACTTCGCGACGCTGAATGGACACAAGCCGGGACGGCTGTACGAGTTGGTCATGCGCGAAGTGGAAGAGCCGCTGTTCAAGGCGGTGCTGGAATACGCGGAAGGAAATCAGAGTCGCGCCGCCGACATCCTCGGCATCAATCGCGGCACGCTGCGCAAGAAACTCAAAACTTACGGATTGACGAACTAACGTGACCACGATCATCCGCCGCGCGCTGCTGAGTGTCTCCGACAAGAGCGGCCTGCTGGAACTCGCACAGGCACTGCACAGCCATGGCGTGTCGATTCTGTCCACAGGCGGCACGGCCAGCCTGCTGCAGGCAAACGGCGTACCGGTCACGCAGGTGGAAAGCCACACGGGCTTCCCCGAGATCATGGGCGGGCGCGTCAAGACCCTGCATCCGAAGATTCACGGCGGCTTGCTGGGTCGCCGCCTGCTCGACGATGAAGTCATGCGCGAGCAAGGCATCGAGCCGATCGACCTGCTGGTCGTCAATCTCTACCCCTTCGCCGCCACGATCGCCAAGCCTGACTGCAGCTACCAGGACGCGATCGAGAACATAGATATCGGCGGCCCGGCCATGGTGCGCGCCGCAGCGAAGAATCACGACCGCGTCACCGTCGTGGTCGATCCGCAGGACTATGCCGGCGTGCTCGATGAAATCGCGAAAAGCAATGGCGCGGTATCCAGGCAAAGCCGCCAGCGCCTGGCGGCGAAAGCCTTCGCGCACACCGCCGCTTACGATGCCGCGGTGGCAAAGTATCTCCAGGACGCCGCGCCGCGCACGGCACCGGAGACGGCGGGCGACTATCCCTCCTCGCTGGCGCTGCGGTTCGACAAGCGCATCGACCTGCGCTATGGCGAGAACCCGCACCAGAGCGCGGCGTTCTACGCCGTCACCGAGCCGCGCGGCTCAAGCATCGGCAGCGCCCGGCAGTTGCAGGGCAAGACACTCTCCTACAACAACATCGCCGATGGCGACACCGCGCTGGAGTGCGTGCGCCAGTTCCGCGAACCGGCCTGCGTCATCGTCAAGCATGCCAATCCCTGCGGCGTTGCCGTCGCCGCCGACACGCTCGCTGCCTACGACAAGGCATACCGCACCGACCCAACCTCGGCATTCGGCGGCATCATCGCCTTCAATCGCGCCCTGACGGCCGACACGGCACGCGCCATCCTCGAGCGTCAGTTCGTGGAACTGATCATTGCGCCGCAAGCCGATGCCGACGCGCTGGAGATTTGCTCGCGCAAGGAAAACGTACGCGTACTGGTCACCGACGGACTGGCGTCCAGCAACCTGCGGCATGAATACCGCAGCGTCAATGGCGGGCTTCTGGTGCAAACGCGCGACGAAGGCATGGTCGCGATGAAGGATCTCAAGGTCGTCACGCAGCGCCAGCCCACGCTGGGCGAACTCGATGATCTGCTGTTTGCCTGGCAGGTCTGCAAATACGTGAAGTCCAATGCGATCGTCTACGTGAAGCAGCGCATGACCATTGGCGTCGGGGCCGGCCAGATGAGTCGGGTCGTCTCCAGCCGCATTGCGGCCATGAAGGCCAAGGACGAAGGACTGAGCGTGGCAGGCGCAGTCATGGCCTCGGACGCGTTCTTCCCGTTTCGCGATGGTCTGGACGTCGCCGCCGAGTTCGGCATCAAGGCCGTCATCCAGCCTGGCGGTTCGATGCGCGACGGCGAGGTCATCGCCGCTGCCGATGAGCACGGCATGGCTATGGTGCTGACCGGAATGAGACACTTCCGGCACTGATATCGATAATCGACCTTTCATGAAAGTCCTGATCCTCGGCTCCGGTGGGCGCGAACATGCCATGGCATGGAAAGTCGCCCAGTCATCACGCGTCAGTGCCGTCCATGTCGCCCCGGGCAATGCGGGAACGGCCCTGGAACCGCGCGTAACCAACGTCCCGATCGCGGCCGACGATGTCGAGGCGCTGGTCCAGTTCGCGGTGCGCGAACGCATCGACCTGACGATCGTGGGCCCCGAGGCACCCCTGGTCATCGGCGTGACCGATGCCTTCGAGGCCGCGGGCCTGCGCTGCTTCGGTCCTCGCCGGCAGGCGGCGCGGCTCGAGGGCTCCAAGGCATTCACCAAGGATTTTCTGGCGCGCCACGGCATTCCGACGGCCGCTTATGCAAGCTTCACCAAGGCGAACTTCGATGCCGCCTGGGTACGTGCCCAGCGCGCTCCGCTGGTGGTGAAGGCCGACGGCCTGGCCGCCGGCAAGGGCGTCGTCATCTGCGATACGGTGGAGCAGGCGGTGCACAGCGCCCAGGCCATGTTTGCCGGCCAGTTCGGCGCCGCCGGGGAAACGGTGGTGATCGAAGCGTTCCTTACCGGCGAGGAAGCCAGCTTCATCGCGATCGTCAGTGGCGAACACATCCTGCCCTTGGCCACCTCGCAGGACCACAAGCGCCGTGATGATGGCGACCAAGGTCCGAACACCGGCGGCATGGGCGCCTATTCGCCGGCGCCGGTCGTCACCGAGGCCATTCATGAGCGCATCATGCGTGAGGTCATGCGCCCCACGGTCCGCGGCCTGATCTCGGACGGCACGCCATATGTGGGTTTTCTGTATGCCGGCCTGATGATCGCCGCCGACGGCACGCCCAATGTGCTCGAATTCAACTGCCGCTTTGGTGATCCGGAAGCGCAGCCGATTCTGATGCGCCTGGACTCCGATCTGTCGCAGCTATGCGAGGCGGCGCTGGACGATCGACTCGATCAAGTGCAGATAAAGTGGGATCCGCGCGCCGCGCTCGGGGTCGTACTGGCGGCGGGCGGCTACCCCGATTCGGTACGCAAGGGCGATGTCATCCACGGCCTCGAACAAGCCGCCAGCCTCCCGGGCAAGATCTTCCATGCCGGCACCAGGCTGGTCGGGGACCAGGTCCTCACCCACGGCGGCCGCGTACTGTGCGCCGTAGGACTTGGCGCCAGCGTGAGCGAGGCGCAGCGCGTCGCCTATGCGCTGTGTGACCAGATCCGTTGGGATGCCGTGCAATATCGGCGCGACATCGGCTATCGAGCGATCGCCAGAGAGGATTGACCGGCCTCATCGGGCGTCCTCCGGGCGCGGTCCTTCACATCGACCTCGAAGCTGACCCGCAGAGTGCCGCCGGCAGGCACGTCAAAGCACTGCTCGAGTCCTTCCTTGCTCGGCAGCGACTGCGCCAAAGACTCCAGGTCATGGCGCGGGATCGTCAGCCACAAGCCGGTCGGGTCGCTTTCCAGCTGCCAGCCATGGGCGACCACGGCCGGGCGGACGCTGAGGCGGAACACATGGTTATGGGGCAGCGGCACGATCAGCGCCACCGACCGACCGCTCAGCAAGCGATCCAGCTCCATGCGCGTCACCCGGCATCGCACCGCCTGCTCGGAAAATCGTACTTTCATGCAACGCTCCGCTCAATCGTCGTCGACGATGATGACCGCGGCGCGAGCGCGCTCGGCCAGCTCCACTCCCTCCTGCACCGAGTCGATCTCGACCAGAAAAAGCTCGGTATTCTCGACGATCGAGTCGGACACCAGCGGCACGGCGATGACGAATTCGCGGCTGCCTGCTGCAATGGTCTCGGTCCCTGGGCCGATATCCGCGAAATCCGCTCCGGCCTCCGCCGAATTGCCGCGCAGTACCCAGGTAAAAGTCACCGGTTCGCGTACCGAGCCAGCGCGCCGCACGTGCAGGTAGACCGCGGCGTCGCCCTCGGTGGCGACGTACGTGTCCTTGTCGAACCCGATCGACACCCCGCCTCCCCCACTGCCCTGGCTGCCAGCGGCCGTCGGCTCGCGCACCGCCGCGGCGGCTGAGTCGCCGGCAGTGCCGCTGGCCGTCACGGCGGGCGCCTGCGTCGTCTGGCTCGCATTGCCGGCCTGACCGGAATCGGCCACGGCGGTGCGCGAGCCTGGCGCTGGCGCCGGCACGCCCGATGAATTTTCATCGGGCGCCTCGGTAACGGACGCCGCCTCGCCAGCTTGCTGATCGCCAGCGGCGCCAGGCATCGACCCTGGCGCAACGATATCGCGGGCGCAGCGCGCCATGTCGAAGTCCAAGTTCGGGCGCGCCAGATTCGGCCGAACGTAGAGCAGCGCCGCCACCGCACAGGCCAGCAGGACGAAGATCGCCATCGCCACCACACGCCAACGCCAGGAGCGGGCGGGCTGCGCCATGACCTGCTCCGGCAGCACGACCCGCTGGCTGGACGCCTCGGTGCACCCCAATGCGGACAGCAACTCCACTACGTCGATCTGGCGCTCGCCACGAGTCCACAGCAGGGCGCGCTGCAAGGCGTGCCATTGCTTGCGTGTCAGCCCCGGTATGTGCGCGGGGCGACGCCCATGCGCACGGGCCAGCACCGCGGATCGGCCGCCGAAAGGATGCTGTCCGGACAGCATTTCGTAGGCGATGCATGCCAGGCTGTAGACATCGTCGCTTTGATTCGGCTCGCTGCCATTGACCCGCTCGACGCTGGCATACGCAGGCGCCGGAATCGGCAGGTCATGCAGTGCCGATGCGCTGTGCAGTTCCAACAGGCGGTTGCGCGCGAAGCCGAAGTTCAGCACGCGCACTTCCCCGCCAGCCGTAATCATGATGTTGCGCGGCTTCAGATCCGCATGAACGATGCCGCGCCGGTGCGCATGCGCCAGCGCCGCGCCGATACTGCTGAGAATCGTGAGCGCATACTCGCGCTGCATGGGCCGATCGTCGAGACGGCGCAGAATGTCCGACAGCAGCTCTCCTTCCAGCAACTCCATGACGATGTAATAAGCGTCGTGCTCGCAATCCAGGTCGAACACCGTGGCGATGTTCGGGTGAGACAAGGTCTGCGCCTGATGGAATTCCCTCTCCAGTTCGGCCAGCGCCTCGGGCCGGTCCCGGTAGTTCAGCTTCAAGACCTTGATGGCGACATAGCGCGCGGATTCGGCCAGGTGCGTGCGGTGCCGGTCGAGTGCCTTGTAGACCGTGCCGCTGGTACCGCGCCCCAGAATGGAAAGCAGTTCATATCGATTGCGCAGCACGTCGCTGGCGCCCATGGCGCGTGCGCCCACGGGACGCTGCGACTCGTGACGATGCTGCAGGGCCGGAGGGCGGGTGCTCAGATCGACCTCGCGGCGAAACAGCGTCGGATCGACGAACGGGTGCTCCTTCGTCTGCGGGGATTGCCCGCCCGCAATCGTGCTGGCGCTGGGCGGCGCGGATCGCTCAGGCGTCGCGGCAGTCGCGGATTCGGCCTGCTGCGATTGCGCTGCCAGCTTGCGCCAGCGCGAGCCGGTCGTATCCAGGCTGGGATCGGCCTCGTGCGACTCGCGCGGCGAATCGGTCTGGCTGGCGACGCCGAAAACCAACTGTGCGATGTCTGTTTTCAGCGACCTGGCCAGGTCCATATCGATACGGCCGCGACGCTGGTATTGGTCGAGCAATGCCAGCGCGTCCCATGGCGCCTCCGGGTTGCTGCGACATACCGAGAGGAACGACTCCTGCATGTCCGCACGATCGCAGCGCCCGCTGATGTAATCGTCCAGCCAGCTGGCGAGCACGCCACGGGCGTCCTCGCCCTCGGCGGCGGGATCTTTGTCGATCGACACGCTCATGGAGGTGAGTTTATGCTGTGTCACGCGCTGGGGACACGTGTCGCTGGGTGAGAGGGCATCAGCAAAGCAGTTGCTTCTCCATCCTGAAATCGTCCATGACGAACCCTCCGCCAATGTCCATGACGACATCTGCGGCAATGCGGAATCCCAGGCGCTCATATGCTTGCACTGAAGGATTTCCCTTGTTGACTGTCAGCCACAGCTGGGTCAGGCCGCGCTGAACGGCAAGTCGTTCAAGAAACTCCATACACGCACGCCCAGTTCCCGAGCCTCGTACCTCGCGGCGCAGATAGAGCTTGCTCACGAACAAAGACCCCTGCGAGCGCTGCGCCTGCACACCGCAGTAGCCGACCTCCACGCCATCGCGCCGCACCAGGAAATATTCGTACCCCTCCTGGAGCTGTTCGCGCAGCGCGGCGACGCTCTGAAACTTCGACACCATGTACTGAACTTGCTCGCGGCCGATGAGCGGCTCATAGAACTCGTGCCAGATCTCGTGCGCCAGCGCCGCCAGTACCTCCAGTTGTTCCGGGGTCGACGCCGGCGTGATCTGGATGCTCATCGTTCAATCCTCATGGTCTGGCCCGCGTGATCGGCTGCCGTGCGAAGCCGCGCCGCCGCCACGAGAGTCTACGGGCAAGAGCGGGACTTCAAGGTGCCGCGGGCGGTTTGTCGCCAGCGGCGCCAGACGGCTCAGCCTGTTTGCCGCGCGCGCAGCGGCCTCGATTCGACTGCGCCGCTTACCCACATGCGGCCTTCGCCGGCATCCAATTGCACGCGCAGGCCGGCCGAGCGCCGGAACACCTGGCACTCCACCGGTCGGCGCCCCTCCGCGAAGTAGGCCTGGGCCAGATCGATGACCGTCGCGGCTGGCGCTGCCATGGCAGGCATGTCGGGGGTATGCCCGACGATACGTACCCGCCAGCTCTGCTGCCGGGCGCGGACCTGGCGCAGATCCTTGCAGAAGCGATCCATGAGCAGCAGGTTCGAGCTCAGGATGTTGTCCGTCAAGTCGATGGGACGACCCTCATGGCTGGCCGCGTAGCGCAGATGCAAAATGCCGCCGACCGCTTGAGTATCGTCGTGCAGGCATACCGCGAGCGCCGCATGCACCTGCGCCACCAGGATCGCCGATCCCTGCGCAACGCGAAACGCATCAGGCTCGACCAGAATTTCCCGGGCGGACGTATCCATGGTCGCCAATGATGCCGTGGATCGCTGCTACGACCCGAGCGATCCATCACGAATCGAGGCACGAGCGCACGACGAGCCGTTACTTCAGCAGCCCTTCCTCCTGCAACGCCCGCTGCACCGCCGGGCGCTGCGCGACGCGCTGCTGGAATGCCTGCAGGTTGGGGTAGGGCGACATGTCGATCCGCATCGGCTTCGACCAGCCGCAGACCACGAACAAGTAGGCATCGGCAACCGTGAACTGCTCGCCGAGCAGATAGGAGCGATCGGCCAGGATCCCATTCATATAGGCCATGCGCTGTGCCAGGCGCTCCTTGGCAATCGTCTTATAGTCTTCCGGGGTGTTGGGTGCGAACAGGGGACTGAACGACTTGTGCAGTTCCGTCGCAACGAAGCCCAGCCATTCCATCAATCGATAGCGAGGCAACGTCCCCGCCGCTGGCGCCAGGCCGGCCTCCGGCTTCTGGTCGGCGACATATTGCAGAACGGCGGACGCCTCGCTCAGCCGCTCGCCGCCATCCAGTTCCAGCACCGGCACGTAGCCGTTGGGACTGACCGCACGGAAATCTCCGCCGTTCGCCAGCGTCTTGGCTTTCAGATCGACCTGCTCGGTCTGGAATGCCAAGCCGGCCTCACACAAGGCGATGTGCACCGACAGCGAGCAGGCGCCGGGCGAGTAGTAGAGTTTCATCGAGTGTCTCCTGTGGATGCAACGAACATACACCAACTTGCATACCAGCTCGGCCGCACCGGCCTCCCTGGCTCATCGAACCAAACCGAGCCGTGCGGGCTTAGTTCCGGTCGTTCAGCGCCGCGATGACTTGCGCATGCAGCGCGGCGCCGGAAGCGATGACGACCCGGTCCGCATCCGCCGCCGGCCCACCCGTCCAATCGCTGATGATACCTCCGGCTCCTTCGACGATGGGAATCAAGGCCTGGATGTCCCAAGGCTTCAGCGCCGCCTCCACCACCAGGTCGGCACAGCCGGCCGCGACCAGGCACGGCGTGTAGCAATCTCCGCCATAGCGCACCGCGCGTGCGCGCGCCGCCACTCGTCCGAAAGCCTGCTTGAGCTCGCTCGACTCGAACATGACCGGATCGGTGGCGCACAGCACCACCTCGCCCAGCTGCGCCGGCGCGCGCGCCTTCAGTGGCGTCGAGGTCGCCCCACGCCGCAACTGGGTCCCTGCCGCCGATCCGACGAAGAATTCCCCGGTATAGGGTTGATGCATCACGCCGAGCACCGGCCGCCTGCCGTCATGCAGCGCGATCAGGGTGCCCCAATGCAACTGCCCGAGGACGAAGGAGCGCGTGCCGTCGATGGGATCGATCACCCAGGTATAGGGGCTCGAGCCCTGCTGCAATCCATGCTCCTCGCCCAGAATGCCGTGCTCGGGATAGACGCGCCGGATCTCCTGCCGGATCGTCATCTCCGCATCGCGATCGGCGACGGTGACCGGATCGTAGAGATCGCCCGCAGCCTTGTTCTCCACCCCCAGGTTGGTACGAAAGTGCGGCAGGATCTGCGCGCCGGCCATGCTGGCCAGATGCACGGCGAACTCGACCAGTGCCGGATCGAGCGCGGTGGCGCCGGGCGCCAGGGAATGGGCTGCAGGAGGAATGGGCATGTTCGAATCGCTGAACCTGTAGGACTGCGCGGACCAGGATCGCTCCGCGGCGGCTCGCGTATGATGCGGCCTTCGGCCCCAAAAGGTGAAATCCCGCCATGCGACACCAGTCTTTCCGGCTTCGCCGTCGACTCGGGCAGTACCCCGGCCTGGCCCTCGCCGGCACGCTCCTGGCCTGCTTGCTGGCATTGCCCGCTCAGGGCGCCGCTCCCACCGCCGCCGAGCGGACCCTGGTCGAGCAAGTGCGCGCCAGCGAGGAGCGCTCGGTCGAACTGCTGCAGCAGCTGGTCGACATCAACAGCGGCACCATGAATTTCGATGGCGTGCGCCAGGTCGCCGAGATCCTGCGCCCGCGCTTCGAGGCCCTGGGCTTCGAGGTTCGCTGGATCGACGGCGCCGCCTTCGGCCGTGCAGGCCACCTGGTGGCGCAGCGTGCGGGTCGCGGCCGGCATGTGCTGCTCATCGGCCACCTGGACACGGTGTTCGAGCCCAACCATCCCTTTCAGCGCGCCGAGCGCAGCGATGCGCACACCCTGCGCGGCCCGGGGACCTCGGACATGAAGGGCGGCATCGTGGTTGCGCTGGCGGCACTGCAGGCGCTGCAGCAGGCCAATGCGCTCGATGCCCTGAACATCACCATCGTATTGCATGGCGATGAAGAAAATGCCGGAGCGCCGCTGGCACTCGCACGCCAGGCGCTGATCGCCGCGGCGGATGAGGCCGATATCGCGATCGGCCTGGAGAATGCCGCCGACGACCCCGCCACCGCGGTCACGGCACGTCGCGGCTACACCGGCTGGCGGATCGATGTCAGCGCCCGCAGCGCCCATTCGTCGCAGATTTTTGCCGACTCCGTCGGCGCCGGCGCCATCTACGAGCTGGCCCGCATCCTCGACCGCTTCTACCAGTCGCTGCGCAACGAAGAGTACCTGACATTCAACCCGGGACTGATCGCCGGCAGCACCCAGCTGGAATACACCAACGACCCGCCGCAGGCGACGATTTCCGGCAAGGACAACATCATCGCTCCCCAGGCCATGGCCACCGGCGATCTGCGCACTATCAGCCTGGAGCAGCGCGAGCGCGTCAAGGAACGTATGACGCGCATCGTCGCCGAACATTTGCCCCACGCCAGCGCCAGCATCCACTTCAGCGACGGCTATCCGCCCATGGCTCCCAGCGCGGGCAATCGCAAGCTGCTCGCGCTGTACGACACGGTGAGTCGCGATCTGGGGTTCGGCGCCGTTACCGAGGTGAATCCTCGCGATGCCGGCGCCGCGGACATCTCCTTCGCCGCCGACCGCGTCGAGATGGCGATCGATGGCCTGGGGCTGCTCGGCGGCGGTGGACATACCCCCGATGAATTCGCCGACCTGCGCACCTTCCAGCCCCAGGCGCAGCGGCTTGCCGTACTGCTCTACCGGCTCGGGACGCAGGCCGGCAGCCAGGCCAGGTAGCCCGCCCGACCCGAGCGCTACCCCAGCAGCTGCTCCAGCGGCTGCAGCTCCGTATTGGCGCGCGGCTGCGGCACGGGCAGATCAAGCACCCGCTCGCCGCTGCGCAGAACGAAGCTGTTGCCCATCTTCTGCTTGGCGAGCGTCTTGACGTGGGTAAGCAGGTGGGCGATCGAGTCGGAGCTGGTGGCGCCTAGCGTTTCCGAATCCAGTGCCGCAACCGACAGCGTCAGCAAGGGGAACTGCTGCTTTTCGCCATCGCGACCCGTCGCAACGATATGCCCCGCCGCCGCATGCTCGGGGGAATAGAAGGTCGCGACCGTCGCCGCGAAGCGCTCCAAGGTACTCATGGTCCGATCGCGCCAGTCCGCCGAACGCATCACGACCAGGAAGTCGTCGCCGCCGACGTGCCCGACGAAGTCCAGCCGAGCCGAGAACATGCTCTTGAGCAGACCGGCCAGATGCAGAATGACCTGGTCGCCGTGCGCATATCCATACACGTCGTTATAGGGCTTGAACGAGTCCAGGTCGAAGTAGGCCATCACGAAGCGCTTGCGATGCTCGATCAACCGATCGACGCAGCCACGCACGGCCGCATTTCCCGGCAGCAGGGTCAGCGGATTGGAGTGCTTCGCCGACTGCAGTTGCTGTTCGGTAATCAGGCGCAATACATCGATCGTCTGCCCCAGGCCGTGATAGCGGCCATCCTTGGTGATCACGAATTCCTCGCTCAGCCGCGGCCGCCCCTTTTGGGTGACCAGGCGGCTGACCTGTTCCAGGCGCAACTGGCCATCGATCAGCAAGGTCGGCGACTCCATGACGGCGGTCACGGGTCGTTTATTGAAGATTTCAGGATGCAGCGGTTTCGCCAACAGATCGAACAATTGCTCACGCCGCACGACCCCCAGCGGTCGCCCCTCCTGGACGACGGCAAACGTCAGGTGCTCCGGATTGTCGCGAAACAGGTCCGCCATCTCGCTGACGCGCGTTTCCACCGGTACCGGCGGCACATAGGTCGCTATATGCTCGGCGCACAAAGCTGTGTGGGTCACGATCGAGCGATCCAGAGATTCCAGTTGCTGCAACGCGATCATGGGCGCCGCGCCGGGGCGGCCCAACAGATTGCCCTGCAGGCGATCCAGCCCCAGGTCCACCAGCTCCTTGCATTCTCTTTCGGTCTCCACGCCCTCGGCGATGACCCGGCAACCCATGGCGCGCCCCATGTCGAGCATCGAGCGCACGAACTCACGCTTGGTCGGGTCAGCATCGATGCCGCTGACGAAATAGCGGTCGATCTTGACGTAGTCGGGCTTCAGCTCGGACCAGGTGCGCAAGCCGGAGGACCCTGCACCCAAATCGTCGATCGCGATCGCGCAACCTGCTTCACGCAGGCGCTGCAAGGCCGAGCGCAGGCGAGCGTAGTCTTCCAGCAGGCTTTCTTCGGTCAGCTCGATCACACAGCGATCGGCCGGCATCTCGGCAATGCGCGCGTATTCCAGAAAGCGCACCGCAAAGTTGGGGTCTTCGTAGATCGTATCCGGGGAGACATTGATGAACAGCAAGCCCGCGACGCGCGAGGCGACGAAGCGGCGGAAGGCGTTCTGGATGCACAGGAAATCCAGCTCCAGCTTGACACCGCTGCGCCGGGCTGCCTCGAACAGGTTCTGCGGCGAGTGCAGCCAGCTGTCGGAGGGTCCACGGGTCAGCGCCTCGAAACCGCAGACACCACGAGAGCGCGGGTCGACGATTGGTTGAAACAGTGTGGAAATACGTCCCTCGCGCACCAACTCCGTGAGCTCGTGTGCCGCGGCATCAAGCCTGCGCAATCGCAGGGTTGGCGAATCTGGACGTGGATCGGACATGAAAGCGAATCACCCAGCCCCGGGGCTTGCCTGTCAATGCAGGCACCTTACGTTAATGACTGGGGAGGGCCCCGGTCCGAGAAACGCATCGCAACCTTACGGATTTGCCTGACCTTTGGCGTCAGGCAAACACGCTAATCTGTGATGCCGGTCGGATTTCGACCATCGGGGTCTTGCCTCACAAGGCAGATGCCGGCGGACTGGCCGCGCGCACGACATGCGCCAGCCCGCAGCGCCCGCCGGGCGAATCACCTTTTCATGGCATCGAAAAAGTCGCCGTTGGTCTTCGTCTCCTTCATCTTGTCGATCAGGAATTCGATCGCGGCCAACTCGTCCATCGGGTGCAGCAGCTTGCGCAGGATCCAGATCTTCTGCAGCTCTTCGACGGAAGTAATCAACTCTTCGCGGCGCGTGCCGGAGCGGTTGATATTCACAGCCGGGAACACACGCTTCTCCGATACCCGACGATCCAGATGGATTTCCGAGTTGCCGGTACCCTTGAACTCCTCATAGATCACATCGTCCATGCGCGATCCGGTATCGATCAGCGCCGTGGCGAGGATGGTCAACGAGCCGCCTTCCTCGATATTGCGCGCGGCGCCGAAGAATCGCTTCGGCCGCTGCAGCGCATTGGCATCGACGCCACCCGTCAGCACCTTGCCGGAACTAGGCACGACTGTGTTGTACGCACGGGCAAGACGCGTGATGGAGTCCAGCAGGATCACCACGTCGCGCTTGTGCTCGACCAGACGCTTGGCCTTCTCGATCACCATCTCGGCGACTTGCACGTGGCGCGTCGCCGGCTCGTCGAAGGTAGAGGAAACGACCTCGCCGCGTACCGTACGCGTCATTTCGGTCACTTCCTCGGGACGCTCGTCGATCAACAGGACGATCAGGTAGACGTCCGGATGATTGGAGGTGATGGAACTGGCGATGTTCTGCAGCAGCATCGTCTTGCCGGCTTTCGGCGGCGAAATGATCAAGCCGCGCTGGCCTTTGCCTATCGGCGCCACCAGGTCGATGATGCGTGCCGTCAGATCTTCGCTCGAACCGTTGCCACGCTCCAGTTTGAAGCGCCTGGTGGGGTGCAGCGGCGTCAGGTTCTCGAATAGAACCTTGTGCTTGGCGCCCTCGGGAGAGTCGAAATTGATCTCACCGACTTTCAACAGTGCGAAATATCTCTCACCGTCCTTGGGCGGGCGAATGAGGCCGGAAATCGAGTCGCCGGTGCGCAGGTTGAATCGCCGGATCTGGCTTGGACTGACGTAGATGTCATCCGGGCCGGCAAGATAGGAGCTGTCGGCGGAGCGCAGGAAGCCAAATCCGTCCTGCAGGATTTCCAGTACGCCGTCGCCGTAAATGTCCTCGCCGCTGCGTGCGTGCGCCTTCAGGATCGAGAAAATGATGTCCTGTTTGCGCGAACGGGCAAGATTCTCCAGACCCATGCGCTGCGCAATTTCCACCAGTTCGGGAACTGGCTTGAGCTTCAGCTGCGTAAGGTTCATCGACTGGCGCGACGCGGCCAGTTCGGATGGAGAAATGATGCCTACATCATCGTCGTCGAAGTCATCGACCGGCAACTCGTCACGTTGTGACTGCCGATTGCCACCGCGATCGCGGTTGCCGTCATTGTTGCCGCGATTTTGACGACCGCCACCTTTGCCCGGGCGGTTGCGAGCTTGATTACCGAGATAGCCTCTCACAGTTTGGTATCCAGAAATGCGGCCAGGTCTGATTTTCGTAGGGCACCGACCTTCTGGCCTTCGACCTGGCCGTTCTTGAAGAGGATGAGGGTCGGGATACCGCGGACATTGAATCGCTGCGGCGTCTTGGGGTTTTCATCGATATTGAGTTTGGCGACGATGAGCTTGTCCTGATACTCGGTCGCGATCTCATTCAGCATCGGTGCGATCGCCTTGCACGGCCCACACCATTCCGCCCAGAAATCCAGCAGCACCGGTCGTCCGGCCTTGACAATATCGTCATCGAAGCTCGCATCCGTAACGTGCACTATCGTGTCGCTGCTCACCGCAGGCTACCTCCAAAGGTTGATTTTTGGCCGGCTCGGGGCCATGGCTGATGTGGGATTGGGTGAAATAACGGTTGGGTTTTGTGAAGAATCGCTCGACGTATCGCGCACTACCTGCGCGGAAGCGCGGTCAGCGGGAAAATGACCGAGTGACTGTCTGTGCTCGGTCGGGCACAATGGGTCAGGGCTTTCCAGCCTCCGTACAAATACCCGTGAACTAGTGAGCGATGCTCGTGCTCGATGTAAGCCTATGTTTCAGCGCAAGTATTGACTCGCCACCTGGCCTAGTGGGGTGTCCCACTAGGGATACCGGCGAGAATCTTTCTACGAGGAGCTTGGAGCCGGTGATCCGGTCGGGGCGGGTGCGGATGAATCCGCTCTGTTGACGCTTATTAAAGCTGGGGCCCTCGAAATTTGCAAGCCTCCAGCGGCTAATACTGCATCCTTCACGGCCGGGTCCGCACCAATACTCCGCAACCCCTTCAACAATCAGGCAAATCATATCGAATGTCCGACTCGCACTTGACCGAGCAGTCTTTCTCAAGCCTGCACTTGCCCGAAAGCCTGGAAAAGGGGCTGGCGGATGCATCCTTCGAGCGTTGCACGCCGATACAGGCGCAGACATTGCCCCAGGCGTTGGCAGGGCTCGACATCGCCGGCCAGGCACAAACGGGCACGGGGAAGACCGCAGCGTTTCTGGTGGCGATGTACGCGCGCCTCATCAGGGAGCCGACCCCGCCCTCTCGCAGTCTCAACGCACCTCGCGCGTTGATCATCGCCCCAACGCGCGAACTGGCGGTCCAGATCCATCGAGATGCCGAGATCCTGGGCTCGCACACCGGCCTGTCGCTCGGACTGGCCTTCGGCGGCGTCGACTACGACAAGCAGCGGCATCACCTCGAGCAGGGCGTGGACGTGCTGATCGGCACGCCCGGACGCATCATCGACTTCACCAAGCAGCGGGTGATCGACCTGCACTCGGTGCAGGTACTGGTGCTGGATGAAGCCGATCGAATGTTCGACTTGGGGTTCATCAGCGACATTCGCTACATCCTGCGCCGGCTTCCCCAGCCGGATCAGCGCCTGAACATGCTGTTCTCCGCCACCCTGTCGCAACGCGTCCTGGAGCTCGCCTACGAGCACATGAACGATCCGACACTGGTGCGGATCGAGCCCGACAAGATGACCGTGGACCGGGTGCGCCAGGCGATCTACTACCCCTCCAACGACGAGAAGCCACGCCTGCTGGTCGGACTGCTGCAACAGATGAATCCGCACCGCAGCATGGTATTCGTGAATACGCGGCGCGCCGCCGAGCAGATCGAGGGCCTGTTGCGCAGCAATGGCATCAATGCCGAAGCCATTTCCGGCGACGTCCCGCAACGCAAGCGGCTGCGCATGCTGCGCGACTTCCATGAGGGCACGCTCGCGGTGCTGATCGGAACCGACGTCGCCTCTCGCGGCCTGCACATTCCCGATGTCACCCACGTGTTCAATTACGACCTGCCGCAGGATCCCGAGGACTACGTGCATCGCATCGGCCGCACCGCCCGGGCAGGCGCGCAAGGCGATGCCATCAGCTTCGGCTGCGAGGAATACGTGATGTCCTTGCCGGACATCGAAGCCTACGTCGGCCGCAAACTCCCGGTCGAGGCCGTTCCGGTCGAGACTCTGCCGCAGATCACGATCCCGGCGCCGCCTCCCAGGACGCACCGATTCCGCGATCAATCCCGTGGCGGCGGTCCCCGCGGCGGCGGCTCACGTAGTGGCAGCTCGCGCAGCGGCGGCTCGCATGGTGGCGGGTCGCGCAGCGGCGGCTCGCAAGGCTCCCGATCGAATAGCGGTGGCCGGCATGCCGGCTCGCACGGCAGCCGGCCGGCCGGCGCGCCCGACGCTGCAGCGAGCGCTCCTGCGCCCGCAGCGGCGGCGCCGGCAGGAAGCGCGGCGGGCGCCGACGCGGCTCGTCCGGCTCCCGCAGGCAGTGAAGCAAGCGCTGCCGGCGCCGATCCGGCCCGTCGCCGCCGACGCCGGCGCCGCGGCAAGCAGGCCGGTGATTCCGCCGCCGCGCCGCCGCCAAAACCGGAATGAGGCACGCGGGCGCCCCTCAGGCGCCCCCCGATCCCCCGGCTGTCGCCGGCAGGCTGTCCAGCAGCCCCGCCACGGATTCCACGGCCGCAAACTCCATCACGCTGTGCGCTTCCTGGGTGGAGTCCGGTTTGGAAATGGCGAAGATCTGCGCGATTCCGTATTCCCGCGCCGCGCGCAACACCCCCGGACTGTCGTCGACGAACAGGCTGCGCGCAGGATCGAACCCTAGCCGCCCCTGCAGCTTCGGCCAGAATGCCGGCGCCTCCTTCGGCAGGCCGAGGTCATGCGAACTGACCGCGAGGTCGAAATAACGCATCAGGCCAGTCCGATCCGCCTTGATGGCAAGACTGTCGCGATGGGCATTCGTCACCAGCACCTTGCGCAGCGGGTAGTCGCCCAGGCGACGCAGGAAACTCTCCGCGCCGGGCAGGAAACGCACCCCCGCCCCGGCTTCCCGCTTCAGGGCCGCCACATCGAACGCCAGCTCCCGCGTCCAGAAGTCCGTGCAATACCAGTCCAAAGTGCCCTGCTTCGAGGAAAACAGCGGCCGCAGCACCTTGCGCGCCACCTCCAGGGACAGCCCATGCCGATGGGCATAGCGCGCCGGCACCCGCTCCAGCCAGAAGTCATTGTCGAAGTGCAAATCGAGCAACGTGCCGTCCATGTCCAGCAGCACCACGTCGATTTGATCCCATCGCGGCAGCACTGGCGGCGAGGTTCGCCCCGGAGCCGAGGCGGATGGCGATCTTCCCGGCGGTATGGGTGGCGTGGCGGGTGACGGGCGGGTCTTCAAAATCCTGTCCTGGCGTATTGCTGCGTGGTCGAACCAAGGTACTACTATGATAGCGGCGTCGCCCCAGAACTCGCCCAGGGAGTCGCGCACAGAGCCACCCAGATAGTGGCACCACGCAGCCGCAGCAGTATCCGCGCGGGACGTTGGCCGCGCAGGACCTGCGAGCTGCAGTTGTAGTAGCCTGCAGGGCATCGGGAATCCTCAAATCGTGAGCAGGCGATGGAACTTGGTTGGAGCGCATTGGCGTTACTTTGTCTGGCAGGCGCAACGGCCTGGTTCTGGCAGGACAGCCTCGCCGCACGCGAAAGCGCCAATGCCGCGGCCATGGAAGCCTGTCAGCGCCTCGGACTGCAGTTCCTGGACGGCACCGTCGCATTTGCCAGGCTGTCGCTATATCGCGAAATGGGGCGCTTGGCACTGCGCCGCACCTACGTCTTCGACTACACGGCCAACAGCATCCAGCGCAGCCAGGGGTTTGTCATCCTGACTGGCCGGCGGGTCGAATCCGTCGGCTATGCCTCCGATGTGCAGCAAGGGACGGCTGCCCTGTCCGCGGCGGGCTATCACGGCGAGCCGCATCCGGTACAGCACCGGGAGTCATCCGTCTCGACCACGCTGACGCGCCCCCCGGCGACGAACTGGCCGCCGCCGCCCGACTCCTCCAACGTGCTCGATTTCCAGCAATGGCTTGCCAAAAGCCGCAAGCCTTCGCCTCCGCCTGCGGCAAGGGATGACGAAACGGGTGGCGAAAGGGATGGCGAGGACCATCGCCACTGAGCGGGAGCGATCCTCGAATCGCACCTGAACGAACCGGCGTCGCAGCGACGCCTGCCGCCGCCATACTCGCCAGCCGCGCGCATGTTGCGTAAAGTACGCAGTAGATGAACGAATCGGAAAACAATGTCGATACGGAAACGTTCCGCCGCCTCGAACGGCTGCGTGAACTGCGTATCGAGCACCGTGATCTGGACGATGTCATCAACCGGTTGCAGATGGACCTGTATGTCAATGAAGTGCAGTTGCGACGCTTGAAGAAGCGCAAACTGCTGCTCAAGGATCAAATCACGCGCTTCGAAAGCGAGTTGATCCCCGACTTGAACGCGTAAGCCAGGAACGCACGAAGAAACAATGCAGGAACTGCTGCGAACGGTGGGCGGCCAACTCCAGGCCCAGCTCACGCCCGCCACCTTGCTGCAGCTGGCGGCCATCGCCCTCGCCATCCTGCTCGCCTGGTGGTTCGGCCGGCAGGTACGCAATACCGAGCGCGCGCGGTCCGCCATCCTGCATCACGGCGTACAGGCGCGCATCACCGAGGCACTGCTGATCGTCAGCCCGCACATGGCGGCGCTGGTGCTCGTGGCCACGCTGGGCGGCGCGCTGCACGCCCTCAATGCCCCCAGCCACCTGGTCGACCTGGCCATCACTTTGGCCGGGCTGCTGCTCTTGATCCGCCTCGGCGTCTATGTCGTACGCCTGACGCTGGGGGATCGCACCAAGGGCTGGGGAGCCCTGATCACTTTCGTGATCTGGGGCATCTTTGCGCTGCACGTGCTGGGCTGGTTCGATCCGCTGGTCCAGGCGCTGGATAGTGTCGGGATCAAGACCGCCAGGACCCGCATCACCTTGTGGTCGGTATTGAAGATCCTGTTTACCGTCGGCGCATTCATCCTGATCGCCGTCTGGATGGCGCGCTGGGTGGAGCGTCGCCTGATGGCGATGCATGGTCTCGCGTTGGGCATGCGTATCGGCATCGCCAAGTTTTCCCAGACCTTCCTCATTGCCCTGTCGATCCTGCTCGGCCTGAACGCCACCGGGCTGGACCTGACGACCCTGAACGTGCTCACCGGCGCGGTCGGCGTCGGCCTGGGCTTTGGCCTGCAGGCGATCGTCGCCAATTTCATCAGCGGTTTCGTGCTGCTCATGGATCGCTCGATCAAGCCCGGAGACGTCATCAGCTTCACCGGCACGACCGGCACCAGTACCGAGGGGTTCGGCTGGGTCCAGGAGCTGCGTGGACGCTACGTCGTGGTGCGCGATCGCGACGGCGTGGAAACCCTGGTCCCGAACCATCACTTGATCATCAATCCGGTCATCAACTGGAGCTACACGGATCCGCGTGTGCGCCTGAAACTACCGGTGCGCATCAGCTATCGCGACGACCCGGAGCAGGCACTGCGGATACTGGTCGAGGCGGCGGAAGGCCACAAGCGCATTCTGCATGAGCCGATGCCGGTGTCGCGCATGATCGGCTTCACCGACTATGGCATCGATCTGGAGCTGCGTTTCTGGATTGCCGACCCGCAGGAGGGAGTCAACAACGTGCGTTCGGACGTCAATCGCACGATCTGGCGCCTGTTCCGCGAACACGGCATCACGATTCCGGCCGCACAGCGCGAGGTAGTGCTGCAAATGCGCGACAGCAACCCCATCGCCCGCGACGTCTGAGCACCGGATCGCCTGCCGATGAATGCCCCGGAAGACGCCATCACGCTGCGCTTCATTCGCGCCAGCGGCCCTGGCGGCCAGAACGTCAACAAAGTGGCCAGCGCCGTACAACTGCGCTGCGACTTGAAAGCCTGGGACTCGTTGTCCGGACCGGTGCGCGCGCGCCTGCGCAAGCTGGCGGGCAAGCGACTGACGGACGAGGACGTGATCGTCATCACCGCGCAGCGCTTTCGCACCCAGGAGCACAACAAGCGCGATGCCTTCGAACGCTTGTCGCATCTGATCGAACAAGCCCGGATCGAACCAAAGATCCGCAAGGCGACCCGCCCCACGCGCGCCTCCAAGGAGCGGCGGCTGGAAGGCAAACAACAGCGCAGCGAGGTCAAGAACGCGCGCGGCCGGGTACGCAGCTTCGATTGAGGGCAGCCCGGTTCGCGCGGCGCGCAATGCGCCGGCTCACAGTGCGATGGCGATCCCCAGCCTCCATTGCGAATCCAGCTTGCGGTTGTAGTCCAGCAGGCTTTCGCCATAGCCGCCGAAGTACTGCAGCATCAGCCATCCGGTCAGGTCGCCGCCACTGAGCTTCGACAATGGGTACGAGGCATTGAATTCGATACTGCCGAAGTCGCTGCGTGTCCCGTTGCGCAAGGTGGCCCAGAAATCCAGTCCACCCTTGCTGCCGACGCCGACCAGCCAGTCGACGTAGCCGCGATAGGCGCTCAGATCGGGATTCTCGTCGTCGGAAACGTAGTTGTGTATCAGCGGCGCGGCATACGCGCGCAAACCATCCGGATTGCCCAGCGTCAGTACCGGTCGCACATAGAGCATGTTGAAGCTGCGCGAATCCGCCCCTTCCTTGCCATTGGACTCATGACCCACGCCCGCCTCGAAGCCGAGGCGAAGCTGCCCGTCCAGCAACCGCATCAGCGAATAATCGGAAAAGAACAGGCGCGGCCGATAACTGGAATCACGGAAAGGCTTGGACAGATCGTTCAGGTCCCACAAGGAGGTCTGCGAGTAGGACAGATACAGATCGTCGATCCATGACAGGCGGGCCGCCAGGCGGCCGTTGCCATCGAACAGCCGATAGCGCAGGCTCAACTGGAACTTCGAGTTCAGGCCGCCATCGCCGCCCAGCAGGAAATACATGGGTTCATAGGTCGAGACCGCCAGCGGCGGCGGCTTGTCCACCAGCGCCGTGCCGCCACCCGGCGAGGCGCTCGCGGTCTGCTCCGATGGCACGCCCGACGCGGATCCGGTGGCAAACGTGCCTGCCGTTTCACTCTGCTGCTCGTCCTGCATCAATGGCGACGGCGCAGAGCGCTCGTCCGCCCGCAGGACGAGCGTGTTGGCCTGCAGGCCGATGGGCGTCAGGATCAAGGCGCCTTGCGCGTCCGAGGGCAAGTCTGCGCTCAGAGGGATACGCAGGAATGCTCCCGGTGCCAGCTCGATCGTTCCGCTGCGCTCCGGTATGAACTCCAGCGTCGCCACGGAATTCGATGTTTCCAGCTCTATATGCACGGTAGCCGGCAGCTCCAGCGCCATGGGTTCGCCAGTGTCATTCAGGATCGTCAGATCCAGCGCCAGCGCTGCGCCGGGCTCCACCTCGACCTGCGGCGCGGACAGAATGATGTCGGCACGCGCCAGCGCGCTGGCGCAGATCCAGACCAGCAAGGCAATGATCGGTCGTGCTGAATTCATGATACTTCACTCGGAAAATTCACGCTGATCGCGGCCGCAGGATGGCGGCCACACAAGTTCAACGGTGCGTCACTTGCAGCACACTGTTGCGTATCTGCTCATGCAATACCAGCTGTGCGTCGTCGGCGACCGCCGGCAGCATGTCCGTGTAGGTCAGCCTGCCTTCCGCATTCACCCCTAGCACGTTCCTGGCGCGCAGCAGATCGATGAAATTCTTGAACAAGGACTTATCGAAGAACTCCGGTGAATTCAGCTCGTACAGCAGCGACATTCGTTGCGCCATCAACTGGCACTGGGACTCCACCACATCCTGGCTGATGCGGCCGCTGCCGGATTTGAGCAGCACGGATATGACCAGGTAGTAACGTTCAATGATCTGTACCGTCACCTGAGCCAGCACCGAGAGCTGCACTGCCTCGGTGGAACCGGTCGGCGGACGCCGCCACTGCGCGCCCGCCTCGATCGATTCCAGCAGGCCATGATTCGCCAGGTCATCGAGAGCGCCGGTCACGGCCGCGCCGATCTCCTGCTCGTCCCAGCGCAGGAACAGCTCATCGCGCACGTAGGGATAGATGCGCCACATCAGACGCTGAATGTCCTCGGTACGCATGGTTCGATTGTTCAGGAAACAGCACGCGATCAACGATGGGAGTGCCATCAGGTGCAGGACGTTGTTGCGGAAATAGGTCATGAGTACGGAATTCTCCTCCGTCATCTGCATGACATCTCCCAACCGGTGCCTGAGCCGGTGAATGACTCCCATCTTCTCCGCATGCCTCAGGATCGAGGATCCATCCGTCTCGGTGGTCCACACCCACGGCGAATAGGGCGACTGGCGCAGCAGCGAGGCGTACAGCTCCAGCTGCCGCACCAGGTCGCTTTCCAGCATCGATTGCTTGGGCGTCGCGAGTAGTACCAGCGCGATCAGATTGATCGGCGTGACGCAGGCGGCGCTGTTGATGTTGGTCATGATGCGCCCAGCAAGCTCGTCGACCACGGGCGCCAGCCAGGGTGGCCGCTCATCCTTCTCCGCCCCCTGGCGCACGCGCTCGGGTGCGTGGCGATCGAGGATCTCGTTCAGATGGATCGCTTCGCCAAAGCTCACGTGTACCTTGCCGAAGCGCTTGCGCAGCGCCGGCAAGGTGCGCAGCATCCCGAGTATGGACTCCTTCTCCTTCTGCTTGCCCGACAACTCGCCGATGTAGGTCTTGCCCTCGACCAGCCTCTCGTAGCCGAAGTACACCGGCACGAATACGACCGGGCGGCGAGGCTCCCGCAGGTAGCTGCGCAGCGTCATCGACAACATGCCGGTCTTCGGTTGCAACAGCCGGCCGGTGCGGCTGCGCCCGCCCTCGATGAAGTACTCGATCGAGTGTCCACGCGCCATCATCAGGCCCAGATACTTCATGAACACCATCGTGTACAGCGTGTTGCCCCTGAAGCTGCGGCGTATGTAGAACGCTCCGCCCTTGCGCAGAAAGCGACCCACGAGCGGCATGTTCAGATTGATGCCAGCCGCGATGTGCGGCACCGCGTAGCCCTTGTAGTAGACGGCGTAGGACAGCAGCAGATAGTCGATGTGGCTACGATGGCAAGGCACATACACCACCTCGTTGCCCTCGGCCAATGCCTGCAGCTGCTCGACGTTATGCAGCTCCACCCCATCGTACAGCCGCGTCCAGAACCAGGTCAGGGCCCGGGCCATGAACGCCACGAAGATATGCGAATAATTCGCCGCGATCTCGTACGCGTAGCCCTGCGCGGTCTGCAACGCCTCGCGCCGCGAGATTCCCTTGGCGCGCATCTCCTCGGCCATGGCCTTGCGCACCACGGCGGCGCGCAGCACCTGTGTCGCGATCGTGCGTCGATGAGACAAGTCGGGGCCGATCGCCGCGGCGCGCTGCCGCGCCAACGACAGGCGCAGATTGCGCGTGATACGCCGCACCGTGCGGGCACTGTCCGCTCCCTCATCGAGCGCTGCACGCAGCGACATCGGCTCGCCGAATTGCACGAACAGATTGCGGGCGTTGACCAGGACCGACAAGAATCGCCGGAAGCGTCCGACCCGCGTCCAGTTTTCCGCCAGCAGCAGGCGCAACCAGGAGTGTTCGCGATCCGGCGCCCGCCCCCACATCATGGTCACCGGCACGAGGTCGACATCGAGCGTGGGATCGGCGGCGGCCGCGGCCACCAGCTGGCGCATAGGCGCCGTGATTCGATGGTCGATGCGCTCGCCCCAGAAGCCTGCGCGACGCTCCATGAACACCACCGAGTCAGCCGGCAGCGGCGGCTTGAGGGCCTGCAACGGCGGCGGCAACCCCTGCATCGCACAGATTTTCTCCAGCACGATCAGGTCGGCAAGGTTGCGCATCTCGAGCACATAGCAGATCGGACGCGCCTGGCGGCCGTAGCGGCGCTGCAAGTCTTCCGGCAGGACATGCGGACGCGCCCACCATGACAGCGGCGCCTGTAGCAAGCGCAGCCAGAGTCGATCGAGCCTGGAGCGGTCTGGATGGTGCTCGAGCATCGCGACTATCCGCAGCAGCCGGCCTAGGGGTCGCCCGCGCCCTCAGCCTGCTCCAAGGCCTGGTCGAGTGCCTCCTTGTGCTGCAAGGTAACGTCCTCCACCGCGCGCGCCTGGTCCATCGCATCCACCATGTCACCGAACGCCGTGTCCTGCACCGGCGGCGGCTGGCGCTGCGGATCCGGCGCGCCACAGGCCGCCAGCACCAGACAGGCCAGCGCCATCGAACAGACACGTTCAATTGTTTTCATATGGATTCCATGCTGCGGTCACGCACATCGCCGACATCGGCCCCTGCGCGCGCAGTCCCCCTGCGCGTTGCCGCGCCCCGCGGCGCCCGAGGCATACTACCGCATTGCCGCGCAGCCCATCAGTCTGCGAGCAGCCGGCGTAGAAAGAGGTCCAGGAAGTCGCAAACCTCATCGACGTTCGCGCTCAGCCTGTGATCGGAGTCGATCAGATGCAGTGTCGTCTTGTACTGCTGCGCGAAGCGTATGCTGTTCTGCGGCGGCACGATGTCGTCGTTCCAGCCATGTACGATCGCCACCGGACACTTTGCAGGCTGCGGCGTATGGCGCTCATATCCTGGCATATAGAAGGCCGGCGCCAGTAGAAACATCCCCAAGGTCGATACCTGCGTCGAGACGGCGGCGGACACATGGCCGCCCAGGCTGGAGCCGACCAGTATCAGTCCCTCGGGCAACCCCTTGCAAATCTCCAACAGCCGCTGCTCGCGCACGGACGGGTCGTCCATGCCGCGATAATCCACCGACTCCACGTTCAGTCCGTGCCGCCGCGCCACCTGCGCCATGGCGACGATCTTCGTGCCCCACGGATCCCCATCCTTGCCGTGGGAAAATACGATATATGGCTTGCTCATAGTGAAAAATCGAACAACTGCGGATCGGCAAGGTGCGACGGCACGACGTTGCACACGCTGGAAAAGATCGCCTCGGTGCGGCCGGGATATCGCTGCTCCCATTCGCGCAGCATCTTCTTTATTTCCATGCGCTGCATGTTTTCCTGCGAACCGCACAGGGAACATGGAATGAGGGGAAATTCGCGCACCCGCGCATAACGCTCGATGTCCACTTCCGCCACGTAGGCCAACGGTCGAATGACGACATGGCGCCCATCTTCGGAACGAAGCCGCGGCGGCATGGCCTTCAACTTGCCGCCGAAGAACATGTTGAGGAACAACGTCTCCACGATGTCGTCGCGGTGATGGCCCAGGGCGATCTTGGTCACGCCGTTGTGCGCGGCGTAATTGTACAAGGCACCGCGACGCATGCGCGAACACAGGCCGCACATCGTCTTGCCTTCCGGGATGACGCGCTTGACGACGCTGTAGGTGTCCTGCTCGATGATATGGAACGGTACGCCGAGCGCCGTCAGATAGTCCGGCAGGACGTGCGCCGGGAAACCAGGTTGCTTCTGATCCAGATTCACGGCCAGCAGATCGAAATGCACCGGCGCGCTGCGCTTGAGCGATATAAGGATATCAAGCAGCGTATAGGAGTCCTTGCCGCCGGAGAGGCAGACCATGATCCGATCACCCGGCTCGATCATGCGGAAGTCTTCGATCGCCTTGCCGACCAGGCCGCGCAGTCGCGCCTGCAGGCGTTTGAAGTTGTTGGACGGAGCCACGACAGCGTTCATTCCAGATATTTTCCTTCGATATGGCGCAGCCAGGCTGCAGCGGAGAGCGGCTTGCCGGTGGCGCCCTTGATCAGTTCAGCAGTGTCGACGCTTGCCGCCAGAGCATGCACGTGCTCGCGCAGCCAGCCGAACAGACCGCCGAATTCACCGGCCGCGATCTCCTCGTCCAGTTGCGGCCGCTGGGCACGCAGGCTTTCATTGATCTGCGCCGCCATGGCCGCCCCGAGGGCATAGGATGGGAAATAGCCGAACGAGCCGGTGGACCAATGCACGTCCTGCAGGCAACCCTGGGCATCGCCGCCGGGAAGCACGCCGAGGCGATCATGGATACGCTCGTTCCAGGCGCCAGGCAAGTCCTGCACCGGCAGCTCTCCGGATAGCATCTCATTCTCCAGCTCGTATCGCAGCAGGACATGGATCGGGTAAGTGACTTCGTCGGCGTCCATACGAATCGAACTGCGCCGTACGCATGTCAGCAATCGATACAAATTCTCCACCTCCCACTCCGGCCCCTGGACGCCGAACGTGCTGTGCAGCAGCGGCTTCAGATAGTGCAAAAAAGGGCGATCGCGGCAGATCAACATTTCCAGCAACAGTGCCTGGCTTTCATGCACCGCCTTGCCCCGATCCCGGCCGACCGGCTGGCCGCGCCATGCCAGCGGCAGTCCCGAGTCGTACATCGCATGGCCGGCCTCGTGCAGCACGCCCATCAGGCCCGAGAGCAGATCCGTAGAACGAAAGTAGCTCGTGATCCGAGTATCGCCCGGCACGCCGCCGGTGAAGGGATGTTCGCTTTCATCCAGGCGTGCGCAGTCGAACGGAAACCCGATCGACCGCAGTATCTCGAGCGCCAGCACGCGCTGCCGGGAGGGAGCAAAGCGTCCGGTCAGTTCCAGCGGCGGGCGCTGCTGCGCCTGCAGCTCGATGACATCTTGTATCAGGCCCGGCAAACGCTGGCCCAGGACCTTGAAGATGGCGTCGACATCGATCCGCGTCAGACCGGGATTGAATTCATCCAGCAATGCATCGTACGGATCGAGATCCAGCGCCTTGCCCAGCAGGGCCGCCTTGTCGCGCACCAGGTCCAGCACTTCTTGCAGATGCGGCGCAAACAAGGAGAAATCGTTCTTCTGTTTCGCCTCCAGCCAACGCATCTGCGCGCGCGAGGTCGCAGTGGCGAGGCGCGACACCAGCCGCTGCGGCGTCGCGATCGCATGACTGTGCTCGCGGCGCATCTCGCGCAGGTTGGCGCGCTGCCAATCCTGCAGGCCCCGCGTATTGGCCTCGGCCCGATCCAGCAGGCGCGACAGCCGCGGCGAGGTAAGCACCGCATGCGCCTGGGTTTCCAGCGCGGCCAATTGCTCGCCACGCAGTCCGGCGCTGCCGCGCGGCATCATGACCGAGGAATCCCAGCGCAGAATGCTGGCTGCGCCGCGAAACGCGTGCAGGCGCTGGAATTCCTGCTTGAGTTGTTGATAGGGCGTCAACGCCATGGCGACAGCATTCTAAGGTACCGGACTTGAGTTATGGACATTCGTGGACAGCCGCCACCAAGCCATCACCCGCCATCCGCCCCCTCAAAATCCAATCATCCTTGACCAGGATTGTCGCATAGGGGAAAGCCTGATATGCGGCAAGAGAAGCGCCATTTGCCGACGATCACCCGACTCTTATCCCCACGCCGGGAACCGAAGACACAGCGGCCGGTCATATCGGGTGTCCTCCTGCGAGAGCATTCGCTGCAACGAATGCCTGGGACGGAAGCCGGCGGTGCGCAAGCACTGCCGGCTTTTTTATTGCTTCATCGCGGACAGAGGGAGGCGACGCTCAAGGATCGGCGTCGGCTTTCGACAGGAGAATGAAGACGCTTGCGGCGGCAGCGCGATGGTTACATCGCGCTTCCGTGCTTGCCCTCAAGGATTCTCGTGGGACTGGCGCGGGGCAGGCGCGCTATGGGCGTCAGTCAGTCGCAGCTTGTCGATCAGATGCGCGATGTACTCCGGCGAGCGAGTATTGCGGGCCACGAACCCATAGGCCACCGGCACCACATACAAAGTCAACAACAGCGAAAACGTCACCCCGTAAACGACCACGGCACCGATCGCACTGCGCGCCTCGGCGCCCGCACCGGAGGCCAGCAGCAGTGGGACGGCGCCGAACACCATGCACAAGCTGGTCATCACCACCGGGCGTAGCCGAATCGTCGACGAACGGATGATCGCCTCATGGAATGCCTCGCCACGGTCGCGCAGCTGGTTGGCGAACTCCACGATCAGGATGCCGTTCTTCGCCGCCAGGCCGATCAGCATGATGGCGCCGATCTGGCTGAAGACGTTGATCGACCCTGAGGTGAACCACAGGCCGAGCAGTGCGCCGGTCAATGCCAACGGCACGGTGAGCATGATGATGAACGGATGCCGGAAGCTCTCGAACTGCGCGGAGAGAACCAGAAATACGATCACCAGCGCGAGCATGAAGGTGGCGTACAGCGCGCCGCCGGAGCGTTTGAATTCGCGCGATTCGCCGTCGTAATTGATCTGCGCATGCGGCGGCAGTTCGGTACGAACCAGATTCTCCATGTAGTTCAGCGCCTCACCCAGCGAGTATCCCGGATTGAGACTGGCCGAGATCGTGATCGAGCGCAGACGGTCGAAGCGCTTCAACTCCTGCGGCCCGGCGCTTTCGTTCACTGAGACCAGGCTGGACAGCGGCAACAAGGCACCCGTGGTCGAGGATCGCACATAGATGTTGTTCAGATCGCTGGGCGTTGCACGGTCGGTATCGCGCGCCTGCAGGATGACGTTGTATTCCTCGCCGCGATCCAGAAAGGTGGTCACGATGCGCGAGCCCATCATGCTCTCCAGCGTCCGGCCGACGACGGTGAGCGATACTCCCAGGTCCGCCGCACGATTGCGGTCGATGGACACGTCGAGCTGCGGCTTGCGCGAGTAGAAATCCGAATCCAGATTCGAAAGTCCTGGGTTTTCCTGGGCTTTCTCGATGATGATGTCGCGCCAGCGCGCCAGCTCCACGTAATCGCTGCCCCCGAGCACGACCTGCACCGGCGAGCCGCCGCCGCGGATGCCGAGCCCCGGCGGGGTCACCACGATTGCGCGCACACCCGCCAGGCTTTGCAGCTGCGGACGAATGCGCGCGGCAATCTCCTGGGCCGATTCCGTGCGCCGGTCGAATCCGCTGAGCGTCAC
>JBEBRC010000003.1:0-50193 GCA_040395055.1 Steroidobacter denitrificans
CACGATGTCGGTCGTGCTCATCGCGCCGGATTGCCGCGCCAGTTCGCGGCCGCCGTGAAACAGCACCATCGTGGGAATGCTGCGGATATGGAACCGTGCGCCGAGCATCGGTTGCGCCTCGGTATCGATCTTGGCCAGGCGGACTTGCGGTTGCAACTGCAGCGATGCGGCGGCGAAGCTCGGCGCCATCGCACGGCAGGGGCCACACCACGGCGCCCAGAAATCCACGACCAACGGCAGATCGCTCTTCATGGCATGGGCAGTGAAGGCAGCCTCGTCCAAGGCAACGGGGTGTCCGTCGAATAATGGACGATGGCACCCGCCGCATCGCGGCGCATCACCCAGTCGAGCCGAGGGCAGGCGGTTGACCGCATGGCAATGAGGGCAGGCGATTTGCAAGGTTTGATTCATGATGCGTCCATCCAATGCTCGACCGGCGGGCCGACGGGTTCGGCACTCGCGCACGAGACGTCAATCGCCGCGCCATTCAATGATAATCGTGTCGGTCCTGATCCGCTCATCCTGTGGCAGACACCCTAATATAGACGCAGTTCGCTGCAGAGATCAGGTCTGTTCCAGAACCTGCTTGAACAAATCGATGAATGCCCGGGTGCGTTGAGGTATCAGGCGTCGACCTGGCATGACGCACCAGACAGTGGCGGAAGGCAGCTCCCAGTCGGGCAGCACACGGACCATTAGTCCTTCATCGATCAAGCTGCGCGCGAAACGATCGGATAAACCCACGATGCCCATGCCCTCGATGCCCAAGGCCTGCTGCAAGCCCATCGAGTTGGACGAGAAAATGGTTTTGGGCGTGCCTTCCCAGCGCTCCGCGCGGCGTGCGAGGCGCCAGCTCTGAGGTTCACCGCTGCTGGCGATCAAGATCAAGGCGGTGTGCTGCAGCAAATCGGCCGGCTGCGCCGGCATGCCGTAGCGAGAAAGATAAGCGGGGCTGGCGTAAAGCCCGTTGTGCAATGTGGCGATCTGGCGTGCGATCAGCGTGCTGTCGTCGGGGAGGCGATTTGCTATGCGCACGGCGACATCGAAGCGTTCCGCAATCAAGTCCACGCGACGCGATGACAAATCCAGTTCGAGGCGCACCTGCGGATAGCTGTCGTTGAACCGGCTGAGAGCGGTGACCAGCGACAGCTCACGAAACTCGGGCGGAAGAGAAACACGCAGCGTGCCCTGAGGCGTGATTTGGCGATTCAGCGCCAACGATTTCGCGGCTTCCGTTTCCTCTAGCAGGCGTCTGGCATGTTCCAGTATGCGTTCGCCAAAGTCGGTGATCGTGAACTTGCGCGTGCTGCGAGTCAGCAGGCGCTCTCCCAAAAGATTCTCAAGATTGGCGATACGGCGCGACAGGGTTGATTTGGGCAGCCCTGTGCGTTCGGCGGCCCGAGTAAAACTGCCGGCATCCACGATGTGCGCGAACAAAATCAAATCGTTGGCGCTCAGGGGAGTGGTAGATTCTATTGTTCCATTCATGAGACAAGTATATCCATATTGATGTCTATTATTCATAAATCAGGACAATAGAATGGTTACCCATTGAGAAGCTGCTGCCCCTTAAATTCCTTGGTCCAACACGATGACTTCCCGATACACCCACACCGCCATTTTCCTGCACTGGTTGATCGTTCTGGGGCTGACAGGCACGTTCGCCCTGGGATTCACCATGCACGATCTGCCGTTGTCGCCGGCCAAGTTGCAGTACTACTCGTGGCACAAGTGGGCCGGCGTGACGGTGTTCCTGCTCGTGCTGGTACGACTTGCCTGGCGTGTCACGCACGCCCCGCCGGCTTTGCCTGCCGCGATGCATCCGCTTCAGCGCCTTGCCGCCGAAGCGACTCACTGGGTGCTGTACGGATTGATGCTGGCCATTCCCCTTAGTGGTTGGTTGATGAGTTCGGCGCAAGGGTTCCAGGTCGTCTGGTTCGGCGTGCTGCCCTTGCCGAACCTGGTTGCCAGGAATGAGGCCCTTGGCGCCGTCCTGAGAACCATTCACATGACACTGAACTATGCGTTGCTGGCTACCGTTGTCGCGCACGCTGGTGCGGCGCTGAAGCACCACTTCATCGACAAGGACACGGTACTGAGCCGCATGCTTCCGCTGTTGGGCCGAGCCCAATGAGCGACATGCAAGCCGTGCTCAAGCATTGTCAACATGGACGGCAGCTTCAGCCAGCTTCAGGCGCGCCAATTCAGCTTTGACCCGGCGGTGCCAGAAGCAGCTCATGTCGTGATAGAGATTCCCCTGGCGGGCATCGATGCCGGCTATGGCGAGGCCAATGCCGAGTTAACGAAGAGCGAGTGGCTCAACACCGGCGCGCATCCTGTGGCGAAATTCGAATCCAGCAAAGTCGAAGCGCTGGGTGCCAATCGCTATGCCGTCACAGGCCAGCTCAGTATCAAGGGAAAGACCCGGGAAGTAACCGCGCCATTTACCTTCAGCGTAAAGGGCAGCACCGGCATTTTCGATGGTGTCCTGAGCTTCAGTCGTGCGGACTTCGCGATCGGCGAAGGCCAATGGCGCGACGCCGGCATCGTCGCCAATGAAATTCAAGTCAAGTTCCGCGTGGTCGCGGGACAGTAAGCGCGTCCGTGCGCCGGCACCCCATCGGCCACAACTTTCGCATCATCCTATCCCCTACTGTAATCATTGAAGGAGTCATCATGAAAAAACCCTTGATCGCCACCATCCTTGCCACGCTGATCGCTGGCGCCGCATTGGCGTCCCCGCAAACCTACGTGCTTGATCCCACTCATACGTTTCCACGTTTCTCGTATGACCACATGGGGATGTCCAAGCAGATTCTTCGTTTCAACAAGACCGCGGGCACCGTGATTCTGGATCAAGCGGCCAAAAGGGCCGAGGTCGATGTCACCATCGACATGACATCCATCGACACCGGCTTCGAACTGTTCGACGATCACATTCGCGGCGAAGATTTTCTTGATACCGCGCAGTTTCCAACCGCAACGTTCAAGTCCACCAAGGTTGCCTTTGAAGGCGATCGCCCGGTCAGTATCGATGGCAATCTGACGATCAAGGGCATTACCAAGCCTGTCACCCTGACGGTGACATCCTTCGTGAGCCAGCCGCATCCCCTGCTCAAGAAGGATGCGATCGGTGCCAATGCTACCGCGGTGATCAAGCGAACTGAGTTCAACGCAGGCAACTTCGTGCCCGCTGTCGGCGATGAGGTGACGCTGGATATCGCGCTCGAGGCTATCAGGCAGTAACGTTCCGTGCGGGCTCGCGTTCGATGCGGGCCCGCAGTTTGATAGGACGTTAGCGCTATATGCGTCAGTCGTCGCATGCCTTGGTGATGCCCTACGGAATTGCTGCCAGCACCCTGGCCGCTTGGACGGTCGAATACGGCCTTGACGTCGGGCTCGTGAGGGCGCCTACGCGCTCACAGAGTCCACAAGATCCCCATCGACGTAGAGCCAATGGCCGTCCCGAAGGGCGAAGCGGCTGCGTTCATGATGGCGTGCTGCAGAGCCGCCGCCGATGCGATAGCGCGCAATGAATTCGACCTCGGCAGTGTCGGCGCCGGTCGCTTTCGCCTCGATGATCTTCAGCCCCAGCCATTTCTGGCTGTCGTCCAAGGAAACCGATGCCGGCCGCGTAGTGGGGTGCCAGGTCTGCAGCAGGTACTCTTCATTGCGCAGGACGAACGCCGAGTAGCGCGATCTCATCAGTTGCTGCGCATCCGCCGCCCGCTCACCGGCATGGCAGCGTCCGCAGCAGGCATCGAGCGCACGGGTCGATCCACAAGGACACGTGGGCGTCTTCATCCGGCGTCCGACGCATCGTCCACACGAGCGACGTTGGCGATCGGTCCTCGCCCGCCCGCGCCCCGCCATCGCCGCAGGGCGCGCTGAAAAAACAAGCTGTTCGGGATCTGGAGCGTGGATGCGGGTTGGCCTTCCGCCGGCTGCTCCCGCAGGGTGGTATAGATGAGGTTGACGTCGATCACTTGCCCACGCAGACCTGGCTTGTCGCCACCTTCCAGCAACTCCACGTGGTCGTACAGGCGAAACAGACGGGTGGTGACGATCAGGAACATGCAGAAAATATTCGACAGCACACTCCATGCCGCGAAGAACGCCACGGCCGCTACCGCCACGAAGCCGGTGAGTGCCGTCCACAAGACCGGCGCCGAGACCCCCATGTGATCCAGGATCAGGAGCAGGGCGGTGGCCGTGATCAGCGAGGAGGCCACGCGCCGCACCATGATCACCAGTTCCTCGGGAATGACCGATCGTGCGGCCAGGCGCTTGATCAGCGTTCGAATGAGCCGTTGCAACAACCAAGCTCCGACGATGATCAGCAGGAACTTGCCCAGCGGCATGAGCGCGCCCAGGCGCTCCTGAATCCACAGAAAACCACTTTGCATCATGTACGGCCGAGAAGGGCGAATAGGGTGGAACGGGAGCGCAGCGTAGTATGGAACCGACGCGGCAACAACAGAGTCGTTGAACCTCGAATTCAGCCCCAATGACACTAGTCGATGGACATAGTCGACGCCCCGGTACGATCCGGATCCTGGACGCTGCTGGGCAGCGCGCCACGACTTCACCACGGATACACGCTGGCGAATGGGCGGCGAGCTGGAACGGAAATGATTGAAAGCGGATCGAGATTCGTGCTGTCCAGATGTGGCTGCGAATAGCGGGCGCTGTCAGGCTTTCACCGGTAGCAGATCAATGTTTGCTGACCCTGTGGCGATGAGGGTTCGCTCGCTCTGTGTCACGGCGAACACCTCCAATTGCCAGATGGTCAATGTTCGCCCGGAACGAATCACCGCTCCGACTGCTTCCAGACGCTAGCCCTGAGCGGGAGCCCGCAGGTTGATCTTGAACTCGACCGTCAGTACCGAACTCCGCGCCCGGCGTACCCTCCGGCTGAATCCGCACTGGCGCTGGTGGGCGCCCGCGTGAAAGAACCCGTTCTGCTGGGTGAGTTGTTTGCGGTACGGCAGTCGTATGACAACGCGTTCCGTGGAAACATCGGCAAGCTCGGCTCCCAAGTGGCTCATGAGGCCCTGCGGTGCGAAGCTGCTGGAGATGAGAGCCCGGGTATCTGGATCGAGATCATTGGCCGGAGCAATGACAGCGACCGGACCGCGCAGAATGCGCGGATCGCTGCCAAGCGTACGCCTGCAGTGGGCATCCATCGGCGGTAACGATCTTGACGGGTTCTGGATTCACAGGTCGCAATGAGGAGGGTTGCCGGGCTGGTTTTTCAGAAACGGGGTGAACCGTCGCAGTGAGGCCCTCTTTATCGCCTCGTAACGGTGCCTCCGCACCGTTCGTGCGACCTACTCAAAGCGACTCGTGGTGTCACGATCGCGGTCATATCGTCTGGTGAGCGGAAACGGCGGTAACCAGGATTCGCGACGGACGATCCAGCTTTCGTAGGTCGGCATCAGTTGGTCAGGAGCATCGAGGGATCCTATGTTCACTTCGATTTCGTCTGCGGTGCGTGCAAAAATAGACGAGCCGCAGCGGGGACAGAAAAACCGCCCGGCGTAGTCGCGTGTTTCGCCATCGATCGTCACCGCCTCCTGAGGGAACACTGCGGAAGCGTGAAAAAGAGCCCCATGATGCTTGCGGCAATCGAGACAGTGACAAAGGCCGACTCGATATGGGAGTCCCGATGCCACAATTCGGACCTTGCCGCACAGGCAACCGCCCGTGAATTGGTCCATGCTGCGTCTCCTCTAAATCAAGTAGGCGGAATGTTTACAACGAACAGCACTGTCACTGCAATTGAACGTTCCCCCCTCTCGGCTCGAGCCTGTTCGAGCAGGGTAGATTGAAAGGATGGACAGTCGGATGAAAAGAGTCAGCAGCCTGGCGTTGATCGGCAACACTCCTCTGGTCGCGCTGCCCAAGCTCAGTCCGCCGGGTAGCATGATCTGGGCCAAAGCCGAGTTCATGAATCCGGGCGGCAGTATCAAAGACAGGCCCGCGCGCCACATTATCGAGGCGGCGCGTGCGGGCGGTCGATTACGCCCCGGCCAGCCGGTGGTGGAGATGACCAGCGGCAACATGGGGGCCGGGCTGGCCGTGACGTGTGCGGCGCTCGATCATCCCTTCGTGGCGGTGATGTCGCGCGGCAACAGCCTGGAGCGGGTGCGCATGCTGGAGGCGCTGGGCGCCGAAGTGATTCTGGTCGACCAAGTGGATGGCCAGCCAGGCAGTGTGACGGGGGCGGATATCGCCGCCGCCACGCTGCAGGCGCAGCGCCTTGCCGGCGAGCGCGGTGGCTATTATGTGGACCAGTTCAACAACCCGGGTAGTGTCCAGGCTCACGAGCAAGGAACTGGGCCGGAGATCTACTGCGATCTCGCTGGTGCGTTGGATGCATTCGTCGCCACGGTCGGCAGCGGAGGTACATTTGTTGGGGTCTCGCGCCACCTCAAACGGGCCCAGCCGCGGATCCTCTGCGCCGCGGTGGAGCCGGTCGGTGCGCAAGTGCTCGCCGGCCAGCCTGTCAGCAAGCCACGGCATGTCTTGCAAGGCACAGGATATGGGTCGGTACCCCCGCACTGGGATGCCGGGCTGGCCGATGCGCTGCTATCGGTTTCCGACGAAGAAGCGCTCGACTACAAACAGCGCCTGGCACATCGGGAAGGACTTCACGTGGGTTTTTCCGCTGCGGCGAATGTCTGCGCATCCGTGAAGCTGATCGAGACCGGCCGTCTGGGAGAGTCAGCAACGGTCGTGACGATACTTTGCGATACCGGCTTGAAATACTCCTGACTCGATGTGGCGCATGAAGTATGCGCGATGACCACATTATGAAGTGGCCTGTCGTCGGCCATCGGGCGAGGATTTCAAGCTTGTCTGATGTCGGTACTGCCATTGGCGCCCCGTCTTGATGGGTGGGCTCTTCGATACGTCGATTGCGGCGCGTCATGTTTATGGCCCAGCGAGTGCAACCTGGAGGTATTTATGAAGAAGTTTCTCGCCATCTACATCGGCACGGCAGCGGCGCTGGAGGCATCGCAGTGGAGCGCGATGGATGAGGGGACGCGCGAGCAGCGCGTGAAATCAGGCATGAAGGCATGGGGAGACTGGATGGCGGCAAACCAGGCGGCCATTGTCGAGGCGGGAGGGCCCCTGGGGAAGACCAAGCGCACGGCGGCGCAGGGTGTGTCGGATACGAAAAACGACATGAGCGGATACGTCATCGTCCAGGCCGAGTCCCACGATGCGGCGGCCAGAATGTTCGAGAACCATCCGCACTTCGCGATCTTTCCGGGCGAATCGGTCGAGATCATGGAATGTCTGCCGATTCCCGGACAGTAGTGCCGTCCCGAGGCGATTCCGCGGCATATTCTGCCGTAGTCTGGAGTCCCGGCAAAAAATGCTTGCACACCTGCCCGGGACAGGACTAGCCACGATTCCCCCCGATCGCGCGCCATGGATCCGCGGTTGGCCGAAGGCTGAAACGGCGGTTTCGCAATGGGGCCTGCTGTGCAGAGGGATTGGGATCTGCCCTCAGGGGTAGATGGGCCCGACCACGGCGGATATCGGGGTCGTTTCCCAGCGACCAGCAACTGTCCGGCGGCCAGGGAGCGTCATTAAAGTCCGCGCTTCAGGCCCGACGTTGGCGGCGCGCCAGCCGGATCGATGGCGACTTGTGGGAGGGGGGCGGCCCGGGCTGCGGCCCGGGCTGCGACGCAGGCGCTCGCCAGGCTTTGCGAGACCTTGCATTGAATGGCACACTGACCCTGGCGAACGTGACAACGATTGCCGCCAATACGACCCAAAATGCGTGTCTTGCGGGAGATTCGGCAATAGGGCGAACAAGATCCAACGGTTGGACTCGCCGAGGCGCTCAGGCGCCGAGCCCTCAGCCATACCGCGGCGTTCACGGATCGAGGGTTGCGTCTGCAAGGGTAGGTGCGCCAAGTGGGAACTGCGCCGCAGTTCGTGATGCGCGCCTTACATAGTCTGTTGGACCTTCGGCCGCGGGATCCGATGCCCGCACCCTCTGATTCGGAGTGAGTCGCAGTAAACACCATGCCTATGCCTGCTCGACGTATTACCTTGCTGCTGCCGCTCCTGCTGTGCGCCGCCGGTGCTGTGGCCTTGTTGCCGGCAGCGGCCCTGGCCGACGGCCCGGCCGCCGCAGCCGCCACCAGCAAGCATTTCGTTCGGCCGGCGGAGTTGGAAGCGGACGTCACTTTCTGGCGGCGCGTGTACACCGAGGTCACGACCCAAGGCGGGTTGTTGCACGACCCTGAAGATCTCGCTGTCGTTTATGCGGTCATGCAGCTGCCCTCGGATTTGTCGCCGCGGCAGCGTTCGCAGCAGATAGAAGATGAGAAAAAGAAATACGCGCGCATGCTGGGGCGCCTGGCCAGCGGCGCCAGTGATCTGAGCGCCGAGGAGCTGCGCGTGCAGGGCCTGTGGCCGAAAGGCACCCGGCGCGCTCGCTTCGAGCAGGCGGCCCGGTCGGTGCGCTTCCAGCTCGGCCAGGCCGACCGGTTCCGCGAGGGCGTGGTGCGTTCGGGCGCCTGGCACGACCACATCGCCTCGACGTTCGAGCGTCTGGGCCTGCCGCGCGAACTGGTGGCGCTGCCGCACGTGGAATCCTCTTTCAATACTCATGCCTATTCCAAGGTCGGTGCGGCCGGGATGTGGCAGTTCATGCCTAGCACCGGGCGGCGCTTCCTGCGCATCGACGCGGCGGTCGACGAGCGTCTCGATCCCTATCGCTCGACCGAGGCCGCGGCGCGGTTCCTGGAGCAGAACTACCTCGTGCTTGGCTCCTGGCCGCTGGCGCTGACCGCCTACAATCATGGACCTGGCGGGATGCGCCGTGCGAAGGAGCAGCTTGGCACCACCGACATCACGACCATCGTGCGCCAGTACAACAGTCGCACTTTCGGCTTCGCCTCGCGAAACTTCTATGTGGCGTTCCTGGCGGCGTTGGAAGTCGACGCCGATCCGGAAAAGTTCTTTGGTCCGATCCGACGTGCCCCGGCTGACACCAGTCGCGTCCTGGCGCTGCCCAGCTATGTGCCTGCCAGCGGTCTTCTGGCAGCGCTGGAGCTGGACCGCGAGGAACTGCGCCGCCTGAACCCCTCGCTGCTGCCCAGCGTATGGAACGGCGCACGCCATGTACCGCGTGGGTTCCAGCTGCGCCTGCCGGCGGCGATCGATCCAGGCACGGCGCTGGCGCGCATCGCCGAGGCGCCGCGCTTCGAGGCGCAAGTCGCCGATACGCAGCATCGCGTGCGCGGCGGGGAGAGCCTGTCGGTCATCGCCTCGCGCTATGGCGTCGGCCTGGCCCAGCTCGCCAGCCTGAACGACTTGCGCAGCCCATACCGCATTCGCGCCGGCCAGGTGTTGACCTTGCCGGATCGTGCTGGCGCGCAAGCCGCGGCAGTTGCCGCGCAGGCCGATACGCCGGTGCAGACGGCCGCGGCGTCCGCGGCCGTGGTCGGCGCCGCGGGTGCGCAGCGCTACGTCGTGCGCCGCGGCGATACGCTGTCCAGGATCGCCACCCGCCATGGCATGAGCGAGGACGCGCTCATGAAGCTGAACGAGATCCGCAATCGCAATTTCGTCTACGAAGGCCAAGTGCTGGCGCTGGCGGCCGCGGCGCGCGCTGCGCCGCCGGTGGAGGCGGCGGTAGCGGCGGAGGCTGTCGCGGCAGCGGTGGCGGGGCCGGCTTCAGCGGCGAGCGAGGCGGCGGAACCCGTCTCGGAAGGAGAAGCCGAGGCGGTGGGTCCGGCGCTCGTGCCCGGTACCCAGGCAGTGGCGTCCGCGGACCCGGGCGACTATTCGGTGCACGCCGATCACAGCATCCTGGTGCAGGCGGCGGAGACGCTCGGTCACTATGCGGACTGGCTGGATGTGCGCTCCGGTCAGCTGCGCCAACTGAACCGCATGTCGCTTGGGACGCCGGTCGTGGTCGGGCGCAAGGTGAAGCTGGAGTTCTCGCGCGTATCGCCGGAGCAGTTCGAAGCCAAGCGCACGGCCTATCACAGGCAGTTGCAGGAGGCGTTCTTCGAGCGGTTTCGGATCAAGAACACCGCGACTCACACCATCAAACCCGGCGAGTCGGTCTGGGTGCTGGCGCAGCAGCGCTACAGCATTCCGATCTGGCTGCTGCGGCAATACAATCCGGACCTGGAGCTAAGCTCGATCCGGCCCGGTTTGACATTGGTCATCCCGGTCGTCGAACCCAATGAGATGTCGGGGCCGACACCCTCATGAACGCTCTCGCCATCGCGCAAGCCGCCGTCGTGGCGTTCGTCCTGGCGATGTGCGGCGGCTGCATGACGGCGCGAACCTATGATGGTCCGCAGCGCGAGGCGGACGACGTGGCGCATATTACGGGCGATTTTCGCGTGACCGCCGGTGCGCCGGTGAGCGCCATCCTGCGGCAGGTCGATGAGCGCACGCTGGGGGTTGGCGAGCGCAGCGTGGAAGTATTGCCAGGCACGCACCGCTTGCTGGTAGATTGCCGGATCGCCGAGACCGAGAGCATTTCACGACATGTCCTGGATGTCGATGTGTTTGCAGGCCGGCGCTACAAGCTGAGCGCGCAATTGGCGCCCGGCCTGCGCGAGTGCACCGACGTCGTTCTCCAGCCGGTGAACTGACGCTGGTGCGAAAACTGCCCATACTGCCCGTATAATGAGCCGCGTGCCCGACGTCTGCCCAACCATGATGCTAAGGACCTTGTGCCTGGCCTTGACCAGTGGAATCACTCTCATGCTCAGCGGTGCTGCACAGGCCGAGGGCCCGCTGTCGTCATCGGCGCTGGTCACCTCCGGAGTAGAAGCGGCATTGCCCCTGGCCGATCGGGTGCTGGTGCGCAAGGGCGACCGCAAGCTATACCTGCTGCGAAACGGCGATGTGCTGCGAACCTACAAGATCTCGCTCGGACTGCGACCGGAGGGCCATAAGGAATTCGAAGGCGACTACCGCACGCCCGAGGGCCGCTATCGGCTGACCCGGCGCAACCCGAACAGCGAGTATTTCCTTTCCATCCAGGTCGACTATCCGAACGAGCAGGACACTGCCAAAGCCCGGCGCCAGGGGCAGAAGCCGGGTGGCGCGATCATGATCCACGGCGAGCCGAATGCGCCGCGCAAGCCACGCGACTACTACCGCAATGTCGACTGGACCGAGGGCTGTATCGCGGTATCCAACTCCGACATGGTCGAAATATGGCTGATGACCCCGCCCGATACCCCCATCGAGATCCAGCCGTGAGCGAAGCCCGCCAGTCCGCCTCGATCACCCAGATCGAAGCGGAAGGACTGGTCGATGCCCGTGTCGCCCCGCTGGGCAGCCTGGAAAATCTTTCCCAGCGAGAAGTACAGCAACTGCTGAGCGCTGGCAGGGGCAACGTTTATGAGCTGTTCCGGCGCTGTGCGCTGGCGGTGTTGACCTCCGGGCTGCAAACCGACGACGTACGCGAGATCTTCGATCTCTACAAGGACTTCGACATCCGGCTGGGGCGCCAGGCCTGGGGCGTCAAGCTCGAAGTGAAGAACGCGCCGGCCAGCGCCTTTGTCGATGGGCAGATGATCCGCGGCATCACCGAGCATCTGTTCGCGGTATTGCGTGACATCGTCTATATCCACGATGCAATCCTCGGCACCGACCGTTTCGATCTGAGCGATTCCAACAGCATCACCAACGCCGTCTACCACATCCTGCGCAATGCGCGGATCCTCGACTACAAGGGGCGGCCGAATCTGGTCGTATGCTGGGGCGGGCATTCGATCAGCTCGCCTGAGTACGACTACACCAAGCGTGTCGGCTATGAGCTGGGGCTGCGGGGGCTGAACGTCTGCACTGGCTGCGGCCCCGGCGCGATGAAGGGCCCGATGAAGGGCGCGACCATCGGGCACTCCAAACAACGCATCCGCGACGGACGCTACATCGGCATGACCGAGCCCGGCATCATCGCCGCCGAGCCACCGAATCCGATCGTCAACCAGTTGGTGATCATGCCCGACATCGAAAAACGCCTCGAGGCGTTCGTGCGCTGCGCGCATGCCATCGTGGTGTTTCCGGGCGGCGCGGGCACGGCGGAAGAAATATTGTATCTGCTTGGCATTCTACTGGATCCGGCCAACGCCGAGCAGCCGCTGCCCGTCATCTTCACCGGACCGCCCTCGGCGAGCGAGTACTTCGGCCAGATCGACCGCTTCATCGGGGCGACGTTGGGCCCGCTCGCCCAGCAACGCTACAAGATCATCATCGACGATCCGGCGCAGGCCGCGCGCGAAGTGGTGCGGGGCGTCGAGGCGGTACGCGAATACCGGCGTTCCAAAAGCGATGCGTACAACTACAACTGGCTGCTCAAGATCCCAGCCGAGTTCCAGCAGCCGTTCGAGCCCACGCACCAGGCGATGGCGCAGCTCGAACTGCGCCGCGACCTGGCGCCGCACGTCCTGGCCGCCAACCTGCGGCGGGCGTTCTCCGGCGTGGTGACCGGCAATGTCAAAGAACAGGGCGTGCAGGCGATCGAAACGCATGGGCCGTTCGAACTGCGCGGCGACAAGCAGGTGATGGGACTGCTGGATGAGTTGCTGTCGGCATTCGTCGCGCAGCGGCGCATGAAGCTGGCTGGGGAATACCGGCCGTGCTATCGGCTGGTGGTATGAGCAACGTCGAGATCGTTTATCGCTTCACACTGCCGGATTCCCAGGAGCGGGTGTTCGAGATGGAGCTCGATCGCGACACCGCGGTGCTGGTGCCTGTTACGAACCCGGAACCTCCGCCCTGGACACGGCTGGAATTCAATCAATGCGCGGGTTGCCCGTTGCAGGCCGCGCAGAGCCCGCATTGCCCTGCCGCCTTGCATTTGTCCGACGTCATCGAGGGCTTCGCGGATCTGGTGTCGTACGACAAAGTGCGCGTCACGGTCGAAAGCGAAGAGCGATCGGTGGTCGCGACGCTGTCCGCGCAGCAGGCGCTGGCCTCCCTCATGGGTCTGATCATGGCTTCCAGCGGTTGCCCCGGCACGGCCGTCTTCCGCCCCATGGCCCGGTTTCATCTGCCCTTTTCCAGCGAGTCCGAGACGGCGTACCGGGTCGCATCGATGTATCTGGTGGCCCAGCATTTCGCCGCGCGCGGCGGCGCCAAGCCGGATGTCGGACTGGATGATTTCGAGCGCGTCTATCGTGGCGTCCACGCCGTCAATCGCGGCATGGCGCAGAGGCTGCGGGCGGCGAGCCGGCAGGATGCGATCGTGAATGCCGTGGTCCTGCTGGATGTCTACAGCAGCCTCGTACCGGCAGCGATCCATGACCTTCTGGAAGAAATCAAACCGGCCTTCACCGCCTTGCTGGCCGATCCGCCGGTCGGCGCCCCCGCCTAGGCGCCTGCCTTCCGTCGCGGCCGCGCATCGGCGACGAGTTGCGCAAACAATGATAACGGACTGTCAAATTCGTACCGGATTGCCGGATAGATGTGACGCCCGTCAATCGCGATCGGGTGCATCATTGCGATCTCTGTCGCAGTATGGCGACTATGGCAGCTTGCTGTGATGCAGGTCCTGACCTGGAGAAAGCGTGCCGATACGGTGCTCATCACAGGAGAGCACCATGACCGAGCACAAGAGCGACGAACTGACCACAACCGGACGGCATCGCGCCTGGACGGGCGAGACAGCCGGGTCCGTAGTCCGTGCGGGCACGGCGCACGACGTTCAGCGTAGCTGGCTCGAGCGTACGCCGCCGAGCAATCCGAGGCACGCGGCGATTACACGCTCGCTGAACAGCTGGTCGAGCTACAAGAGCTGGAGCGACAAGGTCCGGCACAGCTGGGACAAGGACGAGAGCGACAAATAACGGCCAGCAGCGTGCGAGGCTCCGAGTCAGTCCAGGGGCGTGGTGTCTTGCGCTGCGCGCGCCGTCGCCGGATCCGTGAGGGAGTAGTCTGCCGGCGGCGATGACGGCGCCGCCCCCGCAGGGGAGCCCGGCGCAAGCGCCGTGGGCAGGCTGGCCGGACCCGCGCCAGCAGGCAGCGGTCCGACTTGCGAGGTGATCGCTGGACCGCCCGGTTCGATGTGCAGTGCCCGGCGCCGCGCCAACCAACCGACCAGTGACAGCCACTGCTCCGTATCCTCGCGCACCGCGTACGGCTTCATCTCGAACAAGCCGATGCCGGATTCCGCGGCGCGAATATAGTTCTGCGAATCGCGCAATGTCGCAACCACGGGAATGCGCAGGGTTTCAAGGAATTGCAGCAGCGATCTGTATACCAGGGTGTTCTTTTTTACACGGTTGGCAATGACGGCAATGCGTTGCTCGTCACGACGGATCTTTGCGATCAGCAGCAGGTCGGAGACGCATTTGGCCGCTGCGTGAATATCGATGTCGGAGGGCAGCACCGGCACCAGCACTGCGGTGGCGTTGCGGGTGATGTCCGGCAGGCGCTGCGGCTCCAGCGCCGCGGGGGTGTCGATGATGAGGCGCTGCGTTTCCGGCGCAACGCGGGTCGCGAAACTGCGCGTAACCCGTGAATTACGCTCATAGCCGGCGATGCCCAGTATGGGCGCCTGGCCGACGGGGCGCTTGCCGAGCCAGCGCATGCTCGATGCCTGCGCATCCATGTCCATCAGGGTGGGCTGCAGGCCGGCGACGGCGAAATAGCTGGCCAGGTTGGTCGCTATCGTAGTCTTTCCGGAACCCCCTTTGGGATTCAACACGACGATCTTCTGCATACGAGTTGAGCGTGTGAGGGCGCAACGGGCCGGCGCATGGCTGTGTCAGGGATCAGCCTACGCACCGACAAAGCCTGGTGCAAGCAGCATGTAACAAGGCGCGCAGCGACAGCCGATCACCCGTTACAATATCGGCCCCCTGTGAGTCGTCTCACAGCCAGTACGGTGACTCGCGAGTACATTGCTCGCCGCCAGACCACACAAGGCGTACTCATGGAATTTCTGCTGCTTTGGGCCGATGATCTCGATGACGCGCTGGGTGTATTGCGGCACTTCGCCTCGCGACTGCTCGCCCTGCTGGCGACGCTGGCATTGCTTTCCGCCACCGGATTCGCCTTGCTGCTGGCCCCGCAGCTGGTGCTCGGCCTGTTTGCCGTGACGCTGTGCGCGTTCCTCGCTGAGTTCGCCCGTAGACGCCTGCGCAGCGGTCGGGCTCGCGATCGCTGAGGCGCACCGCGCCGGGGTGCTCGACTCGGCCGCGCCCGGCACGGCCGAGAGGCGTCGGGCTCGCCGGCGGCCCATGCCCAGGCTGGCAAGCCCGGGTTTTCCGGCTTCAGGCCCCTAAACCTGGCGAGCGCTTCCTGGCCGCGGCCTGGTTCTTGCCCGCGGCCCTTGAAACGCCGGCCGGCGATCCCCATACGCCGCTGCGTCCCATATCATCTCGCCCTGGCGGCGATCTTCGACGGAGTACGACTTGATGAGTGAAGCGGGTGCGGCCCAGGCGCAGACAATGGGTTTTCAGGCAGAGGTCAAGCAGCTGCTGAAGCTGATGATCCATTCTCTGTACAGTCATAAAGAGATATTCCTGCGCGAACTGATCTCGAATGCCTCCGATGCCTGCGACAAGCTGCGCTTCGAAGCGCTGGCCAGGCCCGAACTGCTGGAGGGCGGCGCCGAACTCACGATCTCGATCGACACCGACGACAAGGCGCATACGGTCACCATTACCGACAACGGCATCGGCTTGACGCGCGATGAGGCGATCGAACATTTGGGTACGATCGCCAAGTCCGGTACGGCGGAGTTTTTGTCGCGCCTGACGGGCGACCAGAAAAAGGACTCCCAGCTGATCGGTCAGTTTGGCGTCGGCTTCTACTCGTCCTTTATCGTGGCGGACCGCGTCGAGGTGTTTTCGCGGCGCGCCGGGCTGGGCGCCGATGCGGGAGTGCACTGGGAATCGCGTGGCGACGGAGAGTTCACGGTATCGAATCTCGATCTGCCCCAGCGCGGCACCCGGATCGTGCTGCATCTGAAGGAGGGCGAGCACGAATTCGCCGACGGCTATCGGATTCGTTCACTGGTGCGAAAATACTCCGATCACATCGCCTTCGCGGTCCGCATGCGCAAGCAGGCCAGCCAGGGTGAGAGCGAAGGCGAAGCCAAGGAGAAGGACGAGGAGTACGAGACCATCAACCATGCGCAGGCGCTTTGGACGCGTCCACGCACCGAGGTCGCGGATGATGAGTACAAGGAGTTCTATCGTCACATCACGCATGACTTTACCGACCCGCTTGCCTGGTCGCATGGCAAGGTCGAGGGCAGGAAGGAATACACCAGCCTGCTCTACATTCCCACCCGTGCACCCTTCGACCTGTGGCATCGCGAGGCGGCCCGCGGCCTGAAGCTCTACGTGCGGCGTGTCTTCATCATGGATGACGCCGAACAGTTCCTGCCCCTGTACCTGCGTTTCGTGAAGGGCGTGGTGGACTGTGCCGACCTGCCGCTGAACATCTCGCGCGAAATGCTGCAGCAGGACCCGGCGATCGACACCATCCGTACCGGGCTGACGCGCCGTATATTGGACCTGCTGGCGAAGCTGGCGAAGGATGAGCCGCAGAAGTATTCGACGTTCTGGAAAGAGTTCGGCGGCGTACTCAAGGAAGGCCCGGCCGAGGATCATGGCAATCGCGAGCGCATCGCGAAGCTGCTGCGCTTTTCCAGTACCCATGCCGACCAGGAAGAGCAGAACGTTTCGCTCGATGATTACCTCGCACGGATGAAGCCCGGGCAAAACGAAATCTACTATGTCACCGCTGAATCGTTCGTCGCGGCCAAGTCGAGTCCGCACCTGGAAGTGTTGCGCAAGAAGGGCATCGAGGTGCTGCTGTTGTCCGATCGGGTCGACGAATGGTTGACCGAGCACCTGCGCGAGTTCGACGGCAAGCATCTGCGCAATGTGGCGCGCGGGGAGCTCGATTTTGCGTCGATCCAGTCCGACGAGGAGAAGCAGGCACTGGAATCGCTCTCGAAGGAGCATTCCGCATTGGTCGAGCGTATCAAGAAGGCGCTGGATGAGCAGGTCGGCGATGTGCGCGTTACCGCGAGGCTGGCCGATTCGCCCGCCTGCCTGGTGCTCGGCGAACACGATCTGGGAGCCCAGATGAGGCGTATCCTGGAGGCGGCGGGGCAGAAGGCGCCGCCCGCCAAGCCGATCCTGGAAATCAATCCGGCCCATCCGCTGCTGCAGCGAATCGAGACCACGACGGACGAGGCGACATTCAACGATCTGTCGATGCTGTTGTTCGAGCAATCGACCCTGGCGGACAGCGGCCAGCTGCCTGAGCCGACGGCATTCGTGCAGCGCTTGAATCGACTATTGCTGTCACTGGGCTGAGCGGCCGCGTCAAACGAGATGCAATCACTGAAGGGCCAAGCGATGAAGATCTTGTTGTTATCGGTGTGCGCGCTGGCGCTGGCAGGGTGCGGTCGCGATCCGGCACCGGATCCCGCCGTTGCGGGCGCGGCCCAGGGGATGGTCGAGCCTGACGTCGCCGCGGTGACCGAGCTGCAGAAGGTGGACGTGGTGCAGGGCGTCGGCGAAGGCGTTTCGCAGGGGCAGATCGCTGTGGTGCACTACAGCGGCTGGCTGTACGTGCCTGGAGCGCCGGAGGAGAAGGGCACGAAATTCGACAGTTCACGCGATCGCGGGCAGCCGTTTCGCTTTGCCGTCGGCGCCGGCAGCGTGATTCGCGGCTGGGACGAGGGTGTGCAGGGAATGCAGGTCGGCGGTCAGCGCCGGCTGGTGGTCCCAGGCGATCTCGCCTATGGCCCGCGTGGTGCCGGTGGCGTGATTCCGCCGAATGCTACCCTGCTGTTCGATGTGGAGCTGCTTGCCATCGAAGAGCCGGCAGCGTAGCGGCGCAAGCGCCGCTACGGCCGTCGTGGCTCGCGGGCATTGCAATTCGCAATGCCCGTCCCTGGCGTGGACTGCGCATCAGGGCAGCGTGGCCAGGGGGTTCAGGGCATAGGTTCCGGTGATGCTTGCCTCGGCGAGGATGAACGGCTGGATGGCCTCCAGCACCTGGACCGCCGTGAAGTCTCCTTCCACCGCGGTTCGTTCGCAGCCCAGTGCGTACACCGTGAAGCGATAGCGATGCACTCGCATGTCGTTCCAGGGCGGACATGGGCCGTCGTAGCCACGATAGACGCCAGCCATGTCGGCGTCATTCGCGAACCAGCCGGTGTAGTCGTTCACGCCTTGGCGGGATCCGTCGGGGCCGGGCGTCGCCGTCTTGCCGCCGGCAACGATGCCGTCCGAGCATTCGCCGGCGGCAATTTCCGTGGTCGAGGCGGGAATATCGACCATTGCCCAATGGTAGAAATCCGCGCGCGCCAGATTGAAAGGCACCACGCGACCTTCCGCATTGACGTCATCGGGTTTGCTGGGAGCGTCGGTATCGACGCAAAGCAGGGCGAAGGAGCGCGTCTGAGCGGGAGCCCCGGTCCATTTCAGCTGGGGGTTGTGATTGGCGGCAAGTCGAATGTGCAGCACCTCATCGGGTGCGCCAAAGGCGAATTGTTCCGGAATCGGCTGGTCGGGTGGAAAGCTGGCGGAGGTGAGCTTCATGGCGTGCACTCTGGATAGTTAGAATGTAGGGGGTCCTGCAGCAATCCTGGCAGCGCCAGGAGGTTCCTTTAACGGTGCCACATTCGTTACTCTGTCGCCATGCCTACCATCCGTTCCCGTCCCCAGATCGAAGCCGTCAGCATCCCGGGCCCGTCAGGTCCTCTGGAAGGTATCGTGAATATTCCGGCGCATGCGAAGGCGGCGCAGGTCGCCGTCATCTGCCATCCGCATCCGGTCTACGGCGGTACGATGACCAATAAGGTCGTGCATACCCTTGCCAGGGCGTTCAATGACTTCGGCCTGATCGCGGTGCGTTTCAACTTCCGCGGTGTGGGTGCCAGCGCCGGCCACTATGACGAGGGCAATGGCGAGACCGACGATGCCGTAGCGGTGATGGATTGGGCCGCGCAGCGCTGGCCTGGCTCGCAGACGTGGTTGGGAGGCTTCTCGTTCGGAGGCGCCGTCGCCATTCGTGCCGCGGTCGCTCGCGGCGCGCAACGCCTGGTCACGGTCGCGCCCGGGATCAAGAACGTCGCGATCGATACCGGCAGGCTGCCCGAGGGGGACTGGCTGCTGGTCCAGGGTGACAACGATGAACTGGTGAATGCCCGGGACGTCCAGGACTGGGCGAGCGCGTTGAGCTCACCGCCGCAAATCGTGCTGCTGCCTGGCGCCGACCACTTTTTCCATGGACGCCTGAACGATCTGCGCGCAGTCGTCGTGGAGTGGCTGAACGGGATTCAGGCGCCGTCCCAGGGCACATCCGCGGGCTGAGGCATGATCGAACACCTCAGGAAAATATTCGGCGGCGAGCCTGAAGTGCGGGGCGTGCTCGAGGGGCGCGAGCCGCTGGAACTGGCTACCGCGGCGCTATTGGTCGAACTCGCGCGTTCGGATTTCAGCGAGTCTTCGGTCGAGTTCGATGCGATTCGGCAGCTGTTGCGCAAGCGCTTCGAGCTGGACGCGGCGCAGTTGGAGGCGCTGATGGTCGATGCGGCGCGGCGCGCGGACAGGGCGGTCTCCCTGCACGAGTTCACTCACCGGCTGAATCGGGAGCTGGCCGTGGCCGATAAACAGGGCATCATCGAGATGCTGTGGCAGGTCAGCGTGGCCGATGGGCACATCGACAAGTACGAGGAGCAGCTGATCAAGCGGGTGGCCGGCTTGCTCCATGTATCCGATCGTGATCGGATGCGATTGAAGCTGAAAGTCGCAACACTGGGATAAAAAGAAGCGCCGAGTGACCATCCGGCGCGGAAAATCCTCCGGAGCCCATCGCTCCGGAGGACACGAACCGAGATGGTCAGTTCACCATTTCCTTCAGATTCTTGAGCGCGGCAATGCGCACCTTCTTGCTGGCGGGCTTCGCCTTGAAGGTCATCTTTTCACCCGTGAACGGATTGACGCCCTCACGCGCCTTGGTGGCAGGCTTTTTCACGACCTTCATCTTCAGCAGGCCGGGGAGGGTGAACAGCCCCGAGCTCTTGAGGCTCTTCTTTACCACAACCCCGAGTGAATCGAACACGTCGGCGACCTGCTTCTTGGCCAGACCGGTGTCCTTGGATATCTGGGCAAGAATCTCCGACTTTGTCGGCGCCGCATTCTTCTTTGCCATTTTATATAGTCTCCTGTTACGAGTGACGGGTCGCGCCGGCTGCCATCTGGCTTCAAGAGGTAGCGGTCGCGGACAACTGCAAGACGCGCGGGAAAATAGCACAAGATTTGCCGCGGAATAAGCAGCGCGGACATTTTTTTACCGCTTTTTTCAGCCTTATGTGCGCTCGAGGCCGCTAACGCCGAGGTGCCGGTCCAGGTTGCGGGGTCTAACCGGAAAAGAACTCGCGCTTGAACTTCACTTCGAATGGCCTGGCCATGCCCTCGGGCGTGACCGAGATATCGAACACCAGGATCTCCGCCCCGGCGATCGACACCTCGCCGATGTAGTAGATGGCCTCGCCCTCCGAGACCCGCCGCAGCTGGAGGTTCTTGAGCTGGCCATTGAGGTTGTATGCATCCACCTTGATGTCGGCTTCGACCGGCCTGCGCGGCGCGTGGGCGGCCTCCTTATGCAGTACCGCGATGTTGAGCATGATGCGATTGGAGGCGCGCCGGATGTCATAGTCGCGCGCGATCTCGGGGGTCAGGGAATCGGTGCGGATGGCGTTGTAATGGACCTCATAGTCGCCGAAGTCCTTGAACGTTTCTTCGCTCGGCTGGGCCGTTGCGATCCGGTAGTTTGGCTTGTAATCACAGCCGCCTGCGAGCATGAGGCATGCGACGAATACGATTCGGGGAAACCATGGGCTGGTCTGCGATCTGATCGGCACCGGCTCTCTCCTGTAGATGAGCGACCAGCCAAATATAGTCCGAAGGCCAGGATTGCTGGCGAAGTAGTTTCCACGACCTGGCTTGTTCAAGGCTGGTTTTAACCGGAAATTCTCATGTCACAGCGATGTACAACGCCTGCAGGCCGATGATCACGAACAATGCCGACAGATCCAGGCCCGCCAGTGGAGGGATGATCCGGCGCACGGGTCGCAGCAGCGGTTCGCACAGGCTGGAAAGCAAGGCCGCGGCCGGGCTGTACGTCCCCGGTGCAACCCAGCTGAGCAGGATGTAGAGCAATAGCGCAAAGGTGTAAAACTGCAGGACCGTGGTCACCAGGCTCAGCACCACGATGTACATGAACTGCGAGGGCACGAGGATCCATGGGTAGGCGCCCAGCAGCCACAGAGTGGCAGTGGCGGCGATCTGCACGATGATCAGCGCGGCGATGGAGGCGGTATCCGCCTTGCCGATGGGCGGCAAGATGCGGCGCAAGGGCAAAACCAGCGGGTTTGTCAGGCGAATCACCGCTTGCGAGAGCTGGTTGCGGGAGTCCGCACGCACCAGCGGCAACAGCACGCGCAACAGGAAAACGGTGACCAGCAGCACCTGCAGCAGGGTGCGAACGATGAAAATGATGGCATCCATATTATCGGTCAGTCGGACTTCGATCCTGCAATGGTGTCGGAATAGCCTCCGGTCCACAACGCCCGGCCTGCGGGCGATTGCCTTGCGGCGGCGATGCAGGCACCCGCAATCCTAGCGGTCCGGGGGAAGTCGCGCGCCTCGAATGGCCGCGGCGCCAGCCAATTCCTCGGCGAGTTGCGCCGAGCGCCGTGCCGCGGCGCTGACCGCTTCGATGACCAGGCCGCGAAAATCGTGTGCCTCCAGGTGCTGCAGAGCAGCCTCGGTGGTGCCGCCTTTCGAGGTCACCTGCTGGCGCAAGGTCGCGGCCGGTTCGCTGGCTTCGCGCGCCATCGAACCGGCGCCGTATGCGGTCTCGACCGCCAGCTTGCGGCTGACTTCGGCCGACAGTCCCAGCGAGCGGCCGGCCTGCTCCAGTACTTCGATCAGCAGGAAGAAGTACGCCGGTCCGCTGCCGGAGACGGCGGTCACGGCGTCCATGTCGGCTTCGCGCTCTACCCATAATGTCGCACCGACGGCACTCAATATTTGCTGCGCCAGTTCGCGCCGGTGGACGGGCACCTCGTGCGAGGCATACAAGGCGGTAATGCCGCAGCCTTGCAGCGCCGGACGATTCGGCATGCAGCGTACCACCGGAACGCCGCCTGCCCAGGCCTGGATGTCGTCGGCGCGAATCCCCGCCGCAATCGAGATCAGCAGCGGCTGTCGCGCGACGACGGCGGCGCGGATCTCGGTCGCGACACTGGCAAGATCCTGAGGCTTGACGGCGAAAATGACGATGTCCGCGTCCTGTGCCGCGTCCTCGTTGGTGTGGGCGATTCGAATCCCGAAGCGCTGCTGCAGGGCCTCTAGCTGCGTCGGAATGCGATCCGCGACGAGGATTTGCCCGGACGGCATGCCGCGAGCGATCAGGCCGCCGATCAGGCTGGCTGCCATATTGCCGCCGCCCACGAGGGCGAGGGTGCCTGGGATGTTGCCGGCCTGGTTGCCGGCCATGATGTCGTTCATGGTGGTATGCGCTCGCCAAACAAAGCTGTGCCGATTCTGACCCAGGTTGCACCGGCGGACACGGCTGCTGCGCCCTTCATCCGGATCGCGGCCGCAGCGCCTTGCGGTGCTGGGTAATTCGATGCCGGATTTCCTGAAAACGGTGCTCGAGTTCGCGCTCCGCGCTGCGCGCCGAGGCCTCAGCCGAAATCTGCGGACCAGTTAACATATTGAGCTCGAGGTCGCTCCGCTATACTGGTGTTGCCCTCTTCCCCAGGAAGACTCCATGTCCGTCGATATTGCGCAGCTGCTGGCGTTCGCAGTCAAGAACAATGCATCCGATCTGCACCTCTCCGCGGGGGTGCCGCCCATGATCCGTGTCGATGGCGACATGAAGCGGATAAACATGCCTGCGCTGACGCACAAGGAAGTGCACAGCATGGTGTACGACATAATGAATGACAAGCAAAGGAAGGCCTACGAGGAATTCTACGAGACCGACTTCTCGTTCGAAATCCCCAAGCTGGCGCGTTTTCGCGTCAATGCGTTCAACCAGAGCCGCGGCGCGGCCGCCGTATTCAGGACCATTCCTTCCCTGATCATGTCGCTCGATGACTTGAACGCGCCGAAGATCTTCAAGGACCTGGCGATGCAGCCTCGGGGGCTGGTGCTGGTCACGGGTCCGACCGGTTCCGGCAAGTCCACGACCTTGGCCGCCATGGTCAACTATGTCAACGACAACAAGCCCGACCACATCATCACGATCGAGGATCCGATCGAGTTCGTGCACGAGTGCAAGCGTTCGCTGGTCAACCAGCGTGAAGTGCACCGCGATACGCTTGGCTTCAGCGAGGCGCTGCGCTCGGCCCTGCGCGAAGACCCGGACGTGGTTCTGGTCGGTGAAATGCGCGACCTGGAAACCATTCGCCTGGCGCTCACAGCGGCGGAGACCGGCCACCTGGTGTTCGGCACGCTGCATACCAGTTCGGCGGCCAAGACGATCGACCGTATCGTCGATGTGTTTCCGTCCGCGGAAAAGGAGATGGTCCGAACGATGCTGTCGGAATCGCTGCGCGCGGCGATCTCGCAGACATTGCTCAAGCGCATCGGGGGCGGCCGTGTTGCCGCGCATGAAATCATGATCGGAACGCCGGCCATCCGTAATCTGATCCGCGAGGGTAAGATTGCGCAGATGTATTCGGCGATCCAGACTGGCCAGAAGGACGGCATGCAGACGCTGGACCAATGCCTGACCGAGTTGCTGCAAAAAGGCGTCGTTACCAAGGAGGAGGCGCGCTTCCGCGCCCAGAACAAGGATGCATTCTAGATAAGGATGGCTCAAGCCGGCGGCGTGGCCGGCAATCCAGGCATCGAGCGGCAGCGCCGGGCTCGACCCGGGACCGAGCGACAAGAGGTGGGCTTATGGAACGCGAACAAGCTATCAAGCTGATGCAGGACTTGCTCCGGCGCCTGGTGGAGCGCAAGGGCTCGGATCTGTTCATCACCGCGGGTTTCCCGCCTGCGATCAAGGTCGATGGCGAGATCCGCCCCCAGTCCGAGCGCGTGCTGACCCCGGAGCAGGCGGCAGTGCTGGTGCGCTCGATCATGAACGACAAACAGACACTGGAGTTCGATTCGACCAAGGAATGCAACTTTGCGATTGCGCCGACCGGCATCGGGCGCTTTCGCGTCAGTGCATTCGTCCAGCAAAGCCTGATCGGCTGTGTGGCGCGCACCATCAATGCGAAGATTCCGACGATCGACGAGATGCAGCTGCCGCCTATCCTGCGGGACATCGTGATGACCAAGCGCGGCCTGGTCATCGTCGTCGGCGGTACCGGCTCGGGCAAGTCCACCTCGCTGGCTGCGATGCTGGACTATCGCAACGAAAAAAGCCGCGGCCACATCATTACCATCGAAGACCCGGTCGAGTTCGTGCATGAGCACAAGGGCTGCGTCATCACACACCGTGAGGTCGGTGTCGATACCGAGAATTGGCATACCGCGCTCAAGAACACGCTGCGCCAGGCTCCGGATGTGATTCTGATCGGCGAAATTCGCGACCGCGAGACGATGGAATACGGCATCCAGTTCGCGGAAACCGGCCATCTGGTATTGGCGACGCTGCACGCCAACAGCGCCAATCAGGCGCTGGATCGAATCATCAACTTCTTCCCCGAGGAGCGGCGCGAACAGTTGCTGATGGACATGTCGCTCAATACCCGCGCATTGATCTCGCAGCGGCTGATTCCGCGCGAGTCGGGTTCGGGGCGGATCGCGGCGATGGAAATCATGCTCAATTCGCCGTTGATTTCGGACTTGATCTTCAAGGGCGAGGTGCCTGCGATCAAGGAAGTCATGGCGAAGTCCAACCGGCTCGGCATGCAGACCTTCGACCAGGCGCTGTTCGATCTGTATGAAGCAGGCATGATTTCCTACGAGGATGCCTTGCGCAATGCCGATTCGAAGAACGAAGTGCGCCTGCGTATCAAGCTGGAGAGCAAGCGCGAAACGAAACTCACGGACGACGCCGGCAAGTCCTTGCGTATCATGGAGGAGGACTCGGAAGGTGTGCTGGGACGTTGAGTGAGGATGCTTGGATGACGCAGGAAGTCGACAACGAGGAACGCGCGGCTGGCGAGGAGCGCCAGGTCGTGCTCAATACCAAGCCCCTGTTCAAGCTGATGGTGGACAAGCTCGCCTCGGACCTGTTCTTTACCTCTTACGCGCCGATCAAGATCAAGATCGAAGGCCAGATATTTCCGGTCAACAAACAGATGCTGACCCCCGAGGTCGTACGCCAGGCGGCCTACGGCCTGATGACCCAGGAACAGATCGAAGCCTTCAATGAAGACCTGGAGATCGATTTTGCGATCTCGGAGCCAGGCCTGGGGCGATTTCGCGTCAACGTATTCCATCAGCGCGGCAATCCCGCCATGGTGCTGCGCTACATCACTGCCGACATGCCCCGGCTGGACGATCTGGGCCTGCCGGAGATCCTCAAGGATCTGATGATGTTGAAGCGCGGTTTGCTGCTGATGGTTGGCGCCACCGGCTCGGGCAAGTCGACTACGCTTGCCTCGATGATCAATTACCGCAACGAGAACTCCTCGGACCATATCATCACGATCGAGGATCCGATCGAGTTCCTGCACTCGAACAAGAAGTCGATCGTCAATCAGCGCGAGGTCGGCCTGGATACCAAGTCCTACGCGCGGGCGCTGCGCAGCGCGATGCGCGCCGCGCCGGACGTGTTATTGATCGGTGAGATCCGGGACCGGGAAACCATGGAATCGGCGATCATGCTGGCGGGCACCGGGCACCTGGTGCTCGCCACCTTGCATGCGAACAATGCCGCCGAAACGCTCGATCGCATCATCAACATGTTCCCCAGGGATCAGCACACGCAGATCTTCCTGGATCTGTCGCAATACCTGCGCGCGATCATTGCGCAACGCCTCGTGCCAGGCAAGAACAAGCGCCGTGTCGCGGCCGTCGAATTGCTGATCAATACCCCGCATGTGCAGGAACTGATCAAGAAAGGGGATGTGATCGGCGCCAAGGAAGCGCTGCGCGGCAGCAGCGAGAAGGGCATGCAGCACTTCGATACCGCGTTGTACGAACTATATCGGGCAGGGCGCATCACCATGGAAGATGCGCTCACTTATGCCGATTCGCGCACCAACCTCGAGGCCAAGATCAACTTCGGCTGAGCAAGCGATCGCGCCCGCGATGCGGTGTGCCGGCTGCGCGCCGCCCAGCCGCTCGATTGCGCTAGGCGCTCTCGGCAAACACCGAGTACGCATCGAAGACAGGCCCGTCGACGCAAACGCGCTGCATCGCCGGGCCAGTCGGAGTCCAGACCGCCACCGCGCAGCCGGCACAGCCGCCGACCGCGCACGCCATGAATTCCTCCAGTGAAACCTGGCAGGGAATCCGGTATCGGCGCGCAACGGCGGTGATCGCTTTCAGCATCGGCGTGGGGCCGCAGGCAAAGATTTCCACTTCAGCGAGCGCATCGCGTTCCAGCGAGCCCAGCCAGGCGGCGGCCAGGTCGGTGACGTAGCCGTCATAGCAGCCGGCGTAGCCGGCCAGCGTGGCCAGCCGGCTGGGGATACCCCACTCTTCGAGCAGGGGCATGCAGGCTATGGTGCCCTCCGGCATTCCGGGCACCAGGATCGTCGAGGGGCGAGCGCGAAACGGGAAGGGGATTTCCGATCCCATCAACACCAGTGGCTGCCAGGCGGCGTCGCGCTGCTCGAGCAGGGTTTCGGCAAGGAATACCATGGGCGGGATGCCGACGCCGCCGCCCACCAGCAGTGCGCGCGGGCGTTCAGGATGAGGGGTGAAACCGCGGCCGATCGGTCCCAGGCAGCTGATGCGATCGCCAGGCTTCTTTTGCGCCAGCAGGCCCAGCCCAGGACCGACGATCTTGTACAAGACCTCGATCGTTCCTTGTTGCGGATGTGCGCGCATGATCGACAGCGGCCGGCGCATCGGCAAGGAAGGATCGCAGCTCAGGTGTACGAACGACCCGGCGCCCGCCGCGCGGGCGCATTTCGGCGCACGCAGCGTCAGGACGAACTGCTGGCCTTCGAAGCCCTGCTGCGCGAGGACTTCGGCGTCTTCAAGGAAGATCGTGCCGCGATGCGTCGTCGTCGTGCTCATGATCCGAGGTGCCGCCTTGCCTGCACGTTGCGCATGATGGTTGCCAGCACGGCCATGCGCACCGCCACGCCGTTGGACACCTGGCGCTGGATGACCGACTGCGGGCCGTCTGCGACTTCGCTCGCGATTTCGACGTCGCGATTCATCGGGCCAGGATGCATGACGATCGCTCCGGGATTCGCCTTCTTCATCCTTGCTGCGGTGATGCCGAAACTGCGGTGGTAGGAGACTTCGTCGAGAATGTGAGCGCCGCTCATGCGTTCACGCTGGATGCGCAGCGTCATGATGACGTCCACATCGCTGATGGCCTGATCGATGTCGTCGAAGCGGACCGCGCCCTGGAACTCGCCCGGCTCGGGCATCAGCTCTTTCGGCGCCGCGATGCGCAGCTGCGCCACACCGAGCGTGGTAAATGCCTGCCAGGCAGAACGCGCCACGCGCGAATGATTGATATCCCCTGCTATCAATACCCGCAGCTTGCCCAGGTCCCCTTTTGCCTGGCGCACCGTGAGCGCGTCCAGCAGTCCTTGCGTCGGATGGGAGAGATGCGCCTCGCCCGCATTGAGGATGCAGACATGGGGCGCGACGAACTGCGCCACGTACGCCGGCAATCCCGGTTTCGCGTCGCGCATCACCAGCACGTCCGCGTGCATGGCCTGCAAGGTATAGATCGTGTCGAGCACGGTTTCGCCTTTGGCGCGCGAGGAGGTTTGCATGTCCAGGTTCACGACTTCGGCACCCAGTCGTTGCGCGGCCAGTTCGAAGGACACGCGGGTGCGAGTGCTGGGCTCGAAGAACAGATTGGCGACGGTACGACCGGCGAGGCTTTGGTCGCGAGCGGCCAGGTCGCCGGGCTCGCGGACATAGAACTGCGCCAGGTCCAGCAGCGTGGTCATCTCCTCGCGGCTCATGCCTGCCAGCGTGATGAGATGTCGCAGGCGACCTTCCGCGTCTCGTTGAACTGCAGCGCTAGTCTCGATACTCATAGGGTGAATCATTGTAGTTCGGATTGTTGGGTGGCGCCGCGTGCGAGCGGTTCGACATGTCAGGTGGCGCCTGCGCGACCAACATCAGTGCGGCTCCATCGTCGCGGGCATCACGCGTGCGCCTTCAGGGCGCCCCGCCGGGGGCGCTGTGAAGGATTTCCGCAGCCATCGGATTGTCGAACCAGCGCTCCAGCAGAATGCGCGCCGCCACCATGTCGACGTCGGCGTGCACGATGCGCCGACGCTTCAAGCCGGATGCTCGTGCCGCGCGCAGTTGGGCCTCGGCCTCGCGCGAACTGAGCCGCTCGTCGACCAGGGCGACGTCCTTGCGATAGCGCACGAGCAGATCGGCCGCGAACGCGCGGCTGGCCTCGGTCAGCAGGGTTGGCGTGCCGTCCATATTATAGGGAAGACCGACCACCAGCAGGGCCGGCTGGAATTCGCCCACCAGGCGGTCGATCGCGGCCCAGGGCAGGGCGTTCTGGCATTCCAGCGTCGTCAGCGTCCGGGCGGTACCGGTGAGCGTGTCGCCGCTGGCTATCCCGATTCGCCGGGTACCGTAGTCGAATGCCAGGATCACCAGTGGGGCGGTGCTGGACGAGGCCCCCGGCGCGCGCTGCAAGGGAACTCGCTGGGCCGTCAAGCATGCCCCGCATGCGGGCTGATGGTGGCCAGGTCGACCCCCAGCAGGCGCCCGGCGGCGTGCCAGCGCTGGTCGAAAGGGGTGTCGAACAGAATGCGTTCGTCGCAGGGAACGGTCAGCCAGGCGTTCTGGAAGATTTCGTTCTCGATCTGGCCGGCGCCCCAGCCTGCATAACCGAGCGCGACCAGTGCGGTATCCGGTCCGCTGCCTTGCGCCATCGCCCCGAGAATGTCCGGGGAGGTCGTCACATGCAGGCTGGAGGAGATCTGGCGTGTGTGCTCCCAGTGGCCGCCGCCCTGGTGCAGGACGAAGCCGCGATCTGTCTGCACCGGGCCGCCTTGCAGTACGGGGCGATCGGCATCGACTCCGGGGGCGGTCGGCATCTTGAGCTGTTCGAATACGTCTGCCAGGCGCATCTGCAGCGGGCGATTGATGACGATGCCCAGCGCACCCTCGGCATTGTGCTCCCAGATGAACGTGACCGTTTGCGCGAAATTGCTATCCCCCATCGCGGGCATGGCGATGAGGAGCTGATTGGTAAGGAAGTCGCCTTCAGACATGGCGACAAGTATCGGGGCCGCGCACCGTGTACTCAAGATGCTTGTGGTCGTCAAATGGCGAAATAGCGATATTTTGCCGATGAATCAACGCCCTTGGCACTGCTTCGAGGGCGCTTGCGCCTGCCCGTCGTCGCCTTGCACCGGTTCGATTGTATGCCGCCGCGCCCGGCCGTCTTGGATGCGATGGGCCCCAGCTGACGCGGATCCTTGTCCCCCCGTTATTTCTCAGGGGCCGGGTGCCGTGTCGCGGCCGTCTCCCTCCAGGAACTGCCATTCGTAGGCAAAGCGCAGTTCTTGGTATCGGCTGCGCAACTGCTCCGGAAAGGGGTCGAAGGGCGATGCCAGGCGCAGTATGGAAAGCGCGGCCTGGTCGATGTCCTTGCGGCCGCTGGAGCGCTTCACGATCGCGCTGGCGAGATTGCCGTCGGCGCGGATGGACACTTCCAGCACCGGATTGTCTTCGCCGGCACGGCGGTTTGCCGTGTGTGGGAAATTGATCGTGCCCAGGCGTTCGATCTTGCCTCGCCAGGCATCCAGGTACGGAGCCAGCTGCGATTCACGCGTATCGGGCACGATCTCGTAGCTGCCGTCGGCGCGTCGGCCGCGCAAGCGCAGCGTCTGGTCGGTGGCGTTGGTCGCAATCGGACCGGGTGCGGTCGGGGACAGCGCCAGGGGCGACTGGGCGTGCTGCACCGGCCGCTCCTCGCCGCTGCGGTATTCCACTTCGCTGCGCTCGCTGCGGCTGCTCAGCGTCTGCGCCGAACGCTGTCCGGACACGGCTTCGCGATATTCGTCGCTGTTGCCGTCGGGTACGCCGATTCGCCTGGCGGCGAGCGCGGAAGAGGCCGGGTTCGCCGGGCGCACGCGCTCATCGGTGGTGCCGCTGCCTTGCTGGCTGTGTTGGGCCAGATACTGAGCATCCAGATTGTCCGCCGCCAGGGTATCGGCCTGCGTCAGCAACAGCACTTCCAGGGTTGGCGTCGGACCGGCGTTCTTGCCGGGTACCGCAAAGGTCACGCCCAGGATGACGATGCCGTGAAACAGTGCGGCCAGGAACAAGGTCGTCGTGAGGCGGTCCCTGACGCGGGCGATGCCACCGTCGGTGGAACTTGGTGCGCTGGCAGTCACGGTCGATGAAATGCTGCGGATTGGCGTCGAACGCTCAGCTGGCGCGCCTGCTGGCGGCGAACGAGGGGTGCAGATCCATGGTCAAGCGCGTGGCTCAAGCGCGTGCCTCGAGGCGTTTGTCGATTGCATCCATCAGCAGGTCCGCGATCCGGGTGCCGAACTGCTTGTCCAGCTCCCGCACGCCGGTTGGGCTGGTCACGTTGATTTCGGTGACATAGCCGCCGATGACATCCAGTCCCACGAACAGCATGCCGCGCTGTCGCAGGGTAGGGCCGATCTGGCCCACCAGCCAACGATCGCGATCGTTCAGCTCGCGTCCTTCGCCGCGCGCGCCGGCCGCCAGGTTGCCGCGATTGTCGGTCGCGGAGGGGATGCGCGCCAGCGCGTAGGGGGCGGGCTCGCCGTCGATGACCAGGATGCGAGAATCGCCGCTGGTGACGATCTGCGGCAGGTATTGCTGCACGATCGCATAGCGTGAACCGTATTCGGTCAGGGTTTCGAATACTACATTGGCATTCTTGTCGCCGTGATCCACGACGAAGATGGAGCGCCCGCCCATGCCGTCCAGAGGCTTGCACACGACGCGCCGGTGCTCTTGCAGGAAGGCGTGCATATGCTCCATCTCGCGCGTGATCAGTGTCGAGGCGCAGCACTGCGGAAACCATGCCGTGTACACCTTTTCGTTCATGTCGCGCAGGCCTTGCGGGCGATTGACCACGAGTACGCCCTGCTCCTCGGCGCGCTCCAGGACATATGTCGTATAAATGTACTCCATGTCGAAAGGCGGGTCCTTGCGCATCAGGACGACGTCGAAGTCGGCAAGCTGCGCCATCCGCGCCTCGCCGAGCGTGAACCAGTGCTGCAGGTCGTCCCGGACTTGCAGCGGGCGCAGCCGGGCCTGCGCCACACCGTCGCTCAGCTGCAGATCGCCCTGCTGCGCATACCACAGCTCCCAGCCGCGCTGCTGCGCGGCCAGCAGCATGGCGAGCGTCGTGTCCTTGGCGGGCTTGATGGACTCGATCGGATCCATCACGACCACCAGGCGTACCGGCGAGCGAGCGCGGGCGGTTCGTGCCTGCTCGCGGTGGAGGGCGGGCTGGGCGGCGGCTGGAGTCGGATCGGGCATGGACGAACGCACCTCGTAGGAATGGACGATCTGCACCGCATCGCGGCCGCGATGCGACACGGCATGTGACGGGCTTCATAGTATAGGACTGCGGCCAATGGCGGCCCCATAACCAATATGTTAAAACTTCCGGCAGTCGAACTCAGCCGTCAAGAACGACTGCGAATGTCGTGGCTCGACGTGGTCGCGGGGCGGCGATCCAGGCAGCCGCGTCGTGACCCTGCGCGCATTCTCGTGAGGTACTGATGGAGAATCTAGCAACGAACCACGCTGTCCGCCTTGCGGGACTGAAGGTGTTGGTCATCGATGACAGCAAAACCATCCGCCGTACCGCCGAGACCCTGCTGTCGAAGGAAGGCTGCGAGGTCTTTACGGCCGTGGATGGCTTCGATGCCCTGTCGAAGATCGCCGATCATCAGCCCGACATCGTGTTCGTCGACATCATGATGCCGCGCCTGGACGGGTATCAGACCTGTTCGCTGATCAAGCACAACAAAGTTTTTCGTTCGATCCCGGTCATCATGCTGTCCAGCAAGGACGGTCTGTTCGATCGTGCGCGCGGCCGAATCGTCGGCTCGGAGCATTATCTGACCAAGCCATTTACCAAGGACGAGCTTTTAAATGCGATAGAGACCCATGTCGTCGCAGCCGTTCGCTAGCATCATTGCGGTCTTTCGCAGCGAGCGGTAGAACAAGCATGGCGCAGGCAGCACCGTTGAGATCGCAGCAAGCCAGGACAGGACGCGCTATGGCATTGATCCTCATTGTCGATGATTCGCCGACCGAGGTGCACGTCATGCGCAAGGCGTTGGAGCGGCATGGCTACCAGACGGTCTGCGCCGGTGACGGCGCCGAAGCGATCCGCAAGGCGAAAGAGGTGAAGCCCGATCTGATCTTCATGGACGTGGTCATGCCCGGTGTGAACGGCTTCCAGGCGACACGCAAGTTGGCCGCGGACCCGGACACGAAAGCCATACCGGTGATCATGGTGACCTCCAAGGATCAGGAGACGGATCGGATCTGGGGCATGCGCCAGGGCGCGGTGGATTATCTGGTGAAGCCCGTTTCGATGGAAAAACTGATCGAAAAGGCGCAGGCCGCTTTGGGCGGCTGACCCACGACGAGATTCTCCACGGTTGGCAGCAGCATGACAGAAGCCATAACTAGCCTGAAATCGTTGCGTGAAAAGCCGTTCGAGCTGCTGCGTGAACTGGAGCGGCTGGCGCGCACGGCGCTGACAGGGCAGGGGCGGGATGCGCCGAACGAACGCGAATGGGTCGGGGTCGCCTTTCGGCTGAGCGCCGAGAACTTCCTGGTGGCGCGCGAAGAAACCCGCGAGGTGCTGGGATATCCGTCGGTCGTTACCCGGGTGCCTGGCGCCAAGCCCTGGATCCGTGGCATAGCGAATGTCCGTGGGCAATTGCTGCCGGTGGTCGACCTGCGCGCATTCCTGGGGGGCGGCATGACCAGTACCGCTCGCAGCACGCGGGTGCTGGTCGCTCATCATCGCGAAGTGCCGGCCGGCCTGCTGGTCGATGAGGTGCTCGGCTTCCGCCGCTTCAGCGACGGGGAGTTTTCCGGCGCGATGCCGCCGACGATCGCACGCTGCGAGCGCTACCTGGCCGGTGCGTTCAGGCGTGGCGCGGAGTGCTGGCCGGTATTCAGCCTGCGCACGCTGCTGGAAAGCAGCGAGTTTCTGCACGCGGCGGCTTCCTAGCCATGGCGGGGGACTTGCCCGGAGGCAGCGAGCGGCGGATTGTGCACCGGCGCCTTGAGGGCGGGCGGGCCGGGAATGGCTGGTACAGCGGCGACAACGGTATAAGCTGTGGCCACAAGAACAATGTTGGCGTCGGCCGCGCGCAGCGCGGCTGGCGACTGACGGAAGGGCATTGCCATGGGCGAAACTAAAATGTACGGCGTCCGGTTCCTGCCGGTGCTGATGATCGTGGCGCTGGTCTGCCTGGTCGCGGCAATCGCCTTGCTGGTGTTTCCCGGCGCGAGTGGCGGCGCCTCGAGCGAGGCGCGCGACGCCAGCGAACTGCTGGCGCTGTCGCAAAGAATTCCCGCACGGGCGAACGCGGCCTTGTATGGCGGCGGGGGCAGTGGCGAGGCAGCCTTCGAGGCGCTGGCGACTGCGCGCGCGCGCTATGCCGCGCTTGCCGAGTCGCTGGGCGGCGATGTTGCACGGTTCGAGGGTTCGATCGAACTGCTGCAACACAGCCAGGCCGTGCTCGATACCCAGGAGGCTGTGCAGAACGTGCGCCAGGCGGCGGCGGACGTTCGCGCGCTGGTGCCGCAACTGCTGCAAAGCCTCGGGAATGTCGCCAGCGCGCTCGGTGCGCCGGGCGTCGAGGGGATGGCGCGTCACCTGGAGCGCTTCGAGCTGGCCGGCCTGCGCTTGCAGCAGGACACGGAAGCGCTCGCCAGCGGGGTGGGCGACAACGCGGCGATCGCGCGCCGGCTGGCCGACGGAAACGACTACATGGGGCAGGTCATAGGCGGCCTGAGCGGGGAGGATCGGGGACTCGGCTTGCCGGCGGCAACGGGGACGGGGGCGCTGAATCAGTTCAAGTCCACCACTGCCCTGTACGCGCAGCTGAGCGAGAAAGTACGCGCGATCATCAGCTCGGCAGACCTGTTGCGACAGGCGCGCGAGTCCGGCGCGGCCCTGGCCGCCAGCGGCGACAAGATCTATGCGCGCTTTGGCGCCAGTGGCGGAGCGACGGGCGCCGCGGCCGCGTTCGGCGGCAGCGGGCTCACTGTGGCACTGCTGGGCGCCGGCCTGCTGTCGCTGCTGGTGCTGTCATTGCTGTATGCGATGAGCGGCAATATCCGCAAGACGGTCGAACTCCAGGCAAGCAAGAACGAGCGCAACCAGGAAGCGATCCTGCGTCTGCTCGACGAGTTGTCCAGCCTGGCCGATGGCGATCTGACCGTGCAGGCGACGGTGACCGAGGACATCACCGGCGCCATCGCCGACTCCATCAATTACGCCATCGAGGCACTGCGCGAGCTGGTCACCACGATCAACGACTCCGCTGTATCGCTCGATGCGTCGGCGCGGCAGACGCAAGCTTCCGCCGGGCATCTTGCCAAGGCGTCCGTCGCGCAGTCCAGGCAGGTGGCGCTGGCATCGGAATCCGTGGCGGCGATGGCGGCCTCGACCGAGGAGGTCTCGGGCAATGCCGAGCGATCATCGGACGTCGCGCGCCACTCGGTCGACGTCGCGCACAAGGGCGGCGAGGCCGTGCGCCGCACGATAGACGGCATGAATGCCATTCGCGAGACGATTCAAGAGACTTCCAAACGCATCAAGCGCCTGGGCGAAAGCTCGCAGGAGATCGGCAACATCGTGGAGCTGATCAATGACATCGCCGAGCAGACCAACATCCTGGCGCTGAATGCTTCCATTCAGGCATCGATGGCGGGCGAAGCCGGGCGCGGATTCGCGGTGGTCGCCGATGAGGTGCAGCGCCTGGCGGAACGCTCCGCCAACGCGACGCGGCAGATCGAGGTTCTGGTGCGCACCATCCAGGCCGACACCAACGAAGCGGTGGTTTCGATGGAACGCAGTACCACGGACGTCGTCGGCGGTGCGCTGCTGGCAGAGAACGCCGGCGCCGCGCTCGAGGAGATCGAGCAGGTGTCGAATCAGATCGCGAGCCTGGTGCAGAACATCTCCGCCAGCGCCCGGCAGCAGGCCGCGGCGGCACAGAATATTTCGCGCAACATGGGCGTGCTGCGCGAGATCAGCTCCCAGACCGCGGAGAACTCGGCCTCCACCTCCAGCTCGGTAGGCAAGTTGGCGGAGCTGTCGGCACAATTGCGCAAGTCCGTGGCCGGCTTCCGGCTGCCGGACGCGGCCTCGGGCGGCACCTCCTTGCTTACGGACCCAGACGCGAAAGTACCGCTGCCGATGGGCGCCGAGGGCGTCGCCGACGAGGCGACGCTGAAGAAAGTCAGCGGCCTCAACGCATAAGCTCGATCCAGAACCATGGCCGAGGTTTCATCGCAAACCCTGCATATCGTTGCACGCGAGCTGGCCAGCGAGCTGAACGAAGCGCGCGCGGCCCTCGAGGCATTTGGCGAACAGCAGGACAATCTGGCGCTGCTGCGCAAGTGCAGCGAGCATCTGCGCGCGGTGCATGGCGCATTGCGGGTCGCCGAGGTTTATGGCGCGGCATTGCTGGCCGAGGAGATGGGGCAGGTCGGGCGCTACCTGATCGACAACTTCACCGAGAAGCGCCACCTGGCCGAAGGGCTGGACGCTCTGATGCGGGCCATGGTGCAGCTGCCGACCTATCTGGAGCGCGTGATGAGCGGCGGGCGCGACATGGCGCTGGTGCTGCTGCCGTTGCTGAACGACCTGCGCGCGGTGCGCGGACACGCGCTGCTGTCCGAAGGCACGTTGCTGCTGCTCAACCTGAGCTCGGACCAGCAGGCCAATCCGGTGGCCGCCACCGGTGACACATCGCTAGCGGTCGGCCAGTGGGCGCGCAAGCTGCGAACCCGTTTTCAGCTCGGCCTGCTGGGCTGGATCAAGGGAGAGCGCGTCGATCAGAACCTGGAGATCCTGTCGCGCACCGCGGAGAAGCTCGAGCAGGTGGCGACCACGCAGCCGGTGTTCCAGCTGTGGTGGGTGGTGGGCGCCGTGCTGGAAGGTTTGCGCGAGGGCGGCCTCGAAAGCACCGCCTCCGTCAAACGACTGCTGGGCCAGGCGGATCGTGACATGAAGCGCCTGTACGAACTCGGCGAAGCGCGCTACTGCGATTCGCCGGCGCTGGAACTATTGAACAACCTGCTCTATTACGTCGCGCGCGCACGCTCCAGCGGTCCGCGGGTGGGAGCGGTCCGCGCCTCGTTCAGGCTGGCGGAACTGCTGCCGATCGACGATGACATCGAGCAGGCGCGCGAGAGCTTGTCGGCGCCGTCGGTCAAGTTGATGAGGACGGTGGCGGCGGCGATCAAGGAAGACCTCAGTCGTGTCAAGGATGCGCTGGATATCTTCGTGCGCCAGGGTGGGACGCAAGTCGATGATCTCGCGCCGCAGCTCGAGCTGTTGAAAAAGATAGCCGATACGCTTGGCGTACTGGGACTGGGCGAGCTGCGTGACAAGGTTCAGGCGGAAACCGGCGACCTGCAGGCGATCGTGGCCAACACCATGGCTGCCAGCGATCGCACCTTGCTGCGCATGGCCGCCACCTTGATCAAGGTCGAGGATAGCCTGGACGAGGAGCTTGTCGGCATGATCGTGCCGACTGCCGCGGAGTCGGGCGAGGAAGCGGCGTCGAAGGCCACTCCCGACGACATCGAGTTCCGCCAGGTGACGGAAGCGGTGCTGCGCGAATGCATCGTGAATCTGGCGCGCATCAAGGAGGCCGTTGCGCTCTCGGTCGAGAAGCCGCGCGAAGCGCAGGCAATCGATCAGATTCCGCAGCTCATACGCGGGATCACCGCCGGATTGCTGATGCTCGGCAAGACCCGGGCGGCGGAGATCATGGAGGGGATCGACCGTGCGCTGTCGCAGTTCGTGCGCAGCGACGGCATGCAGCTGCAGCAGGAGACAACGGACCGCTTGGCCGACGCCATCGTCGCGGTCGAGTACTACATGGAGACCTTGCAGGCCGGGCGCGCCGACCCCTGGTACATGCTCGACAATGCGGAGGTGTGTCTGCGCTTCCTGGCGGAGGCCCAGCCGGTACCGCAGGCGGATGCCTATGGCGCCGTCGCGGACGATCCGGCGCAGACGGTGGTGATCGAATCGGCCTCGACCTCCCAGACGTTCGCGCTGCCCTTCCCGCAGGACTCGACCGTGGCACTCGATGCGACGCTGGCCAGCCGGCGCACACCGGGCATCCAGGCCGCGGAACCGCCGCCCGTCGTCCAGCCGCGGGACAGCGACATCGATCCGGAGTTTCTGGAACTCTTCATCGAGGAAGCAAAGGACGAGATCGTTCGGCTCAAGGAAATGTTTCCGCGCTGGGACGAGAATCCCCAGGACCTCGATGCGTTGATCAATGTCCGACGCTCCTTCCATACCTTGAAAGGCAGCGGCCGCATGGTCGGTGCGCAGCTGATCGGCGAATTCGCCTGGGCAATCGAGAATTTGCTCAATCGCGTGATCAACAAGACTCTCGAGCGCACGCCCGACATGATGTCGCTGCTGCGCGAAAGCGTCGCTGCCGTGCCGGAGCTGGTCGAGCAACTGGAATCCGGACGCAATCCGCAGACCGGCATCGCCCGCCTCATTGCCCAGGCGAATGCGATGGCCAGCGTAATGGCCGGTGTGCGCCCGGCCGCAGCACGCTCGCAGCCTGCGAGCCCGATGCGTGAGCCGCTCGTGCCCTCGCCGCGCCAGGTTCCGGACGCCGAGACCTCGGCGGAGCAGGCGATCGCAGTGCAGGCATCGGAGACGCCGGCGGCCCCAGGTCAGCCAGAGCAGATGGATCCGGCGCTGCACGAAATCTACGCCAAGGAAACCGTCGGTCATCTGGCAGTCATCAGTGAGTTCATCGCCGCCTGCGATCTGGCGAATGCGCCCTATCCGGTCACCGAGGCCCTGCATCGCTCCTGTCATACCTTGAGCGGGACTGCCAAGACCGCCGGTGCGCGCCAGGGCATCAAGATTGCCGAACCGCTGAATCGCTATGTGCGCAAGCTCTACGACAATTCCGTCGGTTTGCCGGCGGCGGGGCTGGCGGCGTTGAAGGAGTCGGCCGGCGCGATTCAGCGGGTGGTCGATCATATCGACGAGGACACGGTTTTCTTCACCGGCCACATCGGCATCGTCCAGCGGCTGGGCGAACTCGAGCGTGGTTTGGACAGCGAGATCTCGCGGCTGGCCGAGACGCTGGATCCGCCCCAGGACCCGCAGGCAAGTCAGGCCGCTGCGCCGGCGCAGGCAGCAGAGGCGAGTCTGGCCGCGGAGCCGATCCAGCTCCCGGGGACACCGGAATCGCTCGCGGACGAGGAGGCGATCGAGTTCATCGAGCTGGATTCCGACGAAGCCGCGGTACTCGACGTCCTCAACTGGAGCTACGAAAACTTCCCACCGGCTGCCGCACAATCGCCGCTTGCCGCGGAGCAGGACATGGCGTCCACCGAGGACGCCGCATTCACGCCGGACGGCGTATCCTCCGAGGACAGCGTGTCCATCGATGACGTCGCGTCCACGGCACAGGAGCCATCGCGCAGCCCGATCTTCGATGCGGCATCGCCGCCGCCTGGGCCCGCAACGAGTGCGGTCGGGGACGGCGCGTCGCCAGACGAACGCGACGGACCGACGGCCCAGGATGAGTGCCTTGTATCCTCGATGCATGCCTGGGGTGGCAGCGACGAGCCGTTCGCATCCGTGGACGACGTCGAGGCCGAAACCGGCATCCGGGTCGAGGAGAGCACGCTGGCCGAGGAGGAGAGCATTACGCTCTGGGGCGACACTCTGAACCAGCAAGACGAGGCCGCACTCGAGCAGGGTGAGATGGTTCCCGAGATGGTCGCCGAAGCTGTCCCCGGCGACGACGCGCCGGAGCCGGAGTCGGAGCCGCTGGAGTCGCACGGCATCCTGGTCGAGGAGTCGCCGGCGCCACAGGACGAAGACGACTTCGATCCGGACGTGGCGGCGATCTTTACCGAGGAGGCGACCGAACTGCTCGAGGTGGCCGACCAGTCCTTGTCGGCCTGGATACGCGATCGCAGCAACAGCGCGCTCGTATTCGAGCTGAAGCGGGTCGTGCATACCCTCAAGGGAGGCGCGGGCATGGCCGGCATCCGGGCCATGGGCGACTTGAGCCATGAGCTGGAAACGCTCATGCAGCGAGTCGAGGCCAATGAAGTGCCGGCCGAGCAGCCGGTGTTCGATGCACTCCAGGCGAGCCTCGATGAATTGCATCGCATGCGCGATGTCGTCAGCACGGGCGGACGCTGTACGCCGGCCTACGAACTCGTCGAGCGCATCCGAGGCCTCGCCGGCCTGGCGCCGCTGCATGCCCCGGCGGCGACTGGCGCGCCATCGATACCTCCGCTCGCGCCCCTCAGCGGCGATGCGGTGGACGTCGAGTTGCCACTGCCGGCGCGCAGCAGCTCGCAGACGGACGTGGTGCCGATCCTCACCGCCCCGCTGGATGGCGGCCTCGAGTTCGATGCAGCCGGCGATGAGTCCGATCCGCAGCGAACCGCACACGGCACCGATACCCAGGGCGTCGATCAGGATCGCGAGCGGCGAATTGCGAGCGACCAGGACCAGGACCAGGACCTTGGGGGCGAGAGTCTCGATGACGGAAGCAGCGTTGCCGAGATAGAGGTCGAATTCGGCGCGGACGAACTCGACCCCGCGGCGCCAAGCGAGTCGGCGCGGCGCCGGACGCTGCCTGGCGCCGCCAGCCCCAGCACGCTCGACGTCGCCGCAATGCCGCCCGATCTACCACCGGACGACCTGCAGCAAGAGGTGCCTGCGGAGTCGCCGCTGCCGGCGCTGCCAGGACGTGAGCCGCAAGTGCAGGAACGCCATGAGCTGGCGCGGGTCGATGCCGAGCTGCTGGACAATCTGCTCAACAATGCCGGCGAGGTGAGCATCTTCCGCTCGCGCCTGGAGCAACAGGTCAGCTCGATCGAATTCAATCTCGCAGAGCTGGGCCGCACGGTGACGCGCTTGAAGGATCAGTTGCGCAAGCTCGAGCTGGAAACGGAAGCGCAGATTCTGCATCGATACGAAGAGGAACAACCTGGGCGCGCCGATTTCGATCCGCTGGAGCTGGATCGGTATTCGACGATCCAGCAGTTGTCGCGCGCGTTCGCCGAATCGGTCAGCGACGTCAGCAGCATCGAAGGCTTGTTGGAGAACCTGACGCGCGAAGCGCAGAACCTGCTGTTGCAGCAGTCGCGGGTCGTGACCGAGATGCAGAACGGCTTGATGCGTACCCGCATGGTGCCTTTCCAGCGCCACGTGCAGCGACTCAGCCGCCTGGTTCGCCAGGTGGCGAGCGAGACCGGCAAGCGCGCCGAACTGGTGGTCGTCGGCGCCGCGGGCGAACTGGATCGGCAGGTGCTGGAGCGCATGCTGCCGCCATTCGAGCACCTGCTGCGCAACTCCGTGGTGCATGGCATCGAGGCGACGACGCAGCGTATAGAGGCCGGCAAGCCCGAGGTTGGTTCGATCAAGGTCGGCTTGCATCGGGAGGGCTCGGAGATGGTCATCGTGCTGGAAGACGATGGCTGTGGCATCGATGTCCAGGCAGTGCGCGAGCGGGCGCGCGAGCGTGGCCTGCTCCAGCCAGGGCGCGAGCTGAGCGACGAGGAAGCGCTGCAGCTGATCCTGGAGCCGGGCTTCAGCACGGCCGGCAAGGTGACGCAGCATGCCGGCCGCGGCGTCGGCATGGACGTGGTGGTCACCGAAATCAAGAAACTGGGCGGCGCGTTGTTCACGCAGTCGCAGCCCGGCAAGGGAGTCAAGTTTACGATCCGCCTGCCGTTCACGCTCGCCATCACGCAGGCCTTGATCGTGCGTACCGGCGATGAGCTGTACGCCTTGCCGCTGCCTTCGGTCGAGGGCGTGGCGCGCGTGCCGCGCTCCGAGGTGCAACAGCATCTGGCGGAGGAGACGCCGACGTTCGACTACGGCGGCCAGATCTATCGCTTCCAGTATCTGGGGGCGTTCGTCGGCGGAGGACCGTCGGTGCTGCCCGAGGCCGACGTGTCGGTGCCGGTGGTCCTGGTTCGTGCCGCGGAGCATTCCACCGCGATCGTCACCGATGAGCTGGTTGGCAGCCGCGAAATGGTCGTCAAATCGGTCGGTCCGCAGATTGCCAGTATCCGCGGCATCGCGGGGGCGACGATCCTGGGCGATGGACGCATCGTGATCATTCTGGACATGGGTGCGCTGGTGCGCTCGGAATGGCGCGGGCGCGATGCGCTCAATGTGTTCGACGCCACCAGGGACCAGCGCACGCTGGCGCTGGTGGTCGACGACTCGATCACGGTGCGGCGCGTCACCCAGCGGCTGCTGGAGCGCAATGGCATGCGCGTCATGACCGCCAAGGACGGCGTCGATGCGCTGTCGATCCTGCAGGATCACTGCCCCGATGTGATTCTGCTCGACATCGAGATGCCACGCATGGACGGGTACGAACTGGCTGCGCATGTTCGCGCCGATGCCAGGCTGGCGGATATCCCGATCGTGATGATCACCTCGCGTGTCGGGGAAAAACATCGCGCGCGCGCCATCGAACTTGGCGTGAACGACTATCTGGGCAAGCCTTACCAGGAAAGCCAGTTGCTGGATGCGATCGAGCCCTTGGTGGCGGCGCGGCGCAGGAAGGCATCATGAGCAGCACGGCGAAGGGCGGGATTTTCCGATGATCGACGTTGCCACGCACGAGATCTACAGCCTGCTGGTGCCGCTGGCCCATGAGCGGTTGATCGTACCGCGCGCCTGTGTGGCCGAGGTCGTCACCTGGCATGCGCCGGAGAAGATGGAGGGCGCGCCGCCGTGGTATCTCGGCACCCTGCACTGGAGCGGCCGGCCGGTGCCGGTCATCGCCTTTGAAGCCGTGTGCGGGCAGGCGGTACCGACGCCGGGTACGCGCACCCGCATCGTCATTTTCGTCGCCTTGAGCGGCGAAATACCCGGCGGTTATTTCGGCGTCATGACGCAGGGATTCCCGCAGCTGGTGCGAGTCAACGCCGACGTGGTGAAACCCGATCCCAGCCGCGCCTTCCCGGAGCGTGGTCCGATACTGTGCCAGGCGCGGATGCTGAACGAATCGCCGCTGATTCCGGACTTCGAGTGCGTGGAGCGGATGATCAGCGAGGAAACGCGCGCCACGTGAGATGAGCGGTTTACTGCAGATCGCCCCACAGGGCCTGCAGTACCGCCAGCGCGACCGCTGCCGCCGTTTCGGTGCGCAGCACGCGTGGACCCAGGCGCACCGGAACGAAGCCCACGTCTTGTGCGGCAATCAGTTCATCGTCGTCCAGTCCTCCCTCGGGGCCGATCAGCAGCTCGACCTTGCCCGGCAGGCTGGTGAACCCCGTCAGCGAGGCCTGCGCCGAGGGACTCAGCACCAATCGCAATCCGTCCTTGCGAGCGTAGCGAGCGTCACGGCCGGCGAAATGATGGCGCAAGGGCAACGGCGCCAACACTTCAGGAACCGTGGCGCGGCCGCTTTGTTCGCAGGCGCCGATGACAATGGCGCGCCAGTGCAGCTGCTTCTTCCGGGCCTGCTTGTCATCCAGGCGCACCACGCTGCGCGCGCACAGCACCGGTGCGATGGCCGCGACCCCAAGTTCGGTAGCCTTCTGCAAGGCCCAGTCCATGCGCTCGCCGCGCGATACGCCCTGCGTCAAGGTGATGCGCAAGGGGGATTCCTTCAGGGCTGTCACCTGCTCGATGAGCTTGACGGTGACCTTGTCGCCTGCCACGCGCGCGATTTCGGCCCGATATTCGACGCCGGCGCCATCGAAGACGCCGAGTGGGGCGCCGGCGCGCATGCGCAATACGCGAGCGACGTGATAGGCGCCAGCCCCGGGCAGGTCGAGTTCACCCGCCTCGGCCAGCGGTCCGTCGCAGAATATTCGGTTCAATCGCATTGGCAGTGGGGCTTGGGTTGGCTGGTGGGGCATTGTGCCGCTGGCAGGCAGAATGCAAACTTACCTTCGATGCACAGTGTAGATCCACCATGGCAGGTCGATATTCGGATCGATGTCTGCAGCGGGCTGATGAAGGGCGCGCGCCAAGTGCCGTCGCCGAACTGCGATGCGCGCCCGGAAGGGGTGTTGCCGGAGTTGATCGTCGTGCATGGTATCAGCCTGCCGCCGGGCGAGTATGGCGGGCCCTGGATCGATCATCTGTTCACCAACACCCTGCCGGCGGCGGCGCATCCCTATTTTGCCGAAATTTTCGCGATGAGGGTTTCTTCCCATCTGTTGATCCGCCGTGATGGCGCCCTCGTCCAGTACGTGCCCGTGCATCGGCGTGCCTGGCACGCCGGGGAGTCGAGCTACCGCGGGCGTACGCGGTGCAATGATTTTTCGATCGGTATCGAGCTGGAGGGCATGGACGAGATGCCTTACGCACCCGCGCAGTATCGCCGCTTGAGCGGCGTCGTGCTGGAGCTTTGCCACGCCTACCCCTCCTTGTCGGTGGAACGCATAGCGGGGCACAGCGACATCGCTCCGGGACGCAAGAGCGATCCGGGACCCGCGTTCGATTGGCCGCGGCTGCATGCATTGTTGCGGGCGAAGCATCGATGATGTGTCGCATGCTGATCTTGTCCTTGGTATCGATGCTGCTCGCAGCGGGTGCAACCGGACCTGCCCAGGCCGAGCCGGCGCCCCGCATCGTGAGCCTGGCGCCCCATTTGACCGAGCTGGCATTTTCGGCCGGCGCCGGCGATCGCATCGTCGCCACGGTCGATTACAGCGATCATCCTGCCGCCGCGCGCAGCATCCCGCGCGTCGGCGACGCCTTTCGCGTCGATTTCGAGCGCGTACTCGCCATGCGCCCGGACCTGGTGTTGGTGTGGGCAGTCGGCACGCCGGAGCCCACGATCGAACGGTTGCGTTCGCTGCGCCTGAATGTCGTCGTCTTCCATACGAATCGTATCGACGACGTTGCCAGCTCCGTGCGCGAGATCGGCAGGCTGGCAGGCACGGGCGCGGTGGCGGAAGCGGCGGCGACACGATTCGAACGCCGCATCCAGGCGCTGCGCATGCAGTACCAGGAGCGGCCGGTGGTCAGCGTATTCCTGCAAATAGACGATCGGCCTTTGTACACGGTCAACGGCAAGCAGATCATGAGCACGATCGTCGAGTTGTGCGGCGGACGCAACGTGTTTGCGCAGCTCAACGAGCTTGCTCCGGCGGTCGGCATAGAGGCCGTCATCGCAGCCAATCCGCAAGTCATCATCACCACCGACCATCTGGCATTGGACGCGAAGCTCAGTTGGAGTCAATGGCGTCACATCGATGCGGTACGTCACGACAACGTATACACGCTGCCGGCCAACGATCTTTCGCGCGCGACCATCCGTCTCATCGTGGGCGTGGAAGCAGTCTGTCGCACTCTGGATACAGCACGCCAGCATCTGGGGATGGCCGCCGCGCCCCATGCCGGGGTCATGCCCGAGGCGATCGATCGCTGATCCGTCGCTTGTACGCGGCAGGTATCGGAGCCCGGATCGCTGGTGTAGGATCGCCCTGCGCGAATCCTGTCGCGGCCAAGAGCTGGTTCTTCAATACCAATGACACGACCGGCCACGGTGTATCTGATGCTGTTTGCGTTCGCTGCGTTGCAGCTGTCGATCGCGGCATGGGCCAGACGGCGCGTACACAATGGGGCGGATTTCGTGATCGCGAACCGCCGGCTCGGTTCGTGGCTGGTAGCCCTGAGTTACACCGGCAACGTGCTCAATGCCTGGACGCTGATGCTGGTGTGCGCCGCGGCTTTCGTCTGGGGGCTGTCGGCGGTATGGATCTGGGTGGCGGCGCTTGTCGGTTGTGTCATCAACATGTGGTTCGTGGCGCCGCGGCTGCGTGCTTTGTCCTCCGGACAAGGCCATGCGACCCTGATCCAAGTGCTGAGCGTGGATGCGGGCGAGCGGCTGCAGCCGCTGGTGGCGCGTTCGGCGGTGTTCATCGTCACGGTGACGCTATTGTTGCAGGTCGGCGCGATGTTGCGTGCGGCTGCCGGCGTGCTCGAGACGGAATTCGCCTTCGATCCCGATATGGTGCTGGTCCTGTCGCTGGCGCTGATCGTGATCTGCGTCTTTGCCGGCGGCTTGCTGGCCGCCTGCGTCTGCGATGCGGCCCAGATGATCCTGATGCTGATCGTTGCGGTGTCGTTGTCGCTGTCGGCATCGATGGTCAGCGGTGGCTGGGGTGCGCTGTGGAGCGGGCTGTCCGAGGCGGGTCCCGGCGTGCTGGACTGGTTCGGCGGCAAGCAGGGCGTGGTCGCCGCCGCGTTCGTGGCCGGCGCTCTGGGGATCGGTCTGGCCGCGACGGGACAGCCTCAGGCGTTGAACCGCTGCATGGCAGCCAGCGAGTCCAGTCTAGGCAAGGCGCGCTGGATCGCCCTGGCCTGGACGGCGGTATTGCTGGCGGCGGTACTGCTGAGCGGTTGGTATGCCAGGGTGCTGTATGCCGAACTGCAGCAGCCGCAGCAGGCGATGTTCGCCATTGCCTTGCAGCTTTTGCCGTCGTGGCTGGCGGCGATCCTGGTGTTTGCGCTGCTGAGCGCCATCTTGCTGGGCGTGGCCAGCCTGCTGCTGGTGGTTGCCGCGGGTTTTGCCGTGGATCTGCGACGCTGCAGCGCGCCTTTGTCGCTGCCGGCGAACCGCTTGGCGCTGGTGGTCGCGGCCGCGACGGCAGGCGTGCTGGCGATGTATGCGCCCGGCTCGATTCTCGAGCATTCGTTGTTCGCGTTCACGGCGCTAGGGGCATCGTTCGGGCCCTTGCTGCTGGTGCGCCTGAGCGGCAAGCGAATCCGGCCTGGCTCGACTCTGGGGGCGATATGGGCGGGATTCGTGCTGTCGCTGCTGTTTCACCTGTTGCCGGATGCACCGGGAGATTTCCTGGAGCGGGTCATGCCGTTCATCGCCTCGCTGGGAATTGCCTTGACGGGCGGCGAGCGCCGGCGCAACCCGGATCGCGCGGATCGATCCCAGGAAACCGTGCATGATCGGGTGCCGATCTAGCGCCGGCGGCAGCGCCAGCATGAACAAGACTCGACCGCCATTGCTTCGGCGCCGCGCCGTGTCGCGCGATGAGCCGGCGCTCGCCCACTCGCCTGCCGATGCGCGCGCCTTGATCCTGGCGGTGGTGAGGCGCATTCCGCGCGGACGAGTCTGCCCTTATGGGAACGTCGCGCAGGTGGCTGGCCTGCCGCGGCGGGCGAGGCTGGTCGGTACCGTGCTGCGCCAGGGACCTGCTGCGCGCGGACTGCCCTGGCATCGCGTGATAAATGCCAGCGGCCGGATTTCGTTTCCGGTAGGCAGCGATGCGTATGCGCTGCAACGGCGCCGGCTCGAGGCGGAGGGCGTGGTGTTCGTGGGCGGCAGGATCGACTTGCAGCGCTACGGCTGGCCCGATCGGGCGCAGCAGTTGGATGAGCTGCTGTGGAAGCCGTCGGAGCCGCAACGCAAGCGGCCGGCGCGGCGCCGGCTGTAAACGTATCGAGCGGCAGCGCCAGGCGGCCGATTCGCGCAGCCCCGCCAGGATCGAACCTGGCCGGCGCAGCGTTTAACCCGAATCGCCGCGTTGCCCGTTTATAGCTGCCAAGGAACGCGTTCTGCGTTCATCAACGGGAACAGTCCATGAAGCATATCGTACGCCGTGGTTCACTCCTGCTCATGGTCGCGCTCGTGGCCGCTTGTGCCTCGCAGCGCGATGAGAGCCCCGCGCTGGAGCGCAAGGTGGCGCAGGGCCAGGCTGGCGTCGTGCTCGAGAACGAGTCGAGCAAGCGATCGCGCCAGCCATCCGCTCAGTCCGCCGGCGAGCAGTCCAAGACCACGACTGCGTCGCAGAATGTCCCGCGTGTTCCTGGACGCGTGGCCGTCGAAGACCGGCTGGCCAGGCCCGCGCCTGCCGCCATCGCCCAGAGCGCGGAGGCCTACCATTCGCTGCCGCCCGCGCCGCGATGCTGCGCGCCGGGGCAGGTCCCGCCGACGCAAACCGAGCGCTACGCGCCGCGCGAGGACAACCCGGTGCGTTTGGCCGCCGAGCAGCCGGTGTCGACTTTCTCGATCGACGTCGACACCGGCGCCTACGCCAATGTGCGGCGGTTCCTGAACGACGGCCGGCTGCCGCCGCAGGACGCCGTGCGCGTCGAGGAGATGATCAACTACTTCGACTACGACTACACGCCGCCTGCCACGCGGGAATCTCCTTTCCGGACATTTACCGAGTTGACCACGGCACCGTGGAATCCGCAGGCGCTGCTGATGAAGATCGGCATCAAGGGATTCGACATCGCCGCCAGTGAGCGGCCCGCGGCCAACCTGGTGTTCCTGATCGATGTCTCCGGCTCGATGCATAGCCGCGACAAGCTGCCCTTGCTCAAGAATGCCTTTCGCCTGCTCACGGACCAGCTCACCGCCAGGGACCGCGTGGCGATGGTCGTCTACGCGGGTCGTTCGGGCGTGGTACTGGAGCCGACGAGGGGAGATCGGAAATACAAGATCCTGGAAGCCATCGATCAGCTGCAGGCGGGCGGCTCGACCAATGGGGCAGCGGGCATCGAGCGCGCCTATCAGCTGGCGCATGCCTCGCGGATCGAGGGCGGCATCAATCGCATCATCCTGGCCACCGACGGCGATTTCAATGTCGGTGTGGTCGATTTCGAATCGCTGCTCGACATGGTCGAGCGCGAGCGTGCCGCAGGCGTTGCGCTCACGACGCTGGGTTTCGGCAGTGGCAACTACAACGATCGGCTGATGGAGCGGCTGGCGGATGCGGGCAACGGCAACCACGCGTACATCGACAGCTTGTCCGAGGCGCGCAAGGTGCTCGTCTCCGAGTTGTCGTCCACCTTGTACACCATTGCCAGCGACGTGAAGATCCAGGTCGAATTCAATCCGGCCGAGGTGCTCGAATACCGGCTCATCGGCTACGAGAATCGCATGCTGGCGCGTGAGGATTTCAGCAACGACAAGGTGGATGCAGGAGAGATCGGCGCCGGTCATCGCGTGACGGCGTTGTACGAGATCGTACCGGTGGGCGCGCAGGGTCGTGTCGAACCGCTGCGATACGGGTCGGCGTCGCCGGTCCTGGCGGGCAACGGCGAACTGGCGCATTTGCGCCTGCGCTACAAGAAGCCGGGCGCGACCACCAGCGAGCTGCTGCAGTACCCGATCCTCAAGAGTTCGATCACCAGCGTGGATCGAGTGTCGCCGGATTTTCGTTTCGCCGCGAGCGTCGCCGCCTTCGGCCAGTTGTTGCGGGGAGGGAAGCATCTGGCGCAGTTCGGCTACGAGGACGTGACGCGCCTGGCCCGCAGCGGTCTGGCTGGCGACAACGAAGGCTATCGTCGCGAGTTCGTTTCCCTGGTGAAGCTCGCCGCCGCGCTGGCTCCGGCCTTCGACGGCGAACGCAAGGACGAAGCCCTGGGGCAGGTCACGCCATAGGGCGGTGTGAGATGGCGACCCAGGCCAAAGCCCGGGTCCCGAGCACCGGCCCCGAGGTGCGGGGCCCCGAGGCAAGGGCCGCGGGCGGTCGAAGCGGATGAGGGTGGCCGAAGATGACCGGTGACGCAGGCGGCATGTCGGGGTGGCCGGTGTGCGATCGGGCATCGCCAGGGGCGAGAGTGAAGTACGCTTGGGTACATGGATCCGATGTCCCGTCCTGAAGACGCCATGAGTGCCGCGCCGGCGCAGGCGGCTGCGCTGGAAGCCGACGCTGTTGCGCACGGCGTGCCGCCGCTCGCGTTCACTGCGGCACCCAGCGCCGCGACGCTCGATGCCGCAATGCCCGATGCCGCAGTGCTCGACGATGACGTGACCTTGATGCTGCGCTATCGCGACCAGGACGATCTGCGCGCCTTCGAAACACTGTACCAGCGCCACAAGGGACCGTTGTACCGATACCTGCAACGCATGTGCGGCAATCGCGAAACGGCTGGCGACCTGTTCCAGGAGGTGTGGGGCAAGGTGATTGCAGCTCGCGGGCGCTACGAAGCGCTGGCGCAGTTCAAGACCTTCCTGTTTCGTGTCGCGCACAATTGCGTCGTCGATCATATGCGTCGTGCCAATCGAACACAGGATGCCGTTGTGCCGGATGTCGATGCGCTGGTGCAGGGGCTGCCGGACGCGGCGCACGAACGACCCGAGGCGGTGCTCGCGGAAGCGCAGTTGCGGGCGGACTTTCGCCGTGCGCTCGATGCGCTGCCGGCGCAACAGCGCGATGTGTTTCTGCTGTACGAGGAGACGGGGCTGAGCCTGGAGGAGATCGGCCGCGTCACGGGCGTGGCGATGGAAACCGCCAAGAGCCGCCTGCGCTATGCGCTGGCCAAGCTGCGCGCGGCGCTGGCGCAGCACCGACGTCCCCATCCCGAATCGAGTGTCCAATGAGCGATCCAATCGACGAGCAGGGACTGGAGGAGTATCTGCAGGGCCGCACGCTGTTGTCGCGACGCTATCGCGAGCTCGGCGGCGAGGAGGTTCCGGCACAGCTGGACCAGAGCGTCCTGCGGCAAGCCCGGGACGCCCTAGAGCGCAGTGCGGTACAGCCCGGCCTGCCGGCGCCGGGTGCGACACGTTCGCGCAGGTGGCTGCGTTGGAGTGCGCCGGTGGGTTTGGCCGCGGCGGCGGTGCTGGCGCTATCGGTCGTGCTCCAGGGCGGCATGCCGCACGTCGCGCCGAGCGATGCGCCGCGCAGTGCAGTCCAGGCGGACGAAATGGAGGCGATGCGGGAGTCGGGCGATGACGGTGTGCCGGCAGTGGATCGCAGCCGGCCGCCGGTAGAACCGCCCGCTGCCGTGGCGGCAAAGCCGCAGGTGGCGGCGGTCGCCGAGGTGCCCGCGCCGGCAGGCGAGGAGCGCAGCGTGGCGAACCGAAATACCCCGGCCGCCTTG
>JBEBRC010000004.1:0-47238 GCA_040395055.1 Steroidobacter denitrificans
GATATGGCGTTCAACGATGCGGGCGTCCTGCAATCCAGCGCGCCGCTCGCCGATCGGACCGAAGCAGCCTGGGTCCGTCACCGGCGTATTTCTCGGCCTCAAGCACGAACTGGCGCAGATGAGCCAGGCGGGCCGCGGAGTGATGACACTCCCTCCGCGGCGGGGCTGCGCGCCGATCCGGCGTGCCGCAAAACCCGAAGATGTTGCCGGCCTCATGCTGCTTCTGGCATCCGACCTTCCGCTTGGCGCACAGGGCTTCCTCAGGGTGGACGCAGCGCGTGCACATTGCCACCGTCTTGTGCGCCGAGCGCCATACTGACCTTGACCGGGATGCCCGAATTGGCGATGTCGAGCGGTGGCCGGCAAACTCGAATTGCAGGCGGGTTCCCAGCGGTCACACGGAGGAAGGTCGGGTCAAGTTGCGGAAAGCCCCGGCATGTTGAGTTTGCCTAAGTAATTGATAAGTATTATATATTTTGGGTGGCCCAGTCCAGATAACTTCCCTGCCGGGGCCATGGCGAAATAAAAAAAAGCGCCGCGGGAGTTAACCCGCGGCGCCCTTGTTCAAGCCAAGAATCGGGTCGAATTACTTCGACACGGACTTCTTGAACATGCGATCGATCTTCTCGTTCGTCGCATCGCAGCAGGCCTGGCCGGCCTGGGCAGCCTGCAGCGCCTGGTTGGCAGCACTCTGCGCGCTATCGGCAGCCGAGCGAGCCGACTGGGCCGCGCTGGCGGCAGAATCCGCCGCAGCCTTGGCCGCCGCCGCGTCCTGCACAGCCTGATTGGCGGTGGTGCGGATCTCTTCGACGGTTGCCGTGGAGACGCAACCGCTGGCGGCAACGAGCGCCACAGCGGCAACGCCTGCCTTCAGCGCGGTGGAGATGGTTTTCTTCATGACTTCTTTCCCCTTGGTACTGGGTCGGATAAAAAATGACCAGAGCGACTAAAATTCACGCCTCTTAATCCACAGGACTTATGGCTTGTTCCCGCGAATATCGCCACAGAAGCTTCTAATTTGTAAAAGCTTCCCAGCCGAGCCGAAGGCGCAGAATACAAGATTGCCGTGCAGCTATAAAGCTTATGTTGCGATGCGTAGCCGTAAGCAGACAGCCGGAGTCGGCGGCACGGGCAGGCCTGCCGCGAGCAGGCGAATAACTGCTGCAGCGGCCGGCCGGGTCAGCGCCAGCATTCGGGGGCGTCGCTGGGCGTGCGCGCACCGCTCTCGTTGATGGTCAACGTCCGGCAGGCCTCGATATCCTGCAGCTGGCCGGCGGCGGCGGTCGCCTGGGCCACGTACCGGGTGCCGCTCGCGTCATCGACCAGGGCAATGGTATAGAAGCCGCTCGGCGTCGTGCCAGCGATTCCCAGTCCCGTGGGCGGCGGGTTGCTGAGTTCGGCGTTGAGGGCATAGCGATTGTTCTGCAGGAAAAACTTCTCCTGCGCCGCCTGTATGCGCAACAGCGACATCCTGGCCTCGGTGCGGTTGGTCCGGACCAGGTAGCTGCGGTAGCTGCTGACGGCGATCGTACCGAGCACGGCCACGATCACAATCACGGTCATCAGCTCGATCAGAGTCATGCCGCGCATGCGCCGACGGTGCGGAGCATTCATCGTGCGCTCGTCTGCGGGTAGCCTGCACTCGGTGGGGGATTTCATGCTGTTGGCCCTACGGTGCATTGGATTCGCGCCAATACGTCTTGATCCGACTGTCGAAGGTCGTACAGACGCTCAGTACCTCGACGCCTGACAGGCAGACGACCTTGTTCTGCTCCGGGAACAGGAACGATATCTCTGGTGCGATACCGCCTTGGGCGAGATCATCGTAGCGGTCTTCCGGAACCAGGTCATCATCGCTGCCACTGCCCGGGTCGCCGTCGTCCGGATCGGTCGGGGAGTCCCGGCGAGGGATGGGAGCGCCGTTGAAGGCATCCACCACGTACGCACGGTTGGTACCCGTACTGGTCGCCGAGCAGGTATTCGTGCTTACTCCGGTTGGGGGGGTATAGGTCGTAAAGAAAATCTTATTGTCGAAGGTGTTCGATGCATTGAGCGATTTCTCCCCTTGCCAGTCGGGCAGATTCAGCATGAGCCGCCAACCGGGGGCGTTCATCGGCACCACCGCACGGACATCGTCCGTGATATCCATCAGGTCGGCGTCACGAATGATCGTGGCACTGTCGTATTGCGCCTGCGTCCGGCGCACGAAGGGCTGCAGATCCCGAATCGAATAAAAGCGATCCTGGGTGGCGGTGTTCAGTGGATGGCCGCGATATCCCGAGCCGATCGCGATATTCAGTATCGGCGGTGCGCCTGGCCGTTGCAGTCCCGCGACGTCGGCGCGGCTGTAGAATCGCCGGGCATTTGCCTCGACCGGGGTGGCGTCATCCTTGGTACCCAGTGAGGCGATGACCCCACCGGCCACGAGCGAGTTGGCGCTGTTGCCGTTGGTAATGTCGAAGCGCCATACCTGTGCCGCCATGTCGCCGACATACATGCGGTCCGCGTAGCCATCGCTGTTGGTATCCAGGACCGTAACTTCGCTTGGAATGCTGTGCGTCATGCGGGAAAGATTGAGGTTCGCACCCGAGGACCCTGCCGACCATAGCAACGTGCCGCGGATCGCATCCACCATGAACAGCCGGTTTCCTACCCCATCGGCGCTGTTGTAGACCGTTGCATCCTGCGCCGGATCGTATCCTCCACCGAACACCAGGACGAGCTTCTGCGAATTCTGCGTAGCACCGCTGATGTTCACTCTTGCGATCGTCGGTATCGACCAGGTCTGCCCGACATTGGGCAGCTCATCGGGCCCGATACTCCACATGTATCGCGGTGCGTTCTTGTCTGTGACATCGATAGCATAGTAGCGGCTGCCGCCGCGCCCCGTGCCGAAGAACAGAATGACGCGATCGTCGTCGCTGACGATGCCGTCGCCGTTGACGTCGTACTTGAGTACGCGAATTTCTCCATCGAGCGTGTAGGGCTTGGCTGGAACCGGATTATTGAAATACAGCTGCTTGAGATTCGGGAGATACTCCTGAGGTACGAACGCCCAAAGCTCATTGCCGCTCACGGTATCGATGGCGTGCAGGTAACCGTCGTTGGTGACCAGGAATACTGCTGCATCATCCATGTCGGGGCTTGCGACGGTGCCGCCGTAGATGACGACGGCGGGGGGGGAGTGAATAGGGTCTCCCATCACCCGGCGCACGGTAGTGGATGCATCGCCATCCTCGTTCAATACATCGACGCCTCGCGCCCAGTCGACGAGATCCTCCAGTGAGGGGTCTGACGGGGCGCCCAGGGCAAAATGTTGCTCGGCATCGAGATCATTGTTCCCAGTGCTGAGTTCATGCGTGCTCAGCAGTACTGTGCTGCCCGGCCGGGGCACGCCGATATAGGTGTAGAGATTCCGATTGGCGGGATTCGGCAGCCGGCTGGCAGCGCCGCCGGACTCGACCGCCGCACCGTCGGCAGAGCTGGACCAATAGCTGCGCGATGCTTCCGCGAAGAAGCCGGTATTCGGGTCGACGGCCGCTTGAGAAGGATTGCGACTGTCCATGATGATGCCATCGTCGATGCGGTATTTCTTCAGGTTGCCTGGCCAGTGCGCGCTGGAGTTGGGCTGGAATACCGACACGAACAGGTCGTCCAATGTCTGGGTGCGATTGAAAGCATTCACGGCGACCGTCGGTGTCGTGAAAGTGGTGCTGGTCTGCAGGATGTTGGTGATAATGGAATTGAAGACGGCGGACAAGGTGCTGAGGTCATCAGCCTGATAAGCCTGGCCGCCACCGCGAGTCGCGGCGGTCTGGAGGGTTTGGTAAGCACTTGCGCTGCCGCTGAAATCCGGACCGAACCCGATGAAATAAGTCTTCACATTCTGTTGTCCCTGGACCTCGTTGTTCGGTCTCAGGTCCGCATTGAACATGTACTCGGCGAGGGCGCCCAGGCAGGCGCCGTCACCGTTACCGCTGCAACCTTCCCCGGCCAGCGACGCAAAATTGGGCAAGGCCCGGATGGCGCTGTTCGATTCCGTATCCTTCGTGGCTTCGCCGTCCGTCAGGTACACGATGTAGTTGGCCTGGCAGGGTTCGGAGGCCGGGCTGATGTAGTTGTTACCGTTGCGGGACGAGGCGACGCTCGGATAATTCTGCATATAGTTGGATCCTGCGCACGTGCCGGTGGACCCGGGGGAGGAATCGACTCGGGTGCAGATCCTGGAATTGTTCCCGTACGACACGGGGCCGCCGGAAAAATACCGATAGGCTTCGAACAAGGTTTCAGTCAGTGGCGTCCAGCCGTGCGGCAGATAGAGATTGCTGGCCGTGATGTCCGCGATCAAGGCGGCGCGCTTCTCATTCAGAGGGGAAATGGGCGACATCATCATGCCGCCGGCAGCAGTGCTGTCTGCGCTGCCATAGCTGTGAGAGTTGGTGCTGTAGCGCATGACACCAACGTTGAGGTTGGGCAACGAATTCAGAAAGCTGGCGGCCGCAGCCTTGACGACCTGCATCCGGGTTTGGGTTTCCCGTGGCCCATTTCTGAGATAGCGAATGTAATTTGGGCTATAGAGCGTGACGCTCACGCCGGTGCTGGCGCCCCACCAGGATTGCCCATCGTTGCTCGTCCAACGTCCGTCGCTCTGGCTGACGCTGCCGGTTCGTGGCCATTTTGCCGCCGATGATGCATCCGCGCCATGGAATCCCGCGTCTTCCAGGCACTCGACGTCCGTTGCGTAGGTGGCGCTGGTGCCACTGCCACTGGTCGTGGTGCCGCCGGTCGTCGAGCCGTTCGCATTCGCCAGGTTGTTTTGCCAGGTGCGGCTGGCTCCTTGTCCTCTCCAGCGGATGAATGTGCCGGAATAGAAGCCGGTACTGCTTGCCTCGGTTCCAGTTCCCCAGGCCAGTGCGTCCACGGCACGCTTGCATTTCATCTCTCGGGGATTTGTCCGCGAGAAATTCCCGCTCAGCCGAATATGAGACAGGCCGCTGCAAGAAGTCGGCGGCGTGCTGCTGGTGGAGTAGTAAATCCGGTCTTCATTGCAGCTCGTACCGCTATTGGAGTACGAAACCGTTGGATCGTAGGGGAGGAGAGATGATTCCGCAGCCTCGTTCATACTGCCCGAGGTGTCGATGATCAACAGGATGTTGGCTTGAACGTCGTTTGCCGGTCGACTGATGAAAATTTCCGTATCGTCAGCATGGCTCGCAGCGCCCAGCGCTAGCATAAGAACGGCGCTCGCGACCGTACTGATCATCGGCTGTCCAGGAGAACGCATGGGCATGATCCTCAGAAATCCTGTGCGACTGTGTGACTGCATGCGAGTAATCAAGGTGTCAGCGCCGCAGAAGTGGGGTCGATCGGCATGACTGTCGGGTCATGAGGGGCAATCACGGCCACCCCTTGCCGGTTGGTGGCGATCGCATTGCGGACCGACGTCCCGGTACTTTGAATCTCGAAATGAAATGTGGAAAAGCTGTCCCAGCTCGTGCCCCACATTGCCGGCTGGGGGGCGCCGCTGAGTTGCGGCGTAATGGTTGCCACGAAAGCATCCGCGCCGCCGGTGCCTGGAATGGGTTCGCCCCCGGACGGAACATCGGGGTCCGAGGATGCGGCGGGAAGGCGTTCCGTTCCCGCGCTCGGATTGAACCCGCCAAGGATCAGTGAGCGCTCGATACCTGTTTCAGCCGCCTGGAAGGCATTCTGGTAGTACTGCGTGTTACCTGCCATGACCAATTCCAGGCTGGCGGTATTCATGCCCGAGATGGCCAATAGCGTCAGCACCAGCAGTAGCAGCAAGCCGACTACCAGGGCCGCGCCGCGCTGTGCGGCATGTCGGGGAGCGGACAGTTTCATGGTGTGCATGATTCGGCTTCCGATCAGGTGCCCAGCGTGTTGCGGATCTGAATCGTCCTGGACACCAGCAACCGACGGAATCCATCCGCCGGTTCGTAGGCCTGTGTCGCTGCGTTCGCGGCGCTCAGGTTGGCGGTCTTGCCGTTGTCTTCGTCACGATCAGCGTATTCATACGTCCTGCCGTCCACGAATCCGACTTCCGGCGTCTCGGCGCGTATCAGCAGCCAGATACGCACGGAAATGATCTGTTCGCCCTCGGCAACGTCGCCGGGATTGACGTAGCGGGTGGCGATGCCGCGAGTGCCGGTGGGATCGACGCCGAACTGGATCTGCATATCCTCGACCCCTGGAATGATCTCCTCGGCCACAAACGCGGGTCCAGACGCCAGGGCGATTCGTTGCAGTGACGGCAGCCCAGGGCGGCCGGTGGAATCCCGGCTTATGTAGTAGGCGTTCACGATCAGGTCATTGACCTGGCCGGCGGGAGCAGGTGTGCAGCCGGTGCTGTCCGTGACCAGGTCTCCCATCACGCGCGTCGAGCATATTCTTAGCCGCCCCGTAGATCCTGCGGCAGGCGTGACGGCGGCGCGCCGGATGGTCAGCGTGTCCGCGCTGGTCACCGCGCTGGCTCGGTAGGCCGTGCAGGCGAAAACACTGCTGCCGTTACTGCCCTCGATGTTCAGCGCCAGATCGCGTGCATAATTTGCGCCGCAATCGGTTGGCGGTCCTATGGAAGCCTCGTCCTGCGGCGCTTGATTCGTGATGACACCGGCACCTTTCACCAGGCCCCAATAGTTGGACATGCGGATATCGGGCTCCAGCACGCTCATCGCATAGCGCGCGGTTTCCTGTAGCCGCGCGGTACTTTCATTGATCTCGTAGGTGTTGCGGCTGTCCACGTAAACCTGCGTCGCGCCGAAGATCAGTAATGCGCCGATCGTAATTGCGACAAGGAGTTCGATGAGGCTGACGCCATGTTCCGCTCGCTTGGGCGGGAAGTGTGCGCGCGTTCTGTGTGGCATCGTCATATTTGCATTCTCATCACATAGCTCAGCCGATTGTCTTCATCGGCTTGGCCGGCTTCGAGCCAGGTGATGGTGATGGTGTAGGTGGTTGGATTCGTGGCTGTGTCCACGTCTACCGTACCCGTGGGATTGCCAGGCAGCGCCGCCTCGATCTGCTCCTGCCAAAGCGCAAGATCGTACGCAGCCATCTCCTCTGCGCTGCAGTTGGCGCTCACGCCCATGCAGCGATCGCTGTCTTCCGTGGCGCCTTCGCCGTTGTGCTCGTAGGCGGTGCCGGCATTGCGATTGGATCGAATCCGATCGCCCAGGTCGCTAGCGAGGTTGACGGCCTGCATGCGCGATATGGCGCTACCGCTGGTGCGCAAGGTGACCACGTACAGGCTGGCGATCCCGAGCATTCCGACACCCAGGACGACGAGGGCAACCAGGGCTTCGACCATGCTGAAGCCGCGTATTCGCTTCGACGTCCGCAAGCCGTTCTTTTTCGTCCTGGCGATCATGGGCATGTCTCCCCGATCAAACCAAGAGCAGTACCGATGTCGCTGTAGGTCCTGGTCACGCGGGCGCGCCCCGCAGGTTCGATGATCAGTGCGCGTGCGGTAGAGTTGGCACCGACCTGCTGATTGCCGCGCACATCGCAGATCACGATGCGGCTGGTTGGGGCCTGTCCCGGCGTGCTGTTGGCGAAACCGGTCGCAGCGTAACTGACGATACCATCGTTGTTGTTGACGACAGCGACGCCTTCGGGCGCTGCCTGCCGGTCGATGATGTCTTCGTCGTTATCACGCTCCCAATTGTTGTTCGTGTCTTCAAACACGATCCAACCGGTAAATGCGCCTTCGCTGCACGCTGGGTTCGCGGCCATGGGATTGGCGGATGAGCAGGTTGCGATGACCTGCTGCCGTTTGATCGCCTCGGATCGCGCCACGTGCATGGAACGCAGGAGATCGTTGGAGGTTGAGGCCAGGCGATTGTTGCGTATGAAGTCGCGCATGTTAGGGACGGCGATCGCCGTCAATACCGCTGCAAGCGCAAGTGTGATCATGAGCTCGAGGAGCGTGAAGCCGGCAGCGCCGGCTCTGGTGGGTCGCATGGGTCGGGTTCCTCGCATGGCGCGAACTATAGAAAGAGGCCTCCGCCCGTCGAGTGTTATCCGACCGGCGGCACGCGGGCGATGACGGGCGGTCATCGACGCTGTGCTTCTGTCAAATGGCATGGCGAAGCATGCGCAGCGGCGGTCCGATTCGACTGTGACGTGGGTCTCAGCGGCGCATCCTGTGTCCCGGCTCGGCTGGCGCCAGGGTGGAATCGAGGTGCGAATGCAAGGAGGCGGCACGAACGCAGCGAGGCGTGGGGGCGGCGGCGGTCGCTGCGCGGTCGGGATCGAATTCAAGGAGGTGGCGCGATAGGGCCGCAGGCGTGAGACGCGCGGCGGCCGGGGCCGATGCAGGCGACTGCGAAGAGGCATGTGCGCCAGGTCGCGCCCCGGCAGTTGCTTTCAGGTGGGCAACTGTATATAAATATAGTCGCTGGCCATCCATACAGGATCGATCACTCCATGTCAGAGCTCACACCCCGGCAGCGGGAAATCCTCAGGCTCATCCAGGAAACGATCTACGATTCGGGCATGCCGCCGACGCGGGCGGAGATCGCCGAGGCGTTCGGCTTCAAGTCGCCGAATGCGGCGGAAGAGCATCTGCGCGCCCTGCAGCGCAAAGGCGTGATCGACCTGATTCCGGGCGCCTCGCGCGGCATCCAGCTCAAGGACTCTCTTCGTGAGCAGATGGGCCTGCCACTGATTGGCCGGGTTGCAGCCGGCAGGCCCATCCTCGCGGAGGAGCATATAGAAGGCCGCTATCAGATCGATCCGAAAATCTTCCAGCCGCGGGCGCACTATTTGCTGAAGGTGCAAGGCATGAGCATGAAGGATATCGGCATCCTCGACGGCGACCTGGTTGCGGTACATCGCACTCCCGAAGTACGCAATCGACAGGTGGTGGTGGCACGCCTCGATGACGAGGTGACGGTCAAGCGCTACAAGCACGACGGCAAGCTGGTATGGCTGTTGCCGGAAAACGAGGAGTTCGAACCGATCCGCGTCGATCTCAAGCAGCAGTCGCTGGTGATCGAGGGCGTGGTCGTCGGCGTCCTGCGTCAGGGCCGGTCGAAGGGAATGCTGCAGTAACCCCTTGCAGCACGGCCACTAGCAGCGACCGTGTCCAGGCCGTGTTCCCCATCACCCGCGTGAGAAATCCCGTGCCGGCCATGGCGGCAAACAGCAGCATGGCGTCCGGCGCCTCAATCCTCTCTGCAAGCCACGATCAGCAAGCCTGAAGTGTGAAGGCAGCGTGGCCTGATTTCCGCCCGGTCGAACAGAATCTGATTGTCAGTCGTGCGCTATGCGATCTGTGCAACGAGCCGGCGCGGCGCTCGAGCCCCTAGGCATCCTTGGGGGGAGCCGACAGGACTCTGGCAATGAAATCGTGGAATTCCTCCATGTAATGACGCAGGAATTCCTGCGTCGAATCGACGGTGACTTCACCATCATCCGTGATCAGCCCTGGCGTGAGCTGGATATAGGCCTCGGGCGCATTCATCTGGGGCGAATTGCAGAAGCCGAGGACGCTGCGCAGGTGCTGCTGTGCGATGGCGGTACCGATTGCACCGGGTGAGGCGCCGATCACGGTCGAGGGTTTATGGGTGAACGCATTGGTGCCGTAGGGGCGGCTCGCCCAGTCGATGGCGTTCTTCAATGCGCCGGGAATGGACCGATTGTATTCCGGCGTCACGATCATCAAGGCGTCCGCCGACTTGATGGCGTCCTTGAACGCACGGGCCACCGGCGGAAAGTCAGCATCGTAGTCGTAGCTGTAGAGCGGCAGCTCCCTGAACGAAAGTTCGCTGAATGTGAGATTCGGGGGAGCGAGCTTGATCAACGCGTTGGCGAGTTTGCGGTTGATGGATGCCTTGGCAAGGCTGCCGATCAAATATCCGACTTTGTAGGTGGTCATGGCGGGTTCCGTGGACGGCGTGCGCGGGATGAGATCGTGTAGTCAAGGACGCAACGCGTGCCGGATAGGTTCCCGTCCCGGCTTCAGGCTGCCGAGGCTTGCCAGAGCTGGTGTCGCTTTGCCGGGGCTAAGGATCCCGTGACTGCAGAACGGTACGCCGGACATCGAGCAAGGTTTCGCAGCCCGCCATGGCCATGCAGGCTTCCAACTCCTCGCGCAGCAGCTTGATCAGGTGGGCGACCCCAAGGGCCCCGGCCACGCTCAGGGCGTACAGTTGCAGGCGGCCGACCAGCACGGCATCGGCGCCCAGTGCCAGGGCCTTGAAAATGTCTGCGCCCGAGCGAATGCCGCTGTCCAGCAGCAATGGGAAATCGTCGCCGACCACGCCGCGAATCTGCGGCAGGGCGTGCAGGCTCGCCGGCGCGCCGTCCAAGGTTCGACCTCCATGATTCGATACGATCAAGCCCGCCACGCCGCGAGCCTGCAGCTCACGGGCATCCTGTGGATGCAGCACGCCCTTGATCCAGACGGGTAACGACGTATGCGCAAGCAGCCAATCCAGGTCCTGCCAGGTAGGCGCCACGCTCATCAGGCCCTGGAACACCCGGCTTTGACCCGGATGCAGGTCGACCGGCTTTGAGGGTGGATAATGGCGCAGATTGGCGGCGGTACAGCCGGGCGGCATGCTGAAACCGGCGCGCAGTGAGCGCAGGCTCGGCGACTGGATCGATGCATCGAGCGTCACCACGATCGCACGGTAACCGGCCGCTTCGGCGCGGCGCAGCAGATCCTGGGTAACCTCGCGCTGCGGCTGGAAGTAGATCTGGAACCATCGCTCGCCGCTTGCTGCGGCGGCAATCTGCTCCAGGGCATAGGAAGACAGCGTGCTGCTGATCATGCAGGCCTGCACGGCAGCGGCGGCGCGCGCGGTATCCAATTCGCCCTGAGGGTGCGCCAGTTTCTGGAAGGCTACCGGCGCCAGCAGGATCGGGTGCGCAAGCTGGTGGCCGTTGAGCGCCAGGCGGGTATGTCCTGCGCGGACATCGCGCAGCACTCGTGGACAGATAGACCACTCGCCAAAGGCGGACAGATTCGCGCTCAGCGTCGTGTCGCGCCCGCTGCCGCCGGCGATGTACGCGTAGAGCGGCCCGGCGATGAAACGTTCTGCCAGCAGCTCGTAATCCTGGGCGCAATGGATGTCCGCCGGAATCTGGCTCAAGGCCGAGGCCGGAGGGGCAGGCTGGATCTGGGGCTGGGGTGATAGGTGCGCGGCGCTCATGGCATGCAGCGAAAAGTCGGGTTTGTAGTGGGTCTTGCCTGTGTGACGAGGCCAGTGGAGTGCTTGGAGCCCATCATTCAGGATTCGATACTCTCAAGGCCGGCACTATATCGAATGCCATGGCGTCCCTCGCCCTGGGCAGGGTGGGAGCGACCCGCGGCCGGGCAGCTTCCTCGTCGGTGATGTTACCGGCATTCGGGCGCATATCGCACTCCCCTGGGACTCCATGGCTTCCCCGATCGATTTCCCTCCGCCGGCGGATGTGGCGGTATCCGTGCTTGTTCCCCGAGCGTCAGCGGATGAGAAGGCGGCGCATCAGGGTGATGGCTCGAGGCTTTGCTCGCAGGCCGCAGCGTCCCGGTCCGCGCCCAGTACCTGAGCGATAGCGGCCAGTGCCGGCAGCGCGTTCATTGCCAGCCCGATGCCGAGGTGCGGCGGCACCTCGCAGTCCGCGGGATTGATGCGAATCATCCGACCTCCCAGGCGCTGGGTGACGTGTTCGCTGAAGTATCGAACCGATGGAATCGTCGTTCCCGCGCCGATCTCGATCACGAGCGGTCTGCTTGCCGAGGAGAGCCAGGCTTGCTGCCTCGAGCTTTGAGCGGCCGAGCGCCGTTCCAGCCACCCATGGTCGCCAAACATCAGGATATTTGGACGTGCCAGCTCCTTGCATGACGGACACAAGGGCATCTCGTTGACCAGTTCGCATCGGGATTCATCGACATTCGGCAGAAAGTCCTCAGCCTCCCAGATGGCTGCGCCGCACGGCGCAAGACATTGCAAGTGATGGATCGAACCATGGCATTCGTGGACCAGGGCGGGATCGAAGCCCGCCATCTGGAACTGCCCGTCCACGTTGCTGGTGAAGACGCTGTAGCGGTGAGGCATTCGTTCTCCCCAGCGCTTGAGCAGCTCAAAGCCTCGATGCGGTCTGGTCTTGCGGTACAGCGCCAGCCGGTGGCCATAGAACCCCCAGGCGCGCTTGGGCGAGGCGCGAAAGGCCGCAGGCGAGGCGATGTCGTAAAAATCGATCTGCGCTGCTTTCATTGCCGGATAGGCGCGCCAGAATCCCTCGCGGCCACGAAAATCGGGCAATCCGGAATCGACCCCCATGCCCGCACCGGCGGCGATGATCAGCGCATCGGCCTGTTCGACCAGGAAGGCGGCGCGTGCGATGGAGGTGGGGCCGGGTGAGCCGGGCCGATCCGGAGACGCTCGGGGTGGGGAATGCATGCTTTGACTTTCAATAACTCAACAACTCAAGTCCGGCTCCGCCATCGGCAACGCCATCGTGGAACGACAGTTCCACGCCAAGCCGGGTGCCGCAGTGCACGCGGCTGATGGCGTGCTTGAGGTTGACCCGGTAATAGCCCTTGCTGCCCTTGAAGGGACGTTGCGCCGTGCCGATGATAGCGGCATCGCCTGCGGTGAGCGGCAGCACCATCGGACGCGACTGCATGCGCGGCCGTCTTTCGGTCATTACGAACTCGCCCCCTTGGAAGTCCTGCCCAGGTTCGCTCAACAGAGCGACGACCTGCATCGGGAACATGTATTCGTTTCTGTCTTGCTGGTGCAAGGCCAGATAGTCGGCCTCGCTCAAGCGACTCAGATAGGACAGCGGTCGCGTCTGGCCGGCCTCGTGATTGTGCTGCAAGAACTCGCCGTGTCGGGCCGGATAGCGGTAAGGGATGTCCAGCATTTCGTGCCAACGATTCGCAAGAGGTGCCAGGCGGCGATAGAGGTCGGTACGCCAGGTGTGCAGCGGTGCCGGCAGCTGTTCACCCAAATAGAACACATCTCCACGCCCCAGGTCGCGGGATGCCAGCGACACGCGGTATAAATTGGACGTATCGCCCTGGCCGGGCAGCGTTTGGACCAGCTTCTCGACTTGCTCAGGGGCCAGGCCGGGCAACAAGGCATAGCCTTCGGTATCGAGTCGATGGGCGATATCCCCCCAATCCAGGCGATCGATCGCCGTCGTAGCGGAGGTCATTCGAAGCGCCGTGTTCAAGCTTCAGCTTCGCGACGGGGCAGGTCGTACTTGCGTTCCATGCCCCTAACCGGCCTTGCGAAAGGTGAAATTGATGCGCTGCCTGCCAAGCAGAGGGTGAGGTACATCCTTGAGCGGCAGCACGCCGTGATACCTCAAACGATCCTCGCCACCCCACACCGCGACGTCACCGTGGTGGAGCGGCACTTTGAGCGTTTTGTCTGCCCGTTCCTGTCCGCCAAACAAAAAGGTCGCCGTCATGCCAAGAGATACCGAGACGACGGGAGCGTCGAGGTCCCGCTCGTTCTTGTCCTGATGCAAGGAAAGTCGGGAGCCAGGCAGGTAGCGGTTGACCAGGCAGGCATCCGGCTCGAAGCCGGGGAAGCTGGCGGCTGCTGCGGCCTCGCGCGCCAATCTGGAAAAGGCAGGCGGCATGGCCGGCCAAGATCGCTGGCTGTCCGGGTCGACGCCCGTGTAGCGATAGCCGCGCCGATCGGTCGTCCACCCTAGGTCACCGCAGTTCGTCAACGCTACCGACATGGTGAAGCCGCCCGGCGTCACCATGTTACGAAACGGTGAGTCCTCTTCAATGCTGGCGATAGCCGGCAGCAGTTGCTCCACGTACGGCAAGGCGAAGCCGCGCAGGACAAAGGCGGATGGGCCCATGCGCTCGCATCGGCCCGTCGTGGTATCGCTGAAAAGATCGAGATTCGTCATGGCAGCGCTGATTCTTAGCGTGAATCGTGAAAGATCAATCCCACGGTGTGGCGCCTGCCGCTGCGAACGATACTCACCCCGTGCCGCATGGCAGCCTTGCGCGTACCACCACGCCTGCCTGCGACAGGTCGTTGATTGACAGTGAAGACCACTGCATCTCCTTGCCGCAGCGTGACCACGTCGGCGTGCTGGTTTTTCGCCGCATTCTGCATCATGACGAATTCGCCACCGGTGAAATCGTTGCCTGGCTCGGAGAGCAGGATGGCGACCTGCAAGGGGAACACGTGTTCCCCGTATAGATCCTGATGCAGACAGTTGTAGTCACCTGGGCCGTACTCAAGTATGAGGGGTGTTGGACGCACTTGGCCCGCCCGATGGCAGCGGGCCAGGAAGGACTCAAGTTCGTTCGGATACTCCAGGTCGATGCCGAGCTGTCGGTTCCACCGGTTGGCGATCGGCACCAGTCGCGGATACAGTGCGTGGCGCAGCTGATCGAGCAAGGGCGGCAGCGGGTAGGCGAAATACTTGTACTCGCCACGGCCGAAACCGTGGCGGGCCATCACGACCCGAGTGCGATAGCCCTCGTCCTGGGAGTACAGGCTCGATAATCCCTTGCACTGCTTCGCCGTCAATAGTCCGGGCAGCACCGCGTTGCCATGGGCATCGAGCGAGCGCTCGATGGCGCGCCAGTCGAAGGAATCGGGCTGCCAGGGTTCCGTGGGCCTCGATCGACGATTCATTTGCTCGGCCGCCCTCGTCAGCAAGGCGCGCTTACGCGCCACACGCCAACGATAACCGGATGTCGTGCTGTCACGGCGCAGCACGCGATCGTCGGCGAGTTGGCCGCGCACGGTCCGATCCATGGCATATCCAATGGAGCCCCTCGACTTGGGTCCCGGGGGCGCGAAAGTTGTATCTGAACGTGGAGACAGGAGACGTACATGGCCTCACTCCATGGATTTCGCAGCCAGTGTAGAAATCTGGCCGCTTTCTGAAACTCCGCTCCTTGCGGTTGATTTTCTCGCGGGAACTTTCGGCGAGGATGGCGGCTTTTGAGCCGTCGAGATGTTGACCCAGAAGCACGTATCTAGACGGCAGACTACCAGACAGGATCTGCCGGCTGAAGGCGTACATGGCACCGTTCGAGGCGGCTCGTGTGGGCCCTGTAGAGCGCATTGAGACGGATCCGGCATCCGCCGCGGTTGCGGCCGTCTGTCGGCCGTCGTGGCGGCGCGCTTGAATTGCGGCATTGCAACAGCTCTGAAGATCACGCCGAATGACCGTTGGCGCCAGCGAACCCCCTGTGGAAGCCGCGCTCGATTGCCAATGTTCCTTAAAGTCAGCACCGCCCGGGGGCTGCATTATCGAGTCGTGCAACCTCCAGGAGTCGCCCCCAATGGCGCACAAACAAATCATGTTCCAGTCGGCGGCGCGCGAGAAAATCTTGCGCGGCGCCACTCAGCTGGCCGACGCGGTACGAATCACTCTGGGTCCGAAGTCGAAATCGGTGCTGATACAAAAGGCGTGGGGAGCACCGCTTGTTTGCAACGATGGCGTGACTATTGCAAAGGAGATCGACCTGAGCGATGCGGAGGAGAACCTGGGTGCACAGATGCTGCGACAGGCGGCCGAGAAGACCGGCGATCTGGTCGGTGACGGCACCAGCACGTCAACCGTTCTGGCGCACGCAATCTTCGCCGAAGGTATCCGCAACGTAACGGCTGGCGCGAGCGCCATCGATCTGAAATGTGGCTTGGACCGAGGGCTGAAGGCCGCGGTAGAGGCGCTGCGCATGCAGTCCAAACCAGTCGTGAGTCGTAAAGAAAAGGCACAAGTCGGCACTATCTCCGCTCACAACGATGAAAGCATCGGCGAGCTGGTCGCGGATGCAATGGAGAAAGTTGGCGAGGACGGCGTGATTACCGTCGAGGAATCGAAAACCACAGAGACGGTCCTGGAAGTGGTGGAAGGCATGCAGTTCGACTGTGGCTATCTGTCGCCGTACTTCATTACCGATAGCGAGAAGCTTGAGGCCGTGCTCGAGGATGCGTCCATCCTGCTCACCGATCGCAAGATCAATATCATGCAGGATCTGATCCCCTTGCTGGAGCAGATCGCCAAGAACGGTCGGCCGCTGTTGGTCATCGCGGAAGATATCGAAGGCGAGGCCCTCGCGACGCTCATCGTGAACCAAATCCGTGGCGTACTGAAAAGTGCTGCGGTCAAGGCGCCGGGCTTTGGCGATCGGCGCAAAGCGATGTTGCAGGACATTGCTGTGCTGACCGGCGCGCAACTCATTTCGGAGGAGCTTGGCTTCAAGCTGGAAGACGTGACTATCGAACAGCTGGGTCGCGCACGCCGGATCGTGATCGACAAGGACACGACGACGTTGATCGGTGGCGCAGGCAAGCGCTCGGAGATCGACAGCCGCCTGACGCAGATCCGTCGTGAGATCGACAAGTCGACCAGTAGCTACGACAAGGAAAAGCTCGAAGAGCGGCTCGCCAAGCTCTCTGGCGGCGTAGCACTGATTCGCGTCGGCGCCCCTGCCGAATCGGAGATGAAATCCAAGAAAGATGCATTAGATGATGCGATCAGCGCTACCAAGGCGGCTGTTGCCGAAGGCATCGTGACTGGCGGCGGCCTGGCGTTGCTGCGTTGTACAGCCGCAGTCGAGGCGATCGAGACGCAATGCCAAGGGGATGAACGTACTGGCGTGCAAATACTCAAGCGGGCGCTGGAAGCGCCAGCGCGGCAGATCGCTGTGAACTCGGCGGTCGACGGCGGTGTCGTGGTCAGCAAGATGCTCGAAGGGAAGTCGAACGTTGGATTCGATGCCGCCCGCAATCGATACGTGGATCTGTTCGAAGCCGGCATCATCGATCCGACCAAGGTCGTGCGCATTGCTCTCGAGAACGCGGTGTCGATAGCGAGCGTGTTGTTGTTCACCGAAGCGACCATGACGGAGATCCCGGCGGAGCGGAAGTCGTCGGCCGCTGAGATCGAGGGATGACAATGGGGATGGCCATGACACGTAGTCGTTACGGATTTTTCCGCATTGTTGACCATAGGGCTACCCTAAACACTGCAGCGAGCCCCCGCAGCAGCGGATTGCCGGGCGGCACTCATTGCAGCCCAGCAGGCGAACATAAATTCTTCGGAGACGGTCATGAGAGTCGGTGATATTGGTCGGCGATCCGTTGTCGCCATCGACAACACTATGGAACTCATAGCCGCGGCCGAGATGATGCGAGAGCGTCATGTGGGTTTCCTGGTCGTGCACAAGGCTGGCGACCATCTCCGCCGGCCGATCGGCGTGCTTACCGACCGCGATATAGTCATCGAGGTCATCGCCAAGAAGGTCGATCCGCACACACTTACGGTCGATGATCTCATGACCAGGAAGCCGCTAGTCGCGGACGAAGAGGAGGAGTTGGGCGATGTGCTGCAGGCGATGCGTAATGCGGGCGTCCGCCGCGTGCCGGTGGTCGACGCGAACGGTGCGCTGATTGGCATCGTTGCCATCGACGATGCCTTCGAGGTCGTCACCAGTTTCATGTGCGACATTGCCGGTTCTGTGAAGAACGAGCAAAAGCAAGAGCGGCGTTCGCGGGCACCTTGATATGAGAATCCCGGTCGCGATTTCTGCACGGCATGCGCACTTGAGTGCTGCCACACTGCACAAATTATTCGGGGATCGTCATGAGCTTCGCGTGCGCAACTGGTTGTCGCAAGCCGGTCAATTCTCGGCTGAGGAGACGGTGTCGCTGGTCGGTCCCTGTGGACGGCTCGATAACGTGCGTCTCATGGGGCCGCCGCGACACAACGACCAGATCGAGTTGTCACGAAGCGACGAGCGAACTCTGGGCATCGTAGCGCCGCTGCGGATCTCCGGTGACGTGGGGGATACTCCCGGTCTGCAGGTCATTGGACCCGCGGGCCGGGTGACGCTGCCGGGCGGTGTCATCACCGCACATCGTCATATACATATGAATCCGGAAGAGGCCCAGCAGCTTGGAGTCCGGGATCGCCAAGTGGTAAGTGCGAAGATCGACAGTGATGGACGCGACCTCACGTTCGGCGACGTCATCGTGCGCGTTGCCTCGGAATTTCATCTGGAACTGCACCTGGATACCGATGAGGCGAACGCCGCCGGCATTACCAGCGGTGATTACGCGGAGATTGTTGCGTAGCCCCGCAGACACGCGACCGTTCGCACAGTACTGACAGGAGCGAACGATGAGTAAGCGATCATGGAAGAAATTGATGGTCGTCATCGCCGATCCGTTCGCCCGCGAACAGCGGGCGCTGACTAAAGCGGTGGCACTATCCTTGCGCAGCCGCGCGCGCCTGGTGTTGTTCAACACCTTCATGATTCCCCAGCCGGTGAATGATGTGCCTATGGGCTCTCGGTCACAGATCATTGCCTCGGCGATTCGGGAGCGTCGTGCACGCTTGGCAGCACTCGTCGCCAACACCGGTGTGAGTGGCGTGAAATGCATCGTGACGTGGGATCACCCCATCCATGAGGCCATAATCCGTCAAGTCTTGAAGAGCAAGCCCGACGTGTTGATCACCGCAAGCCATCGACACGGTCGATTGGCGCGATGGTTACTGGCAAACACGGATTGGGAGCTGATTCGGCAGTGTCCATGTCCGGTGTGGTTCGTGAGATCGCCAAAAATATCTTCGAAGCCACATGTTCTCGTGGCAGTGGATCCTTTTCATGCGCACGACAAGCCGGCCACGCTGGATGAAAGGTTGGTGCATGCCGCCGGTCTCGTAAGTCAGCAGTTAGATGGCCGTGTTAGCCTGGTGCATGCCTTCCAGGTTCCAGACGCTGCTCGCCCGGTGCGCTTGCTGGTCTTCCGCAGGGCAAAGCAGGTGGTGCAGGACTTGGCGGTACGCCACGGTGTCGACCCGGAGGCCTGCGAGGTGAAGGCCGGAAAGCTCGAAGGCATCATTGCCGCGATAGAGCGTCGTGATGGCGCGGACCTGCTGGTCATCGGGGCCGTGTCCCGAACCATCACGGCCAATCCAGTAATCGGCAACACGGCAGAGCGCGTCATCGATCGAGTGTTCTGTGATCTGTTGGTGATCAAGCCGGCCGGGTTCAAGGTACCCAGGCTGGTCGCGGCCTCGCGGCAGCCGGCCACCGATCGGAACAAGTCCCGTACCCAGCCCAAGCCAGTACCGGCGCGCGTTGGTTGATATGCTTACGTCGCCGCCAACGTCGTCGCTGGAGAGGAGTGGACCTGGAGCGTCGTGGCTCGCGACGGAACACCTGTCAGGATTCGACCGCCGCGGCGGGATGACGAGCAGCGCGAGATCTCGTTCATTGCCTCGCTCTCGGAACGGTCGCGGTACCTTCGGCTGTTTACGCCGCTGAAGTGTCTTTCGCCGCAGCTACTCAGACAATTCATGGACGTTGACTACGATCGGCGAATGGCGCTGGTCGCGACCATCGGCAATGAAGGTGCAGAAGCATTGCCCGGGGTGTCAGGCGGCCCGCCAGATCGCGCACTCGGCGGCACCACGTAGCAGCTACGGTCAATCCCGCATGGCGACCTGGCACGCGTGTCCGGAGCATAGTGAGGTCTCCGTTCGAGACGCGATCACAAGGGCGGATGTTCCATGACTACTGATGCCGCGACTCTGGAACCGATCAAAGCTCGACTGCTTGGGAGGCGGGCCGAGTTGCAACAACGGCGCCGGCGGATCGAGGTTGATCTGTCCCGGCAGAACGATCCGCTCAGCAAAGACTTCGATGACCGCGCGATTCAGCTCGAGAACGATGAGCCTCTGCAGGCGATCGAGAGCGCGGCGGTGCTCGAGCTCGCGGAGATCGAAGTGGCGCTCGATCGGATGGCGCACGGCCTTTATGGCATCTGCAAAATTTGCGATGAGAAGATCTCCGCCGCCCGGCTCGCCGCTGTTCCTCACGCCTGCATCTGCCAGCGCTGTAGTCGGTCCTGAGCATGGCCGAATCAGGACGGCGTGTTGCGGGTCCGCATCCCGAAGACGATGCCGATCGAGCCAGGAGCGAATGTGCCTTGAGCGCGCTCGGCGCGGATGAGCGCTCAGGGAATCAGTACCGCGGCACCGTTCAATGTTCCTGCGCGTAACCGGGCCAGTGCTTTATTGGCGTCGTTCAGCGGCATGGTTTCGATACTGGGCCGGATGCCGATCTCACCAGCCAGGGCGAGAAATTCCTTGCCGTCCCGACGCGTCAGATTGGCGACCGAGCGAATCGAACGCTCGCCCCAGAGCAACGAGTAGGGAAGCGAGGGAATATCGCTCATGTGAATGCCGGCGCAAATGACGCTGCCACCTTTGCGCACGGCGCGCATCGCTGCGGGCACGAGCTCTCCGATCGGTGCGAAGATGAGGGCCGCATCGACTAGAGCCGGAGCGCGATCCTCGCTGCTTCCGGCCCAACGGGCGCCGAGCTCCAGTGCAAACTGTTGTGCCTTGATATCGCCGGTCCGTGTGAAGGCATAGACATCCTGGCCTTTGTAGTAAGCAACTTGGGCTATCAGGTGGGCGGCCGCGCCGAAGCCGAAAATTCCCAGGCGGTGAGCGTCTGCCGCCATTCGCCAAGAACGGTACCCGATGAGGCCTGCGCATAGCAGCGGCGCGGCGTGTGCGTCGTCGAGGGCGGTCGGCAACTCGAAACAATAGCGCGCATTCGCGACCGCGTGCTCCGCATAGCCGCCGTCGAGTTGATATCCGGTGAACGCGGCGTTGTCGCAGAGATTCTCCTGACCGTTGCGACAGAACTCGCAATGGCTGCAGGTATAGCCAAGCCACGGAACTCCCAGTCTCGAGCCACGGCTGTATTGCACTCCCTCGCCGCATGATACGACCGTGCCCACGATCTCGTGCCCGGGGACAATGGGGAGTCGAGGCTGCGGCAGCTCACCGTCGATGAGGTGTAGGTCAGTACGGCAGACACCACAGGCATGCACTTTGAGAAGGACCTGACCGGAATCGGGAACGGGCACTGGGCGTTGTTCCATCACCAGTGATGATCCCGGACGATGCAACCGCATGCACGACGAATATTCAGTGCCCATAACGCATTCTCCATGTAAGCACAAGCATGGCAGCGAATCACCCTGGGTTTGTGCGGGCGCGATACGGGGATCTACAGGTTTTCGCACTGCTCCTGTAGGTTGAGACTCACGACGATTGGAAGCACGGCGAGTGAAAGGGGAGCGGTCATGAACCCGATCCATAGCATCCTGGTGATCGTCGATCCGACGGCTGAACGACAACCGGCAGTCACCAAGGGAGCCATGCTCGCGGAACGATTTGACGCCCGGCTCGATCTGTTTATTTGTGACACCAGAGCGGCTCGAAACATACGCATGGCAAAGCTTCTCCGTGAATCGCCGCAAGCATCATTCAACGAGGATTTACACCACAATCTTGAGTTGATCGCAATGCCCCTGAGACAGTGTGGCATCGAGGTGACGACGGAAGTGCTGCAGGCGGATCCGCTGCACACGGCGCTGTCGGAGCGAGTCAAGTACACCTGCGCCGACTTGGTAATCAAGGACACTCACCATCATGCGGCAGCGCAGCGAACGTTCTTGAGGAATACGGATTGGGAGCTGATCCGTGGCTGCCAGGTTCCGTTGTTACTTGTCAAGCCGACTGCCTGGTCGCACGGGCACCGCATCGGGGCGGCGATCGATCCTGGTCATCGCGATGACAAGCCGCGAATGCTGGATCGATGCATCCTGGAGGAGGCAAACCGACTGGCCCAGAGCCTCCGCGGCGAGTTGCACGTCATTCACGCCTACATTCCAGCAGCGATGATTGCGGCCGCCACCGCATCCGTGCCCCCAATAGTGGTGGACATACCGGATGGAGTTCTCGCCGAGGAACGCGAGTCGAAACTTCAGGAGCTCACAGCGCTCACGGCCGACTACCGGGTACCAGCGAACAACGTTCATCTGGAAAAAGGCGGGGCTGTCGAGGTTCTCTGTCGTCTGGCGCGGCAGTACGAGATCGACATCATGGCCATGGGCGCGGTGTCTCGCAGTGCCTTGAAGCGAATGCTGATCGGCAGCACGGCAGAGACGGTTCTCGAACAGCTGCCGTGCGACCTGCTGGTCGTCAAGAGTCCGAATTTTGCAGAGCTGCTGGCCTTCTAAATGCGGGCCTGCTCAAGCTGGGTGATAGAGGCGGGGTGTCTCCACACCATTGCGTCCAATGGCAGATGCACGGCACTGGCGAGGTCGAAGGCAGCCACAGATGCGGATGATGCCGTTCGAGTTAGCGGATACGCCCGAAGAGACGTGGAGAAGCATCGGACGGCGTGGGTTGCGCGCTCACGCTTGAGCTACGCGAGATGAGCAAGGAAAATCTCGTCTCCACCGCAGATGTGGAGCTGGTCCTGCAGGCCCGTGGGCTCACCAAGGTTTATGGCTTCGGCGAAGTCGAAGTCCATGCATTGCGCGGCGTCGATCTGGATCTCGCTCCCGGCGAGCTGATCGTATTGCTGGGTGCATCCGGAAGCGGCAAATCGACGCTCCTGAATATCCTCGGAGGCTTGGACACGCCTAGCAGTGGCGAGGTGCGCTTTCTTGATAAGCCTCTGACCTCATTCGACGATGCTGCACTCACGCGCTATCGGCGGGAGCACGTCGGGTTTGTCTTTCAGTTTTATAACCTCATTCCGAGTCTGACGGCGCTCGAGAATGTTTCGTTGGTCACTGAGATCGCTCGACAGCCGATGCCCCCGGAAGAAGCCTTGCAGCTGGTTGGCCTAGGTGCACGTTTGCATCACTTTCCAGCGCAACTTTCGGGCGGTGAGCAGCAGCGCGTCGCCATCGCCCGTGCCATCGCGAAGCGGCCCGATCTCTTGTTATGCGACGAGCCGACCGGCGCGCTCGACAGTCCCACTGCCATCCTGGTGCTGCAAGCCATCGAGCGCATTCATGCGGAATTGAGAACAACGACGGCGCTGATCACTCATAACTCCGTGATTGCAGACATGGCGAGCCGTGTTCTGCATATGCGCGACGGCCAGATCGATCAGCAGATCCGCAACACCACACGCCGGCCTGCCAAGGAGCTGTCGTGGTGAGCGCGACGCTCAACAAGAAGCTGTGGCGGGATCTGTGGCGCATGCGCGGCCAGGTCCTCGCCATCGGTCTCATAATGGCCTCGGGTATCGGCGTTCTAGTGATGGGGCTGTCCACGGTCGAAGCGCTGGATGAAACAGCTCGTGCCTACTATCAGCGCTATCGTTTTGCCGACGTGTTTGCACAAGTGAAACGAGCACCTAAACGACTGCTCTCCGACATTGCTGCGTTGCCGGGCGTACAAACGGCCGAAGCCCGCGTCGTCGAGAGCGCCATACTGGATATCGAAGGCTTCCAGGAGCCCGTCGTGGGGCGGCTGGTTTCGCTGCCGAGTACGACGAACTCACGATTGAACCTGTTGACGTTGCGCTCAGGTCAAATGCCCGCGGCACATAGAGATGACGAAGTTGTGATCTCGGAGCCGTTCGCGCGTGCTCATTCACTCCATGTCGGAGGAAAGATCAGGGCCGTGCTCAATGGGGCGTGGCGCGAGCTGCGAATCGTCGGCACGGCGCTATCGCCCGAGTATGTCTACGCCATCGGGCCGGGCGCACTGATGCCCGACGATCGACGTTTCGGCGTATTGTGGCTGCCGGAGCTTGCATTGCAGGCAGCCTTCGATCTCGAAGGTGCGTTCAACGATGTGAGCGTCAGCTTGCTGCGTGGCGCCCGGGCCCGGGACGTGATCGAAGCGATGGACCGGATTCTCGATCGCTATGGCGGAATCGGCGCCTATGAACGCGCCGATCAACTGTCGAACTGGTTCCTGATGAACGAGATCGAGCAGCTTCGGACCTTGTCACGCATCCTGCCAACTGTATTCCTGGCCGTTGCGGCGTTTCTCACCAATATAGTGCTCGCGCGCTTGATCTCGCTAGAGCGTAGCGAGATTGGTCTGCTGAAAGCGTTTGGATACAACCGGCGGCAGATCGCCTGGCATTACGCGAAGTTTGTGCTCGCCATCGGTGCTTTAGGCATAGCACTGGGTTGGATCGCCGGTTACTGGCTGGGCTGGTATGAAACAAAATTGTACGGCGAGTTTTATCACTTCCCGTTCCTACTGTACCGCCCCGCACCGACCGCATTCGTCATCGCCGCGCTGGTCGGTTTCGGGGCGGCATTGCTAGGAGCGATGCGGACCGTGCAGGCCGCGGCTTCGCTGCCGCCGGCCGAAGCGATGCGGCCACCCGCGCCGCCGATGTTTCGGCGCCTGGTCATCTCCCGATATGCCGTAGCGCAGCGGTTGGAACAGTTGACGCGCATCATCATTCGCCAGGTTGGGCGCTGGCCTGTGCGCACGCTAACGACTTGTGTCGGTATCGCAATGGCTGTCGCCGTGCTGATCACGTCGTTCCAGTGGCTGGACGCTATCGATCACATGGTGGACGTCTATTTTCGTCAGGCGCAATCTCAGGATGTGACGATGACCTTCGCCGAGCCGCGCTCCGTCGAAGTAGCTAAAAGCGCGGCTCGCCTATCAGGTGTGCGAACGGTGGAGCCGATGCGCGTGGTGCCCGCCAAGCTACGGTTTGGATCGCGAGAGCGGCGCGAGTCGCTGCAAGCCTTGCCCATGAAGCAGCACTTATATCGCGTGTATGACGCCAACGGTACCGCGCTGACCTTGCCTCCGGACGGGTTGATGATTTCCTCGATGCTCGCAGAAATGCTCGGGGTATCGCGGGGTGATCGGATTACGGCGGAAATACTCGAAGGTCGCCGCGAGGTGCTGAAAATTCCGGTTGCGGGAATCTTCGAGACATATATCGGTTCGCCGGCTTACATCGAGGAGCGTGCCCTGGCGCGACTTCTCAGGGAATCGCAGACGGTGTCCGCGATGCATTTGCGTGTCGATTCGCTGCAACTGTCGGGGTTGCTTGCGGAGCTGAAGATGCTCCCCCGGCTGAGTGCGATCTCTCTGCGGGCGGCGAACATTCAGATGTTCGATGAGACGATGGCTCGCACGCTGATAATATTCGTTTCGTTTTTCATCGTATTCTCGTGCGTGCTGGCGGTCGGTGTTACATATAACGCGGCGCGCATCGCCTTATCAGAGCGCGGACGCGAGTTTGCGACGTTGCGCGTGCTTGGGTTCACTCGTGCGGAGATCTCGTATCTCTTGCTCGGTGAGATCGCCTTGCTTACTGCGATGGCCTTGCCACTCGGCTGTTTTGCCGGCCACATGCTGGCGCGGCTGATCGTCGGCGGCTTCAAGACCGAACTCTACCGAGTGCCATTCGTGTTGGAAGGTTCCAGTTACGGCTGGGCGATGATTATTATCATTCTGGCCACAGCCGTGTCCACCGTGCTGGTGCGCCGTCGACTGGATCGACTCGACCTCATTGCTGTACTCAAGACTCGCGAGTAACCCATGGCTGGGACAACTGTACGCAGAATGCTTGTCTGGGCGCCAGTGCTCATCTTATTGGTTGTCTCGCTGCTCTGGTTGTTCCGCCCCAAGCCGGTGGCAGTCGATCTGTCGGAAGTTCGGGAGGGTGCGTTGCAGGTGACGATCTCCGATGAGGGTGAGGCGCGCGTCCGGGACGTGTTCGTCGTGGCGGCGCCGGTCACGGGATTGATGCGACGAGTAGAGCTGGAGGCGGGTGATCATATCACCGCGAATGAAACCGTGATTGCTCGATTGGAGCCGTCGATCCCGATGTTTCTCGATGAGCGCGCAGTCGCCGAGGCGCGCGCGGCTGTGGACGCGGCGAACGCCGCCACCGAGTTTGCGCAAGCTCAACTGAGGCGGGCTGAAGCCGAGCGTGAGTTCTCGGAGTCGGAGCTCAAGCGTATGCGTGCGTTGGCGAGCCGACAGAGCGTGTCGCTGAATGACCTGGACGCAGCGGAACGCCAGGCCAAGACAGCGATCGCAGCGGTTGCCGAGGCCAATGCCAGTTTGCGCATGCGAGAGTCAGAGTATGTTCAAGCGCGTGCTCGACTGCTGAATTCATCGGGTGCAAAGATGGTGGCAAAGGATTGCGACTGCGTTCTGGTGTACTCGCCGGCCTCCGGCTCGGTGTTGCGCGTCTTGCAGGAAAGCGAGGGCATTGTGGCTGCAGGCACCTCGATCCTCGAGATCGGTGATCTGGAAAATATGGAGATTCAAGTGGATTTGTTATCCGAGGAGGCGGTGCGGGTGCGCGCCGGTCAGCATGTATTGGTGGATGGCTGGGGCGGTTCCGAAAGTCTGGCCGGGGTCGTCCGGCGGGTCGAGCCTTTCGCCCGGACGAAGGTGTCGGCGCTTGGCATCGAAGAACAACGCGTGAACGTCTTGATCGAACTGACCGAGCCGCGTGAGCGCTGGGGGCGCCTGGGGCACGGCTACCGGGTTCAGCCGAGTATCGTGGTGTGGGAAGAAAACAGTGCTGTTCAAGTACCGCAGTCGGCGCTGTTTCGGGATGGCGAGCATTGGGCTGTGTTTGCAGTCGAGGGTGGCGTGGCGCGGCTACGGCGTGTCATTGTCGGCCAGCACAACGAGACGGACGTCCAGGTCGTCAGCGGCTTGGCACCAGGCGAGCGCATCGTGCTGTATCCCAATGATCGCATCGTGGATGGCACTCGTCTCGTTGAGCGAGGCGCCTAAGTTGTCAGCTCACTGATTGGACCCTGTGCATACAGTAACTCATCCATCAGCGTCAGCAGTTCCTCTGCATCGATGGGTTTACTCGCTAGTCTCAGTTGTCGATCGCTGGGCAGTTTGCGGATGGCGATGGACGTGTCTCCGGTAACCAGGATCGCCGGGATGTTCCGGGCCATCTGCTCGCGAATGGCGGCGATGACATTCAACCCGGTCTGATCTTCCTCGAGGTGGTAATCGCTGACCAGCAGGTCGATGTCGGGATGCTCACGACCACGCTGCAGCGCTTCTTCACGACTGCCGGCGGAGATGACTTGATAGCCTGCCAGTTCCAGCAGCAGCCGGGTGGCCAGCAACACACTGGGTTCGTCCTCGGTGACGAGTATCTTGCCACTGTGTGTGTGACGCGCGAGATTGGTGCTGAGGGAAGAATCACTGCAGGGTTTGGGCAGGCTGCCGGACACTCGCGGCAGCTCCAGCATGAACGTGGACCCTTTGCCGAGCTCAGACTTCACTTGAATCCGCAGCTCGAGCAGCTTCGCGATCCGCTGCACGATTGCAAGACCCAACCCATACCCTTCGCGAGTCGTGTTGCGCGCGACGCCGACCTGAAAGAACTCGTCGAAAATATAAGCGAGCTGGTCCTCGGGGATGCCCACGCCGGTATCGCAAATTTCGACCCGTACGCCGCGTCCGGTCGGTGCCGCCCGAAGCGAGACTGTGCCAGCGTTCGTGTACGTGATGGCGTTGGAGATCAGATTGCGGAGCAACTGCTCGAACAGGGAATGATCGGTGCAGATATGGATGGCCGTGCTGTCCACTTCGATGGCCAGACCTTTGGATCGCGCTGCGGTCGAAAATTCGGAGCTCAGCAGCTTGAACATCTGCTGCAGGGGGAACTCGGAGGGCTGTGGCTTTACAGCGCCGGACTCGAGCTTGCTGATATCGAGCAACGCGCCCAGCAACCGCTTCATTGAATCGATGGCGAGGCCTTGCTGAGTCAGTACCTGACGACCACTGGGATGTATGTCCATGCGGCACAAGGTGCCGTGCAGCAACGACAGCGCTTGCAGCGGCTGGCGCAGGTCGTGACTCGCCGTGGCCAGAAAACGACTCTTGCTGAGGTTGGCTCGATCCGCCTCCTCACGGGCTTGATCGGCGCTCTCGCGAGCTTTGATCAGCTCCTGTTCGACCTGCTTGCGATCGGTTACATCGCGGATCGCCGCCGCCGCCAGGCCATCTCGTAGTGGACTGAGACTGATTTCCAGAGGAAACTCACTGCCATCTGAGCGGCGACCCAGCAAATCGAAACCGGCACCCATCGGGCGCGTGCGTGGATCTTCGGCGAAGTTGCGGCGGTGGCTTGCGTGCCGCGGCCGAAGCCGTTCCGGCAGCAGCATATCGACACTGCAATTGACCATGTCCTCGCGCCGATAACCAAACAGATCCGTGACCCGCTGATTTGCGTAGATGATCTGGCCCTCCCCATCGACGACCAGCATGGCATCGGGCGCGAACTCGACCAAATCTGCCAGCAATTGCTGGTGGAGTATCATCGGCTCATCCTCCCCGCGACCGCCTGATGCAAGCGGCTGCTATAGAGAGCGGTACCTAGGAGCGCTGGGGCAGGTTGAGTCCTCAATGAGCAGAGCGCATGGTCTCGCGCACGCTGAGGATCGGTGAAAGCCTTGCCTCAGATGATACAATCATTGCTACGCATGTCGAATGTAAAATTCTATGCGCGTCGAGATGGAATCACCGCGGTCGCTGTTAGCCGAAATGTCGGCGCAACGAGCACTCATCGAGCATCGCCAAGCCCAGCGATGCCTTCAGGGAAGCCGTGATCGTTTGCCGTCATCGATCACCCATATTCTGAATTTAACCGCGCGTTCACTCACTCAGGGCGCGGACTGGGCTATGGGTCACTCAACTCAGCAGAGTGCGAGTCCTGCCGGCTGCGGCTGAATCCGCTGTCCCGGCACCAGTCGGACGAAACTGCAGCGACCTGCCCGACCTGGTGCCAGGAACTGCTCCGGAGCCTGGCACTCGAACTGAAATGGGTAGATCAGTGTGCCGTGTTGTTAGGGAAAATGGCGGAATCACACACCTGGGGATAACTGCTGAAAGCACTGCGCTCGCTGCTTTGCGCTGCTGCGGTTCGAGCGCACGGCTGCTCGACTTGCGTTCGTCTGGTACACGGTGCCGACCGCCATCCGGATGATGATGAAAGCGGGCCTGGGGCTGGGGTGGCAGCACAGCTACTTGTCGAGACGGTCTGGCCCGGCGCGATGAGGGCAGGTCATGGCGCGTTTCCCCAGCACGGCCAAGGCAATGCCTTACCGTGAGGCCTTACGCGAAGGCTTGCGATCGGTCTTGCTTGAAGGTCAATTCAAGAAGACATAAGGAAAAAGTGGTGGAGGCGGCGGGAATCGAACCCGCGTCCGTAAGCACTACGCTACAAGATCTACATGCTTAGCCATGTCGTTGTATCTCGCCGCGCGCTACCCGACAGGCAGGGAAGACGCGAAGCCAGCTGCAGCACGTTTTAGCAAGCCGGCCTGGAGCACACCGGACTCGCGAGCTTGTGAGCGCGTCCCCCGAATCTGGATGCACAAGCACATGCCAGGCGGAGGTTAGGCGGGATTAAGCCGCCAGAGCGTAGTTGTCGTCGTTTGCAACTATAAGTTTGTAAGCAGTTTTACGAGTAACTTACAACTCGGCATGCACCTGGAGTTTCGCCACCCACGTCGAAGCCGGTCGCCCCCAAGAAGCAACCTTCAGTGTAGGGGCGCGGGGCCAAATAGCAAGGGCGGCGGAGTACTTTCGATATCGGTGCGACCCAGGATGCCGATGCAGGGGGCGCCGATGCCAGGGGTGGGGATGGCGTCGACCCCGAGGCACGGCGACGCGGGCACAGGGCGTGGCTTCGCGCCCGCAGCGGCTCAGCGTCCGGAGTGCTTCATCAGCCGCGACTTTTCCCGTTTCCAATCGCGATCCTTTTCCGTATCGCGCTTGTCATGCTCCTTCTTGCCCTTGGCCAGGCCGATGCGCAGCTTGGCCTTGCCGTTCTTCCAGTACAGTTCCAGCGGCACCACGGTATAGCCACGACGCTCGACCGCGCCGACCAGCCGGTCGAGTTCGGCGCGATTCAGCAGCAGCTTGCGCGTGCGGATCGGGTCGGGGATGACGTGCGTGGAAGCGGTGGGCAGCGCCGAGATGTGGGCGCCGAACAGGAAGGCCTCGGTGTCGCGGATGAAGACGTAGGCCTCCTTGAGCTGCGCCCGTCCGGCGCGCAGGCTCTTCACCTCCCAGCCCTGCAGGGAAAGGCCGGCCTCGTACGTATCTTCGATGAAGTAGTCGTAGCGCGCCTTGCGATTCTCGGCAATCGTGGGATTGTCGCTGTTGGACTTTTTCTTGCTCATAGAGGGCGCGGATTGTACAAGAGGGGCGGGTTGGATGATTGATCTTGCTGAATACGCATGCGGGAAGTAACAAGAAGTGCACTGGTACCCTATACGCCAGCGCAAATGTTCGCACTGGTCGATGACGTGGAGCGATATCCGCAGTTCGTTCCCTGGGTATCGGGCGCGCGACTGATCCAGCGCGACCCCGGATTCGTCGTGGCCAGCCTCGAGATGCAGCGCAGCGGCATGCGCGAGCGCTTCACCACCCGCAATACGCTCACGCCGCCACGGGAGATTACCCTGACCCTGGTCGATGGGCCGTTCAAGACCCTGGAAGGGCGCTGGACGTTCGATGCGATCGGCGAGCGGGGCACTAAGGTGGGCCTGTCGATACGCTTCGAGTTTGCCAATCCGATGCTGTCATTGCTGCTGTCGCGCTCGTTCGAGAAAAACTGCGGCGAGCTCGTGAACTCGTTCGTCACCCGGGCGCGAGCTGTCTATGGCGACTGACCCGCTGCTGCGCATCGAGGTGGTCTATGCGCTGGCCGAGCGACAGGCCATCGTGGAACTGGACGTGGCGCCAGGGACAACCGTGTCGGAGGCCGTCGGACGATCCGGCCTGGCGCGGCAGTTCCCGGAAATCGAAGCCCGGCCCCTGGCCTGCGCCATCTTCGGTCGAGCGGTGCCCCCGACCTGTGTCGTCGGTGCCGGGGATCGGGTCGAAATCCTGCGGCCGTTGCTGATCGACCCCAAGGAGAACCGGCGCCAGGCTGCCGCCCGCAGCAAGGCCGCCGCCGGGGGCGGGCGGCGCTGAGCTAACTTTGGCCGGTTTCGGTGGGGCGCTCGATTCTCGCCACTTTGTCGGAGGAGTCGAAATGCACGATGAAATGGCGGTATTCGGGCTTTCTGATTCGCCCTTTCTTCAAGTAATAGACGTAGTCCCAGCGCTCCTCATGGAAGGAATCCGCGACCATTGGCGTGCCCAGCACGGCGCGCACCTGGACCCGGGTCATGCCGACGCTGACCCGATCGATGTCCTCGGCGTCGAGAAAATTGCCCTGCTGGATGTCGATACGGTGAACACAGCCGGACATGCTCAGCAGGAGCAGTGCCGCAAAGACGGCCACGGTCCATTGTTTGAGGATCCGGTATCCGAAGCCCGCGTGTCGGGGGCCTGGCAGCGTGAAGATATTTGTCATGGTACGGTATGGGGTGGAGCGGGCCAGCCGAGTGCGTGATAATGGCTCGGGATGATACTCAAAAGCCGTTGGAGCCGCAGCGGCGTTGACATAGATAGGTGAAACACGTGGAAAGCAGCGACCTGCGCAAGGCCGGACTCAAGGTTACGCTGCCGCGCATCAAAATCCTCGAAATTCTTGGCACTGCAAAACCCCGGCACATGAGTGCCGAGGATATCTACAAGCATTTGCTCGATTCGAACGAAGACATTGGACTGGCCACGGTATATCGGGTGCTGACGCAATTCGAGGCCGTCGACCTGGTGACGCGTCATCATTTCGAAGGTACCACAGCGGTATTCGAGCTGAACCTGGGCGAGCACCATGACCACATGGTCTGCCTCGATTGCGGCAAGGTCGAGGAATTCATGGATGCCGGCATCGAGGATCGCCAGGAGGCGATTGCGAAGCGTTTGCAATTCGAGATCAAGGATCATTCCTTGATCCTGTACGGTCATTGCAAGCGGGAGCACTGCCCGTCGCGCACAGCCAAGCCGGGACGTCGCGACTAGCCGTGAACGGCGCGCGCCTTTGGCCGCAGGCGCGCGCATGACCGGATGGCATCGGTCATGCCGGTTGCATGAGCGTAAATTGCCCGCAACGGGTGCATCGGCTCGCACCTGAACGATCCGTTCGCTCAACTCGTGCGTCGCGTTGCGGTACGCGCCGCGGCGCCCGCTCGCAAGCTGCGCTTTTTTTTCGCTGCGATGCTTTTCGTCCCGCCTTTTTTCGTTTCCGCAGCGGCGGGTTGCAGCATCTCGGCGGCGTGTTCGCGCGCCTTGTCCGTGATATCGATGCCGCCGAGCATGCGGGCGATCTCCTCGACGCGCTCATCGGCATTCAGGGGGTGCAGGGCCGTGCGCGTGGTCTTGCCGTCGGTGAGCTTCGCGACCCGCACGTGGGCATGCGCCTGGCTTGCCACCTGCGGCAGATGGGTGACGCACAATGCCTGGGCCCGGGTTCCCAGGGCGCGCAATTGCCGCCCGACGATCTGCGCCACGCCCCCGCCGACTCCGGCATCCACTTCGTCGAAGACCAGGCACGGCAGGGCGTCGTTTTGGACCGCGGCGACCTGGATGGCGAGGCTGATGCGCGACAACTCGCCGCCCGAGGCGACTTTCGCCAATGCCCGCGGCGGTTGCCCGGGATTGGCGCTGACCAGGAATTCGACGTCATCGGCGCCGTGTGCGCCGGCGGCTTCGGACGCCAAGGGCCGCACGTCGATCCGAAACTTGCCGCCCGGCATGCCCAGGGTCTGCATCAGTGCAGTGATTTGCTGCGACAGATGCTGTGCCGCCGAACGCCGGGCATTGGTCAGCAAGCCGCAGGCATCGCGGAATCGGCGGTCCGCCGCGGCCAGCTGCTGGTCGATCTGTTCCAGCGATGCTTCCAGCGTTTCCAGTTGCTGCAGTTCATCGTCCAACTGGGCCTGGCACGATGGCAGTGCGTTGGCGTCGACGCGATGCTTGCGGGCGATCGATTCGATCGCCGCCAGGCGTTGTTCGACCCATTCCTGGCGCTGGGGATCCGCTTCCAGGTCCGATTCGTAGTGCGCCACCGCGTCGATTCCCTCGCGCAGCGCAATCAGGCTCTCCTCGATCAGGGTCGACATGGAGGCAAAGCTTGCATCCAGCTCCGCCAGCGAGCGGGCCAGGGTCAAGGCGCGCGACATGGCCTGTTCGGCGTTGACCTCCTCGGTTTCGCGCAGCAACGACATGATCTCGCGCGCGCCGCCAGCCAGGCGTTCATGCTGCGACAGTCGCTGCCGCTCGCTCGTCAGCGCTTCGATTTCTCCGGCTTTCATGTCCAGCGTGCGCAGCTCGTGCACATGGTGGCGCAGCAAGTCCAGACGCGCGTCTCGATCCTGCGCCGTGCTTGCGCGGCGGTCACGCTCCTGCTGCACCGTGGCGCGCTCGCGCCAATGCTGGGCGACCGCCGCAACCAGTTCGCGATGTTCGCCACTTTGGTCCAGCAGCTCGCGCTGTGCCGGACGCCGCACCAGCGATTGGTATTCCATCTGCCCATGAATATCGATCAGTGACTCGCCCAGCTGGCGCAAGGCCTGGATCGACATGGCCTGCCCATTGACGTAGGCGCGCGAGCGGCCGTCCGTGCCGATGAGGCGCCTGAGCTGGCACTCGCCCTCGTGCGCGACCGACTGCTCGGCCAGCCAGGCGGTTGCCGCGGCGTTGTTCGAGAGGGTGAAGGTCGCCGAGATTTCGGCGCGCTCGGCGCCGTGGCGCACGACCTCGGCGCCGGCGCGGCCACCGGCCGCCAATAGCAGGGCATCGACCAGAATGGACTTGCCGGCGCCGGTTTCGCCGGTCAGCACCGTCAGTCCGGGGCCGAGTTCGAGCTCGACGGCATCGATGATCGCGAAATCACGAATCTGAATGTGGACAAGCATGCGCAGCGGCCAGATGTGCAGGTTAAGGAAGCAGGGCGGATATAGGGTCGAGGAAAGCTACTCAGGCACCCCGCGATCGCCACGGCCCCAGCGCAGCTTGGAGCGTAGAATACGGTAATAGTCGTGATCGTCGGGATGCAGCAGCAGTACATGCTCGGGCGTGGGCTGGATCAGCAGCTGATCGCCGGGGGCAAGTTCGCCGAGGGAGATGCCGTCGCAGATGACCTCCGCCTGGGTATCAGGGCGATGCAGCAGCCGCAGCTCGATGGTCGAGGAACTGCGTACGACGATGGGCCGGTCGGACAAGGTGTGCGGACTGATCGGCGCCAGCACCAGTGCGTCCAGCTCCGGATACAGGATCGGGCCGCCGCAGGACAGGGCATAGGCGGTCGAGCCGGTGGCGGTCGCGACCACGATGCCATCGCCCCCATGGGTATTGACATACCGGCCGTCGATCCAGGTCTCGAAGTCGAGCATGCGGCCGGTGCGCCATTTTTGCAGCACGACGTCGTTGAGCGCCTGGCAGCTGCGCGGCTCGGCGCGGGGCGAGATCAGGGTTGCCTGCAGCATCGCACGCCGGTCCTTGACGTAGCGTCCTTGCAGCACCTCATCCAATCGATCGCGCATGTCTCCGGGGCCGATGTCGGCCAGGAATCCAAGCCGTCCGCGATTGACCCCCAGCACCGGGACGGAATGCGGGGAGGCCAGGCGCGCCGCGTGCAGCATGGTTCCGTCGCCACCCACGGCGACCAGCAGCTCGGCTTGGCCGGCGAGTTCCTCCTCGGGGTAGCGCTCCACCGGCAGGGCGCCGAAATCGACGTTGCTGGCCACATCCGCCAGTACCCGGCGGCGCCGTTCCTGCAGATGCGAGGCCAGGATCTGCATGGACTCGACCACGCGCGAGTCACGATCGTTGCCGATCAGCGCAAGTGTCTGGAATCGTTGTGTGCTGTTGGACATGGATGCGGTTTTTAGCATGGCCTGAGGGCCGGTGGGCAACTGAAACGCGCACCAAGGCCAACCCCGATCCTCGGCGGCATGGCCTGCGGTGCCCTGTATGGCGCGTACGGACATCGCTTGACAGCGCCTCGCAGCGTGCTAGCGTGCCGCCGGATACGCGCGCCCGGGGAGCGCCGGTTGCCATAGTCGGTTGCCACGGGGAGGCTGGCAACGGCCGCGCGTTCGGTCCTGCGGCACCAGGCGTGGCGGGGTTCAAATGCAGTCGCAGTACTACGCAGCCAGGCGCAGTCGCCGGACTGCACGGTATTTATGTAGCATATCGGGCAGATGATGTCCTTGCAGCCGACCGATGATTTACTCAGCGAACGTGCCCAGCAGCTGCTGAAGCTGCTGGTGGAGCACTACATACGCGATGGCCAGCCCGTGGGTTCGCGCACTCTGGCGCGCGACCTGGGCCTGAGCCTGAGTGCCGCCACCATCCGCAATGTCATGGCGGACCTGGAAGCGCTGGGATTCGTCACCTCCCCCCATACCTCCGCCGGCCGCGTGCCGACCGACAAGGGATACCGCTTCTTCGTCGACACCCTGCTCAAGTTCCAGCCGCTGGCGGACGACAAGATCGCCGCCATCCAGACGCGTCTGGGCGAGGACTACGACGATCCCAAGGCGCTGGTGGCCGCCGCCTCGCAGCTATTGTCCAGCGTCACCCGGCTGGCGGGCGTCGTGACCCTGCCGCGGCAAAGCCATGCGGCCTTGAGCCATATCGAATTCGTGCCCTTGTCGGACAACCGCGTGCTGGCGATTCTGGTCGTCAATGGGCGCGAGGTGCAGAACCGCATCCTGCAGTTGGAGCGGCACTACGGCGCCGATGAGCTGCGGCATGCATCGAATTACCTCAATCAGGAATTCGGCGGCCGGGAGCTGAGCAATGTGCGCGAGCACCTGCTCAATCAATTGAAGGAAACGCGCGAGCACCTGAACCAGATGATGCTGGATGCCATACGCCTGGCGCAGCACGTCGTCAGCGCGCCACCCTCGGGCCGCATGGAGTACGTCATGGCGGGCGAGACCAACTTGATGGGCTTCGCCGAATTATCGAACGTCGAGAAATTGCGCCGCCTGTTCGAAGCCTTCACGCAGCAGCGCGATATCCTGCATCTGCTGGATCAAAGCCTGAAGGCCGAAGGGGTGCAGATATTCATCGGCCAGGAATCGGGCTACACGATCCTGGACGACTGCAGTATCGTCACCGCCCCGTACACGCTCGACAAGGAGGTAGTGGGCGTGCTGGGGGTGATCGGCCCGACGCGCATGGCCTACGAGCGGGTGATTCCGATCGTCGATATTACGGCGAAGCTGTTAGGCTCGGCCTTGAATTCGCGGGCCTGAACCGCAACTCCCGACAAATCCCGTCCCGGCTCCAAGGCCGCGCGCCCTGCGTGTGGCCTGGCCGTGATGTTTATCAGTTTGGTCTTTGGATTTATTTTTTGAGTTTGTTTTTGGTTTATTTTGGATGCAGACCATTGCGAGATTGGAGAGCGAGCAACCATGACCGTTCCAGACGAGGCGGATCGTTCCGCGGACCACGTGCCGCCCGAGACTTCCCCACCGCAGGGCGGGACACAGGCCGGCGAGGGTACTATCTTGGATGTCGGTGAATTGCAGGCGGCCCTGGCAGCCGCCGAGGATCGGGCCGCGCAAAGCAAGGATCTTTACATGCGGGCCCTGGCCGAGATAGAAAATGTACGCAAGCGCGCCGCGCGTGACGTGGAGCAGGCGCACAAGTTCGCGCTCGAGCGCTTTGCCAACGACTTGATCGACGTCAAGGACAGCCTGGAGGCGGGAATTGCCAGCTCCGGCACCGCGGAGGCGCTCAAGGAAGGCTCGGAAGCCACCTTGAAGCTGCTGGCGAAGGCGTTCGGGCAGGCAGGCGTGAGCGAGATCGTTCCCGCCGGCGAGGTGTTCAATCCCGAGCTGCACGAAGCGATGTCGACCCTGCCCTCGGGTGAGCATGTACCCAACACGGTGCTGCACATCATCCAGAAGGGCTATGAACTGAACGGGCGGCTGCTGCGCCCTGCGCGGGTCATCGTTGCCCGAGAGCCTTGATAAAATATTAATAATCAACCAGTTATTGCTGGAATGAAGAGTAAGTTCTCATTTCGGGTCGCGCGCCGCTGCTACGCATCGCGCGACTTGAAAGCGAATGGGACAGCCGCATTAACCCAGCAATGACCCCGGTTATCACGTGAGTCGACTCATGTCCTCTCACGGTCACCTTTCCAGCATTGATACAAGTAGCGAAGATTTCAGGAGCTATCGGCCATGAGCAAAGTCATCGGGATTGACCTCGGCACGACGAATTCGTGCGTCGCGATCATGGATGGCGGCAAGCCTCGCGTCATCGAGAACAGCGAAGGCGACCGCACCACGCCATCGATCGTCGCGTTCACGAAAGACGATGAAGTGCTTGTCGGCCAGTCCGCAAAGCGGCAGGCGGTCACCAATCCGCACAACACCCTGTTTGCCATCAAGCGCCTGATCGGCCGCCGCTTCCAGGACGATGTGGTCCAGAAAGACATCGAAATGGTCCCCTACAAGCTGGTGAAGGCCGACAACGGCGACGCCTGGATCGAGGCGCAGGGCAAGAAGATGGCGCCGCCGGAAGTCTCGGCGCGCGTGCTGATGAAGATGAAGAAGACTGCCGAGGACTTCCTGGGCGAACCGGTGACCGAGGCGGTCGTCACCGTGCCGGCCTATTTCAACGATTCGCAGCGCCAGGCGACCAAGGATGCCGGCCGCATCGCCGGCCTGAACGTCAAGCGCATCATCAACGAGCCGACGGCGGCGGCCCTGGCCTATGGCATGGACAAGCTGGGCGGCGACCGCAAGATCGCGGTGTATGACCTGGGCGGTGGTACGTTCGACGTGTCCATCATCGAAGTCGCGGACGTGGATGGGGAGCGCCAGTTCGAGGTGCTCGCCACCAATGGCGATACCTTCCTCGGCGGCGAGGATTTCGACAAGCGGATCATCGACTACCTCGGCGAGGAGTTCCAGAAGGAGAGCGGCGTCGACGTGCGGCGCGATCCGCTGGCCATGCAGCGCCTGAAGGAGGCGGCCGAGAAAGCCAAGATCGAGCTGTCCTCCAGCCAGCAAACCGAGATCAACCTGCCCTACATCACCGCCGATGCCTCGGGTCCGAAGCACCTGAGCATCAAGCTGACCCGCGCCAAGCTCGAGTCGCTGGTGGAGGACCTGGTGCAGCGGACCATCGAGCCGTGCCGCATCGCGCTCAAGGACGCCGGCCTGTCGATCAAGGATGTGTCCGAAGTGATCCTGGTGGGCGGTCAGACGCGCATGCCGCTGGTGCAAAAGGCGGTGAAGGATTTCTTCGGCAAGGACCCGCGCAAGGACGTCAATCCGGATGAAGCGGTGGCGGTGGGTGCGGCGATCCAGGGCGGCGTGCTGTCCGGAGAAGTCAAGGACGTGCTGCTGCTGGACGTGACGCCGCTGTCGCTGGGCATCGAGACGCTCGGTGGCGTGATGACCAAGCTGATCGAGAAGAACACCACGATTCCGACCAAGGCGAATCAGACTTTCTCGACCGCGGACGACAACCAGGGCGCGGTGACGATTCACGTGTTGCAGGGCGAGCGCCAGCGCGCCGCCGACAACAAGTCGCTGGGCCAGTTCAACCTGGAAGGCATTCCCTCGGCGCCTCGCGGCATGCCGCAGATCGAGGTCACGTTCGACATCGACGCCAACGGCATTCTCAACGTGTCGGCGAAGGACAAGGCCACCAACAAGGAACAGAAAATCGTCATCAAGGCCTCCAGCGGGCTGTCGGAGGACGAGATCAAGCGGATGGTTTCGGACGCCGAGTCGCATGCCGAGGAGGATCTGAAGTTCCGCGAGCTGGTCGAGTCGCGCAACAAGGCGGATGCCTTGGTGCATTCCACCGAAAAGACGCTCAAGGACCTGGGCGAGAAGGTGGCGGCGAACGATCGCGCCAGCGTCGAATCGGCCCTGTCCGACCTCAAGCGTGCGTTGAGCGGCGATGACAAGGACGTGATCGACACCAAGGCGAACGCCCTGGCGCAGGCCTCGGCGGCGATCGCCCAGCAGGCGTATGCTCAATCGGCCGAAGGGGCAGGCGAAAGCGGCGCTGGCGAGAGTGCAGGCGGCGGCGCTGCCAAGGACGACGTGCTCGATGCCGAGTTCGAAGAGGTCAAGGACAAGAAAAAGGACGCTTGAACGATTCGCAGGACGGGCGCGCGGCGTCCGTCCTGCCTGGCGTCTGCGGGCGCGCCGGTGATCCTGCGGGGCGTCGTAAGGATGCCGGCGCCGCCCAGGCAGAGATTTGATTGTTGCGCCATCGGCCGATGCAGGTTGGCCGATGGCGCAGTTGATGTGAGCGGCAGACGCTCGATACACGGATAACAATGTCCAAGCGCGACTATTACCAAGTGCTCGAACTGGCTCGCACGGCCAGTGAAGCCGAGATCAAGAAGGCCTATCGCCGTCTGGCGATGAAGTGCCATCCCGACCGCAACCCGAACGACCACCAGGCTGAGGATAAATTCAAGGAGGCCAAGGAAGCCTACGAAGTCCTCTCGGATGCGCAGAAGCGGGCAATCTATGATCAGTATGGCCATGAGGGCCTCGCCGCGCGCGGCGGCGGCGGCGCTTCCGACGCTTTCAGCGACATTTTCGGCGATGTGTTCGGAGATATCTTCGGCGGCGCGCGCCGCGGCGGCCGTCAGGTGTTTCGCGGCGCCGATCTGCGCTATGACCTGGAGATCGATCTGGAACAGGCCGTGTTCGGCCATTCGGCATCGATCGAATTCGCCTCCCTGGGCGAGTGCGAAACCTGCAGCGGCAGCGGTGCGGCGGCCGGCTCGCAGACAGTCACCTGCGAGACTTGCCATGGCGCCGGCCAAGTGCGTATGCAGCAGGGCTTCTTCGCCGTGCAGCAGACCTGTCCGCGCTGCAAGGGGCGCGGCCAGGTGATCAGCCAGCCTTGCGATACCTGTCTGGGGCAGGGGCGCGTGCGGCGCAAGCGGACGCTTTCGGTCACGGTGCCCGAGGGCGTGGACACCGGGGACCGCATCCGCCTCAGTGGCGAGGGCGAGGCCGGCCGCAATGGTGGGCCGCCGGGCGATCTGTATGTCGAGATCCGGGTGCGCGAGCATCCCATTTTCGAGCGCGACGGCAGCCACCTGTCGTGCGAAGTGCCGGTAAGCTTCGCCACGGCGACCTTGGGCGGCAAGGTCGAGGTGCCGACCCTGGGGGGGACGGTCGAACTCAAGGTTCCCGCCGAGAGCCAGTCCGGGCGCGTCTTCAGGCTGCGCGAGAAAGGCGTGAAGCCGGTGCGAGGCGGCGCGACCGGCGATCTGTTTTGCCGCGTGGTGGTGGAGACGCCGGTGAACCTGACGGAGGAACAGAAGGAATTGCTGCGCCAGTTCCACGAATCGGTGCACAGCAGTGCTCGCAATCACAGCCCGCGCGAGCGCACCTGGCTGGACGGCGTCAAGCGCTTCTTCGAGACCATCAGAAGTTGAGCCGGACAGTGGACGAGCGGAACCTGAGGCAGCGCAACGTGGACGGGCGGCAATGAGCGACAGCGAACTGCGCATGGCGATCCTGGGTGTCAGCGGCCGCATGGGGCGCGCGCTGCTGGCGGCGATGGATGAATGCAAGGCGGCGACGCTCAGCGGCGCCAGCGCCTCGGCCGCCAGTCGCTGGCTGGGCCAGGATGCGGGCGCGGCAGCCCAGACCACGCATCGCGGCGTGGCAGTGGTGGCGGATCCGGCCGCGGCCGTCCGCGGCGCGGCGGTGGCGATCGATTTCACCTTGCCCGATGCGACCGCGGCCAACGTGGCGGCCTGCGTGGCGGCGAACTGCCCGCTGGTGATCGGCACCACCGGTCACTCTGCGGCGCTGCAGCAGCAGATAGTCCAGGCCTCCGACAGGATTGCGATCGTCATGGCGCCCAACATGAGCGTGGGCGTCAATCTCCTGCTGGAGCTGGTCGAGCTGGCCGCCCGCAAGCTCGATGCGGATTACGATATCGAGATTTTCGAAGCGCATCACCGCAACAAGAAGGATGCGCCATCGGGCACCGCGCTGGGGCTGGGCGCCGCGGCGGCAGCCGGACGCGGGATAGACCTGGAGCAGGCGGCGCAGTACGACCGGCACGGCGCCGGCGAGGCGCGGCGTCGCGGCGCGATCGGCTTTTCGGTATTTCGCGGCGGCGACGTGGTGGGCGACCACACCGTGACCTTCGCCGGGTTGGGCGAGCGTATCGAGCTGACGCACCGCGCCAGCGATCGGCTCGCTTTCGCACGTGGTGCGGTGCAGGCGGCACGCTGGCTGGCCGGGCGTCCCGCGGGCCTGTATTCGATGCGCGACGTGCTCGCATTCCGATAGACCTGCGAATCCGACTCGCGTAGACTCCTGTCCCTCAGCACGCGGTGAAATCTTTTCTCGCGGGATCGGCTTCAAGGCCCATCTCGCCGTCCGCATGCGTGTCTGAAACGAACACCGGAGCCTCACGTGACAATACCTGCTGCATTGGCCGCTGTGCTGGCGCTCGAAGACGGCACTGTATTTCACGGCCGATCGATCGGCGCCAAGGGCAACACCACCGGAGAGGTGGTATTCAACACCTCCATGACGGGCTATCAGGAAATCCTTTCCGATCCCTCCTACTGCAAGCAGATCGTCACTCTGACCTACCCGCATATCGGTAACACCGGCGCCAATCCCGAGGACCTGGAGGCGGCAAGCTTGTACTGCGCCGGCCTGGTGATCCGGGACCTGCCTGCGGTGCATTCGAGTTGGCGCGCCTCGGAATCGCTGGAGACTTTTCTCCAGCGCGGCAAGCTGGTGGCGATCGCCGATATCGATACTCGCAAGCTGACGCGCATTCTGCGCGAGAAAGGGGCGCTGGCCGGCTGCATCATGACCGGCGACCAGGCCGATGCGCAGGCAGCGATCCATGCCGCGCGCAGGTTTCCAGGGCTCAAGGGCATGGACTTGGCGAAGGTGGTCTCGACCAAGCGCCAGTACCAGTGGAACGAAGGCACGAACTGGGGCAGCGAGTCGGGTCCCAAGGCGCGCCCTGGCCAGCGGCTGCATGTCGTGGCCTACGATTTTGGCATCAAGCGCAACATCCTGCGCAGCCTTGCCGACTATGGCTGCCGCGTCACGGTGGTGCCGGCGCAGACCTCGGCGCGCAGCGTGCTGGAGATGAATCCGGACGGAATCTTCCTCTCCAACGGTCCGGGCGACCCGGAGCCATGCACCTACGCCATCGAGGCCATCCAGGCATTCCTCGAGACCGATATTCCGATCTATGGCATTTGCCTGGGACATCAGCTGCTGGGTCTGGCAAGCGGTGGCAAGACGGTGAAGATGAAGTTCGGCCATCACGGCGCGAATCATCCGGTGCTCGACATCGACTCCGGCCGGGTACTGATTTCCAGCCAGAATCACGGGTTCGCGGTCGATGAAAGCACGCTCGGCTCCAATATGCGCACCACGCACAAATCCTTGTTCGATGGTTCGCTGCAAGGCATCGAGCGTATCGACCGCCCGGCCTTCGGCTTCCAGGGCCATCCGGAAGCGAGCCCGGGTCCGCATGACGTGCGCCTGGGCTTCGGGCGTTTCGTGACGCTGATGCAAAAGCGCATCAGCGCCCAGGCGCAGCTGTCGGGGCGCGGCGATGTCCAGGGCGACTGGCGCACGGCCGAAGGATGAGACCCAGCGCTACGGCCGGACAGATCGGCCTGACTCCAATGAACAAATGCCCTCTCGATCGAAGATTCGTTGCCTGACGTGTCAAGGCTGGTGTGCTAAGTGGCTAAACGTACAGACATCCAAAGCATCCTGATCATCGGCGCCGGCCCGATCGTCATCGGCCAGGCGTGCGAGTTCGACTACTCGGGGGCCCAGGCGTGCAAGGCGCTCAAGGAGGAGGGCTACCGCGTCATCCTGGTGAACTCCAACCCCGCCACGATCATGACCGATCCGGAGACGGCCGATGCCGTCTATATCGAGCCGGTGCATTGGACCACGGTCGAGCGGATCATCGCCAAGGAACGTCCCGATGCCCTGCTGCCCACGATGGGCGGGCAGACCGCCCTGAATTGCGCGCTGGACCTGGTGCGCGAAGGCGTGCTCGATAAGTATGGCGTCGAGCTTATCGCCGCCTCGCGCGATGCGATCGACATGGCGGAGGACCGCGAGCGCTTCCGTAACGCCATGCGTGAGATCGGCCTGGAGTCGCCGCGCTCCCGGATCGCCCACAGCGTCGAGGAGGCGTTGGCCGTGCAGTCGGAGATCGGTTATCCAACCGTCATCCGGCCCTCGTTCACGCTTGGCGGTTCCGGTGGCGGCATCGCCTACAACCGCGAGGAGTTCGTGACCATCGTCGAGCGCGGCCTGGAGGCATCGCCTACCAGCGAGGTGCTGCTCGAGGAAGCCGTCATCGGGTGGAAAGAGTACGAGATGGAAGTCGTGCGCGATCGCAACGACAACTGCATCATCATCTGCTCGATCGAGAACCTCGATCCGATGGGCGTGCATACCGGCGACTCGATCACGATCGCGCCGGCACAGACGCTCACCGACAGGGAGTATCAGCGCCTGCGCAACGCATCGATTGCGGTGCTGCGCAAGATCGGTGTCGAGTGCGGCGGATCGAACGTCCAGTTCGCGCTCAATCCCGAGGATGGGCGGCTGCTCATCATCGAGATGAATCCACGCGTATCGCGTTCCTCGGCGCTGGCCTCGAAGGCGACCGGATTTCCGATCGCCAAGATCGCGGCGAAGCTCGCCGTCGGCTACACGCTGGATGAGTTGAAGAACGATATTACCGGCGGCGCCACGCCGGCATCCTTCGAGCCGACGATCGACTACGTGGTGACCAAGATCCCGCGTTTCACGTTCGAGAAGTTCCCGGGTGCGAACGATCGCCTGACCACGCAGATGAAGTCGGTCGGCGAGGTGATGGCGATGGGGCGCACGTTCCAGGAATCCCTGCAGAAAGCGCTGCGCAGCATGGAGGTCGGTATCGACGGCCTGGACCCGATCCTGGCGCTGCCGCTGGGGGAGGATCAGCTGCATCTGCTGCGCGAGGAATTGCACATGCCCGGGCCCAACCGGTTGCGCTACGTGGGCGATGCGTTCCGTGCCGGCCTGGCGTTCGAGGAGATCCATACCTTGACGCGTATCGATCCCTGGTTCCTGGCCCAGATCCAGGACATCGTGCTCGAGGAGCAGGCGGTGCAGGCGCAGGGTCTGGCTGCGTTCGAGCGCGATCGCGTGCGCGCGCTGAAGCGCAAGGGCTTCTCCGATCGGCGCCTCGCGGTACTGCTGGGCATCGACGAGGCCAGCGTGCGCCGGCGGCGCCTCACCATGGGCATCCGTCCCGTCTACAAGCGCGTGGACACCTGCGCGGCGGAGTTCGCCACCTCGACCGCCTACATGTATTCCAGCTACGACGAGGAATGCGAGGCGAACCCATCCGATCGCAAGAAGATCATGATCCTGGGAGGCGGCCCCAACCGGATCGGTCAGGGTATCGAATTCGACTATTGCTGCGTGCATGCGGCGTTGGCGCTGCGCGAGGCGGGTTTCGAGACCATCATGGTCAACTGCAATCCCGAGACGGTCTCGACCGACTATGACATCTCCGATCGGCTGTATTTCGAGCCGCTCACGTTCGAAGACGTGATGGAGATCATCGACAAGGAGAAGCCGGCAGGCGTGATCGTGCAGTACGGCGGCCAGACGCCACTGAAGCTGTGCCGTGCGCTGGAGGCGGCCGGGGCGCCGATCATCGGCACCACGCCGGACTCGATCGATATCGCCGAGGACCGCGAACGCTTCCAGCATCTGGTGCAGTCGCTGAATCTGAAGCAGCCGCCCAACTGTACGGCGCGCACCGAAGACCAGGCGATCATGATGTCGCGTACCGTCGGCTTCCCCCTGATCGTGCGGCCGTCCTACGTGCTCGGCGGGCGCGCGATGGAAGTGGTGTTCAACGAGGATGACCTGCGCACCTACATGACCGACGCGGTCAAGGTATCCAACGACAGCCCGGTGCTGCTGGATCGCTTCCTGGACCTGGCGATAGAAGTGGACGTGGACGCCATCTGCGACGGCGAGGACGTCTATATCGGCGGCATCATGGAGCACATCGAGCAGGCCGGGGTGCATTCCGGCGACTCTGGTTGTTCGCTGCCGCCCAACAGCCTGAGCGCCGAGGTGCAGGCGGAGCTACGCGAGCAGACGCGCAAGCTGGCGCACGGCCTCGATGTCGTCGGCTTGATGAATATCCAGTTCGCGATCCAGAACGGCGTGGTCTATATCCTGGAAGTCAATCCGCGGGCATCGCGCACCGTGCCGTTCGTCTCCAAGGCGACGGGGGTGCCGCTGGCCAAGGTGGCCGCTCGTGTCATGGCAGGCGCGAAGCTCAAGGACCTGGGCGTGGTGGGCGAGCGGTTGCCGACGTTCTTCGCCGTCAAGGAGTCGGTGTTCCCGTTTTCCAAGTTCCCGGAGGCCGATCCGATCCTGGGGCCGGAAATGAAGTCGACCGGGGAGGTCATGGGTACCGGTCGCTCTTTCGGCGAAGCCTATGCCAAGGCACAGCTCGCCTCTGGCGTATCCTTGCCGACCAAGGGCGTTTGCCTGATCAGCGTGCGCGAGCGGGACAAGCCTGCGGCGATCACTTTGGCGCGGCGACTGCTGGCGCAGGGCTTCCAGATCATTGCCACTTCCGGCACGGCACAGGTCCTGGCCGAGGCGGGCATCGAGTGCCGCACCGCCAACAAGGTACGTGAAGGGCGGCCGCATATCGTCGACATGATCAAGAACGACGAGATTGCATTGATTGTGAACACGACCGAGGGCAAGCAGGCGATTTTCGAATCGCGTTCGATTCGCAGGGAAGCGGTGCACAAGGGTGTCACTTACTACACGACGGTGGCCGCCGGTCTGGCGACTTGCGATGCCATCGCACACATGAACGATGTGGACGTGAATCGTCTGCAGGATTTGCATCAGGAGGTGGCATCGTGAAACGGATGCCTTTGACGCTCGTAGGATCCGAGCGTCTGCGTGCGGAACTCAAGCGTTTGAAGAGCGAGGATCGTCCGCGCGTCATCCAGGCGATCGCGGAAGCCCGCAGTCATGGCGACTTGAGCGAGAATGCCGAATACCATGCGGCGCGCGAGCAGCAAAGCTTCATCGAAGGACGCATCAAGGACTTGGAGGCGCATCTGTCGAACTCCGAAATCATCGACGTCTCGCGCCTCTCGACCGGCGGCAGGGTGGTGTTCGGCGCCACGGTCGATCTCGAAGATCAGGACGATGGCGCCGCCGTGGTCTACCAGATCGTCGGGGACGCGGAGGCGGACATCAAGCAAGGGCTGATCTCCGTGTCCTCACCGATCGCGCGGGCGCTGGTGGGTAAATCGCAGGGCGACGTCGTCGATGTGGTGGCGCCGAACGGCACGCGCTCGTACGAGATCGTGGCAGTGAAGTACGTGTGAACGCGGCCGGCAGGACGCAACCGGCGGGCATGCGGCGCCTTGGCTGCATCCTGCTCACGCTGTGGGCGGGCAGCCTCTGGACCGTCTGCGGCATCGTCGCCCCGACACTGTTCGCGACGCTGGATGAGCGCCATGTGGCGGGCCAGGTCGCGGCGCGGCTGTTTCACATCGAGGCCTGGCTAGGACTGGTGCTTGGCTCGGCCTTGATGGGCATCCACGCCATGAGCGGAGTCTCGGCGGCGAAAGCGTTTCCATGGTTGATCGCGGTCACCGCCGCGGCGCCGCTGGCCAGCGAATTCATTCTGGGGCCGATGATGGATGCCGCCCGCCTCGCCGGCGACATGGCGCGTTTCGGCATGCTGCACGCAGTGGCGGCCGTGTTGTTCGCGACCGCCTGCGCCGGTGCGCTGGCGCTGGTGTGGAGTGCCAGCCGGCCCGTAGCGACTTGCGCCTGAGGCCTGGTGCCAAGGCTCGGAGGCTCGCCTACCGAGTGCTTGCCGCAGCCGCGGCGCTCAGTCGGCAGGCAGGATGATGCGCGGTTTGTCCTTGTGTCGCCGATAGAACACGCCCACGTTGCCGATGCGTTGTATCAGCGCGCTGCCGGTCAGTTCGGCCAATCCGCTCAACAGCGAATCGCGCTGTTCGCGATCGCCAACCCGGGCGCGCACTTTCACCAATTCGTGGGCGCCCAGCGCCGTATCCATCTCGCTCAGGACCGATGGCGACAATCCGGACTCCGTGCTGGAGCGGGCGCCAAGCAATACCACTGGATCGCGACCGTGGGCGAGGCCGCGCAGATACTTCTTCTGTCGTTCGGATAGGTTCATGAATAAATCAGCGCTGTCTGCTCAAACCGGGCATGGCCATTGTCGATCCAGGCGCGGCACCTGGGGGGATGGAGTCGATTCGCGGCTCGCATGCTTCAGGGACGCGCACGGACCGTGGCCGTGGATATTCTACCCATGGATGCCATCGCCGGGGTGGAGTTCATCGGGGGGGCTTCGATGCAGCGCTGCAACAACCGCGCGCCGATCGGCTACGGATCGGACGCAGCTTGATAATGTCCGATATGGCCCCAAACATGTCTGCAGTTCGGAACTTTATCTGCTGGC
>JBEBRC010000005.1:0-40823 GCA_040395055.1 Steroidobacter denitrificans
ACCGAACTCTGGCCACGCTTCTGCACCGCGCGCTCGACCTCGCGGAAACGATTCGCCAAGGTGCCGTCGATCTGAAGGATCAGATCGCCGGGCTGCAACAAGCTGCTCGCCGGCGCACCCCCGACCAGCCGTTCGACACTCAGTACCTGGCGGCGCTCGGGACTGTGCTGTTCCAGGCGCTGGACCCACTGGTCCGTAAGGCCAAGCTTGCGCGCGCTGGCCAGCGGTATCGGCTTGAGCTCCGCCTCCAGCGAATACAAGGATCGATGCTCCCGCGCCAAGGACAGGGTTTCCGCCATCAGCTCGGCGCCGATGCCCCGATTTTCCTGCGTGACGTCGCGCCCGGACTCGTAGGCGAAGCTGGCCCAGCTGGCCAATACCTCGCCCTCCTCGCTCACTAGTACGCCATCGTAATCGCGCGGCGCGTTGATCAGGCTGATGGTTTCCAGATTCGATTCGCGAAACTGCAAGGTCCGCGTCAGCGGATAGTCCACCGGATCGATCGAGGCGACTCGCGTCGAGCGCGACTGCACTTTCCCGTCCGGACGCATGCCTACCGCCCAGACCGGGTCGCCGGGATTGAGCTCACGGGCGCGCAAGGTCGCCGCCTGCACGGGCGTCTCGCCGATGAGCGCGGGGTCGTAGGAAACCACGGCCAGATTGTGCAGCGGGTGCAGATACTCCACGCGTCCGGGAATTTCGATCGATCCGGCGAAGGTCAGGCGCACATCGCCCAAGGGCGACGGCACCGTATTGCGGTCGACCAGCACCAGGCCACGCTGTGCATCGACGATCAGGCCCGTGCCATAGTAGTTACGCTCGCTGATGCCGGACACCGAGTACGGCATATCGAAATTCACCAGCACCAGCGACGGCGCCAGGCGATTGATGATCGGGTCGGCCGTTTTGGCGAAGCTGGTGGTGGCAGGCGTGGGCGGCTCGGCCACTCCGTCGGGCGGCCAGGACACGCACGGCCAGGTGCCCGTCGTATCGTCGCGCTGGCACGAACGCGCCGGAAACCAGCGCCGATCCATGCGGATCACGCGCACTCGTGCCGTATTCGGGTCATCGAGAGTGAAAAACCGGACCGGCGCGCGCTCGCCGTCCCGCAACGCCTGCACGATGGGTTCGAGATCGTCGAGGGTGGCGATGTCCTGGCCGTTCAGTGCCGTGATCACGGCATTGCGCGCAATGCCGGCCGCGGCCAGCACATAGCCGGGATTGGCGACATACACGCCTTGGATGGGCGTATTGATGTGGCGCGCCTGCTGCCAGGACAAGTTGTGGACGATGGCATCGCCGAACTCCAGGAAACGGCTCGGTGTAATCGCATACAGGTCGCCAACGGCCAGCTCGCGCTCCAGTGCCTGTCCACCGCGCTCGATCGAGAGCTTGACCTGCCGCCCGACGCCATCGTCGAGCGCCTTGGCCAGCGCATCGAACTCCACGCTCGGTTCGCCATCGATGCGCACCAGGATGTCGCCGGGCTCCAAGGCCTCCTCGGCCGGGGAGCCGCGCTGCACTTCCGAGACCACCAGCATGCCGGTGCTCTGGGGGAACCTGCGGCGCATCTCGCTTTCGGTGCCGGGGCGCAGCCCCAGACGCCGGACTTCATCGAACGGCGTGTACTCGAACACCGTCTGCAAAGTGCCGCGCGCGACGGGTTTGCCTTCCTGGATGAGCTGCAAGGCGCGCACCACCCGATCCAGCGGCAGGTAGAAACTGGAAGCCGCCGCGGAGCTGCCGCCGGCGTTGAGCGCCACGACCCTGCCTTCGATGTCGATCACCGGCGATCCGGACGACCCGCCGGAAGTGCTCGATGCCGCCTGGTAGTAAAAGGTATTGAAATCGTTGTACTTGCCCACCCCGTAGTTGGGTGCCTGCCGATCGAGCCTGGCCAAGGTCCCGGCAAGAATCGACAACTGTTCCCCCGCGTCGTTGCCGATCACCCGGATCTCGCGGCCGACCAGTGCGCCTTGCGGATAAAGCCTCAACTCGGCGGGCTTGATGAAGCGAAGCTTCTCCGGGTCGTAGCGATAGAAGCCGAAATCGTGGACCGGATCCCGATATACCGGATAGAGCGTGACTTCCTCCCGATTCAGGAAGACTGCCTGGGCAGTCACCGGTCCGGGAGTCACGACATGGCGGTTGGTCAGGATCAGGCCTCGCTTGGCGTCCACGACGAAGCCGGTTGCCTGGCTGGATGTGTTCCACTCGGTATCGAAGGCTCGTGTCAGGTCCACCTGGATCGTGACGACTCCGGTCGCGACACGCTCCAAGGTACGGGTCCAGCGCGAATCCTCGGGTACGGCTACCGCGGTCGCGGCCACGTCGCGCTCGGCCGCGGCGGCGGCGGACGACGGCGCGTTCAGCAGCGCGGCGAGGAGGATGGCAAACACGGGGAGAATTCTTTGCATGAGGGAGAACCGCCGGAGAAAATTCGCAAGCCCGCCGCGCAAGCTTGCCGCAACAAGGAAACCCGCCGCCCGCGAGCAGGCGACCAGTCTACTGGGATCTGCCCGGATCCACCGAGTTCCGCGGACCATGGTGGGCGCCGGATTCACGGCGGGCGCCGCAGGCCAGGCCGCGCCTCATCGAGCGTGCAGCGGCGTCAATCCCACAGTAGAAAGCCCCACACCACTGTAAGCAAACCGAAAGAAAACAACACCGCGGTCGAACCGACATCCTTGGCCAGCCCGGATAATTCATGGCGCTCCAGGCCGATACGATCGACGACCGTCTCGATGCCGGTGTTGAGCAGTTCGACGATCAACACCAGCAGCACGGAACCGACCAGCATCGCCCTCTCGACACCCGTTTCCCCGAGCCAGGTGCCAAGCGGGATCATCACCAGCGCCAGCGCGACCTCCTGGCGAAAGGCTGCCTCGAAGCGCAAGGCGCCCTTGAATCCCTTCCAGGAGTTGACGAATGCCAGCACCAGCCGGCGCATGCCCGAAAGCTTGGGACGATCCGGCATGCGTTGCGTTTGTCGAAGATCGTCCACTTGCACGTTTCCTAACTGCGATCGCTCTGATATGACAGGTCCAGCTGCTTGGCGGCGCGCACGTCATCCAGGCGTCGTACCGGCAAAGTATAGGGAGCGCCCTTGACCTTGGCAGCGTCCTGTTCGGCTTCACGCTGGATGGCGATCAGGGCGGCGACGAAAGCATCCAGGTCCTCCTTCGCCTCGGTCTCGGTCGGCTCGATCAGCAGGCATTCCGGCACCAGCAGCGGAAAATACGTCGTTGGCGCATGAAACCCATGGTCCAGCAACCGCTTGGCGAAGTCCATGGCATTCACGCCCAGTTCTTTCTCCTGGCGCTTGAGGGTAACGATGAATTCATGGCTGGCGCGTCGGTGCGGATATGCCAGATCGAAGCCCGCCTGCCGCAGCCGCGCCATCAGGTAGTTCGCATTGAGCGTCGCATACTCCGCCACCCGCTGCATTCCGGCGCGGCCCAGCATTCGCATGTAGACATAGGCCCGCAGCAGCACGCCGGCATTACCCATGAACGCGGACAAGCGCCCGATCGTCTGCGGCAGGTCGCGCTCGTCCAGCCAGTGGTATCGATACTGCCCGGTGTCCTCCTGTTTGCGACCTACCAGCGGAATGGGCAAGAACGGCAACAGTCGCTGGCCGACGCCGACAGCGCCCGACCCGGGTCCGCCACCGCCGTGCGGCGTCGAAAAAGTCTTGTGCAGATTCATGTGGATCACATCGAATCCCATGTCGCCCGGCCGCACCTTGCCCAGAATGGCATTGAGGTTCGCGCCGTCGTAGTACAGCAAGCCACCCGCCTGGTGCACCAGCGCCGCCACTTCGTGGATGCGGCGCTCGAACACGCCCAGCGTGGACGGATTGGTCAGCATGATGCCGGCCGTTCTCGGTCCGAGGACTCGCTTGAGCGCCTCCAGATCGATATCGCCATTCTCGAGCGTCGGCACTTCGACCACTTTGCAGCCGCACATCGTGGCGGTAGCCGGATTCGTGCCATGCGCCGCATCGGGCACGATGATCTCGTTACGATCCAGGTCCGCGCGCGCACGGTGATAGGCCCGAATCATGGCCACGCCGGCAAACTCCCCCTGCGCACCGGCCATCGGGGTCAGCGAGACACCCTTCATGCCCGTTACTTCCTTCAGCATTTCCTGCAACTCATGCATGCACGCCAGAAAGCCCTGGCCCATGGACGCGGGCGCGAGGGGATGGCGCCCCAGGAACTGCGGCAGCATCGCCAATTGATTGCAGGCGCGCGGGTTGTACTTCATCGTGCACGAACCCAACGGATAGAAGTGAGTGTCGATCGAGAAGTTCAGTTGCGACAGGCGCGTGAAATGCCGCACCACCTGCAGTTCGGAAACTTCCGGCAGCAGCGCCCGCCGGCGACGGCGAAACTTCTGCGGCAGCTCCAGCGGCGGCGCCACTGGCGGATATTGGCCGGCGGCGACACGTCCAGGGCGGGAATACGAGAATATCAACGGTTCGTGCATAGCTGTCATTTTCGATTTATTGCGTACGCAGCCGCAGCTTGCGGGGCTTTCACTGGCCTGCGATCTCGGCCAGGGCGCTGGCATAGGCATCGATATCCTCGCCGGTACGCGCTTCCGTCGCACACACCAGCAGTGCATTGCCCAACTCGGGATAATGCCCGGACAGATCGTAGCCGCCGACGATGCCGCGCCGGCCCAGCGCCTCCAGAACCGCTTCCACCTTGCCCTCGAAGCGCAGCACGGCCTCATGGAAGCGCGGCCCCTCGAAGGCCAAGGTCACACCCTCGATCCGAGTCAGCGCCTCGACCAGAGCGCTGGTCTGCGCCTGCGACACGGCCGCGACCTGCTCGAGGCCGGCCGCACCCAGCATGGACATGTGTATCGTGGACGCCGTAACCAGCAGTCCTTGATTGGTACAAATGTTGGAGGTCGCCTTGCTGCGCCGGATGTGCTGCTCGCGAGCCTGCAGCGTCAAGGTGAAGCCCGGCTTGCCATCCAGGTCGACCGTGCGCCCGACGATGCGCCCCGGCATCTGGCGTACGTATTGCATGCGCGTGCACATGAAGCCGAAATACGGCCCTCCGGAGGACAACGGGACACCCAGCGGCTGGCCCTCGCCGACCACGATATCCGCCCCTTTGGCGCCCCACTCCCCCGGTGGCTTCAGGATGGCGAGCGACAGCGGATTGACGACCGCGATGACCAGCGCGCCGTTGGCATGCGCCCAATCCGTGATTGCATCGACATCCTCGAGCAGGCCAAGGAAGTTCGGCTGTTGGATGACGACGGCGGTAATATCCTGTCCCTGCAGTGCGTCCAGCGCCGCAAACGCCAAGGTGCCGTCCGCAATATCGTACGGCAGCAGGTCCAAAGCCAGCGATTGCCCGGCGGTGATCGCGTGCGCCACCTGGCGATACGTCGGATTGACCGTCGCGGGCACCAGGATACGGGCCGACTGCGACCTGCGATGCGCTCGCACCGCCATCAGACACGCCTCGGCCAGTGCCGATGCGCCGTCGTACAAGGATGCATTCGATACCTGCATCCCCGTCAGATTCGCCATCATGGTTTGATATTCGTACAGCACCTGCAGCGTGCCCTGGCTGGCCTCCGCCTGGTAGGGCGTATAGGCGCTGTAGAATTCCCCACGCGTCACGATCGCCCACACGGCGGCCGGGATATGATGTTCGTACGCTCCGGCACCGAGAAAATTGAGCGGCTGGCCGTCCAGCTGCGCCCGCGCCTGCATCAATCTGCCAACCTGCATTTCGGTGAGCGCCTCGGGAATGCCGTCCAGGGCCCGGGTGCGCAACGCCGCCGGAATCTCGTCGAACAAGGCATCGATGCCAGGCACCCCTATCGTCGCCAGCATCTCCTCGACGTCTGTCTGCGTGTGCGGAATGAACGGCATCTCAGCGACTCGCTTCTTCGACCACCTTCGCATACGCCTGCGCATCGAGCAGGCCGGACAGTTCCCCGATGTCGCGCGGCTTGAGCTTGAACAACCAGCCCTGGCCGTACGGGTCGCTGTTTACCAGTTCGGGCGCTGCGCCCAGGGCATCGTTGGCGGCAATCACTTCGCCCGCGATCGGGCTGTAGACATCCGAGGCCGCCTTCACCGATTCCACCACCGCGGCAGCAGCACCCTTGTCCAGCATCCGGCCCGCTTCCGGCACTTCGACGAACACCAGATCCCCCAGCGCGTCCTGCGCATGGTCGGAAATGCCGATCGTGACGCTGCCATCGCTCTCGAGGCGGACCCATTCGTGGGAATCCATGAATTTCAGACCGGACGGAATGGCGGACATGACATGACCTGCTTGAAGTGTGGGTGGGAAGAATCAGGCGGAATGACGGAATTCACGGGAAGCTCGAATCGGGCCGTCTGCATGGTTCATCGACGATCCCGGCTAGATCAGCGCCTTGCCATGGCGGACAAAAGGATACTTGACGATACGCGCCGGCACGCGCCGACCCCGGATCTCGACTTCGACTCGCTCGGCCGCCGCCGCGGGAACGCGCGCGAATCCGATGGCTCGCTCCAAGGTCGGAGAAAATGTGCCGCTGGTGAGCTCGCCCTCGCCGATGGCCGGCACGATGACCTTCTGGTGGCCGCGCAGTACGCCCCGCTCCCCCAGTTCCAGCCCCACGAGCTTGCGCGGCACGCCCGCTTTGCGCTGTGCCTCCAACGCCGCGCGGCCGATGAAATCCCGCTCCGGAGGATCGAAGGCAACGGTCCAGGCAAGGCCGGACTCCAGCGGCGAGACGCTCTCGTCCATATCATTGCCGTACAGGTTCATGCCCGCCTCCAGGCGCAAGGTATCGCGCGCGCCCAGGCCGCATGGCGCAACGCCCGCTGCCCGCAACGCCGCCCACAAGGCAGGCACCTCCTCCGCCGGCAGCATGATTTCCCATCCGTCTTCGCCGGTGTATCCGGTGCGGGCAATGAAATAAGGGGGCAATTCGCAGCCGGTGAATGGCTTGAGCTGCAGCGCAGGCGATGCGCGCTCGCCGATCAGGGTTGCGACCTTCGCCCGGGCGTTCGGCCCTTGCACGGCGATCATGGCCAGATCCGTACGCGGCTGGATCCGTACCTCGAAGCCGGCGTGCTGGCGCGTCAACCAGGCGATGTCCTTGTCGCGGTTGCCAGCGTTCACGACCATGCGAAACCGATTGTCGCCCAGGAAGTAAACGATCAGATCGTCGATGACTCCGCCGCTGTCATTGAGCATGCAGCTGTAGATCGCCTTGCCCGGTTCCTTGAGTCGCCCGACATCATTGGCGAGTACACGGCGCAGGTAGTCGCCCGCCTGCGAACCGGTCAAATCCACTCCCAGCATGTGCGACACATCGAACATGCCCGCGTCACGCCTGACGGCATGATGTTCTTCGATCTGGGACCCGTAGTGCAGCGGCATATCCCAGCCCCCGAAGTCCACCATGCGGGCCCCGGCGGCGATATGCGTGTCGTAAAGAGGTGTTCTGGATCCCATCTCGTGTGCTCCGGCCGCCAGTGCGCTCCGCCGCCCCTCTGTCCTGCGACCTGAGAGATCCGGTGTCGACCGCGCCGCGCATACCACGCCGGCCTGTCTGCACCTCTCCCCTTCGGTGAGCCCGGCGCCCGTGACGCCGCAACTACTCTCCAGAGCCCTCCTAGAGGCGATCGGTGGCGATCTCCTCAACGACACGCCGTTCATTTGCCTGAGCGTTTCCGGGCGGTTGCGCCTTCGGCGGTATCGACATCCGGCAGCAGCCGCGACTCGATCGACTGTAGAACAGCCGACAGCCCCAAGCCCTGACGGCGACACTCTCTCCGGCTGTGCCTTGCGATGGGTAGACGTATGGTAACGGAGGGTATGCGAAACACAAAGACGGTCGCGAGGATGGCGGTTTTGCTCCGCAACCGCCCCGCAACCGCCTCGAAACGCAATCCCGGCTGCCTAAATCAGGCGTTTGCCGCGCTCCAGCGGTTACAATACGGCCCCCACAGGTCTCTTGCCGCGCCGATGTCGATCTCCACCCGCCGCCAGTCGATTCCCGTACGCATCGGCACCCTGACCGTGGGCGGCAGCGCCCCGGTCGCGGTGCAGTCGATGACAAATACCGACACGGCCGACATCGAATCCACGGTGCTGCAGATCGCGGCGCTCGCTCGGGCGGGCTCGGAACTCGTCCGGGTCACCGTCAATACCGACGAGGCCGCCGCGGCCATACCGCACATACGCGACCGGCTCGCCCGCCTTGGCGTGTTCGTGCCCATCGTCGGGGACTTCCATTTCAATGGCCATCGACTGCTGAGCGCCCATCCCGATTGTGCCGCGGCGCTGGCCAAGTACCGCATCAATCCCGGCAACGTCGGACGCGGCAGCAAGCGCGACCCGCAGTTCGCGCAGATGATCGAGGTCGCCGTGCGCAACGACAAACCGGTGCGCATCGGCGTCAACTGGGGCAGCCTCGACCAGGAGCTGCTGACCCGCTTGATGGACGAGAACTCCCTGCGTTCGCAGCCGCTGGATGCGATCGAAGTCATGCGCGAGGCGCTGGTGGTCTCGGCGCTGGAGTCGGCCAGGCAAGCCGAAGTACTGGGATTGCCCCATGATCGCATCGTCATCTCGTGCAAGGTCAGCGGCGTCCAGGACCTGATCGCGATCTATCGCAATCTCGCCCTGCGCTGCGACTATGCGCTGCATCTGGGGCTGACCGAAGCGGGCATGGGATCCAAGGGCATCGTGGCCTCGACCGCCGGCATGGCGATCCTGCTGCAGGAGGGCATCGGCGACACCATACGTGTTTCGCTGACGCCGGAACCCAACGGCGATCGAACGCAGGAAGTCATCGTCGCGCAGGAAATACTGCAGACCATGGGCTTGCGCGCATTCATGCCGATGGTTGTCGCCTGTCCCGGCTGCGGCCGTACGACCTCCACCTACTTCCAGGAACTGGCGCAGAAGATCCAGAGCCACATCCGCCATCAGATGCCGCAATGGCGCAAGCAATACGTAGGCGTCGAAGAGATGACCGTCGCGGTCATGGGTTGCGTCGTGAACGGCCCCGGAGAGAGCAAGCATGCCAACATCGGCATCAGCCTGCCCGGGACCGGCGAGCGGCCGGTGGCGCCGGTCTACGTCGACGGCGAGAAAGGCCCGACACTCAAGGGCGGACGGATCGCCGAGGAGTTTCAGGCGTTGATCGAAGACTACATCGCGAAAACCTATGTGCGCAGGGAGCCGACATGAGCAATCTGGTCGACAAACGCTGTCTCCCCTGTGAAGGCGGCGTGCAACCGCTGGCGCGCGAACAGGCGCAGTCATTGATGCAGCAGCTGAAGCCGGATTGGACGCTGGCCGACGATGCCGGTAGCTTGCGTGCGGCATGGAAGTTTCGCAATTTCTACCACGCGATGAGCTTTGCCAACGCCATCGCCCATATCGCGAACACGGAAGACCATCACCCGGACCTGGAGGTCGGGTATGGCTATTGCCGCGTGACTTACAGCACGCACGCGATCGGCGGGCTGTCGGAGAACGATTTCATCTGCGCCGCCAAGGTGGACGCCCTGCCGCGCCCGTAGCGGCGCCGGTATCGAGATTCGCCGCGCCGGCCGGCCCTACTCGGTACCGGCCGCGATCTCCGCCGGCTCGATCCATGCCCCGACGGGATGCTGGAATCGCTGCTTGGCGAACGCCACTCGCTGCGGTGCAGCGGCGCTGAAATCCGCATGCGCTTCGCAGATCTGCAGGCGCCGCAGCAATCCTTGCCCATTCGCGATCTGGATTGCCAGGCCCGGTCTTGCGTTCAATTCCAGCACCAGCGGCCCCAGGTCGCGATCGAGCACGATATCGACGCCGATGTACCCCAGGCCGGTCAGCTCGTAGCAGCGCGCGGAGATGTCCAGGATCGTGTCCCAATCCGGAATCTGCAGCCCGCAGATCGCATGGGTCGTGTCCGGATGGTGCGTGACGACCTCCGTGTCGATGACGCCGTTGAGCGATACGCCGGTTGCGATGTCGATGCCCGCGCCGACCGCCCCCTGGTGCAGGTTCGCCTTGCCATGCGAAGCGCGGGTCGGCAGGCGCACCATTGCCATGATCGGATAGCCGCGAAACACGATGACGCGTATGTCCGGCACCCCCTGAAAGCTGATGCGCTCGAACAAGGGCGAGAAGCGCACCATGTATTCGACGATCACGACGTCCGGCACGCCGCCCAGACTGAATTGACCGTTGATCGCGTTCGACAAGTGATGGGCAAGATAGTCCTCGTCGAGCAGGGCGCCGCTGATCGTGCGGTAACGAGAGCCGCTGCGGCCTGAAATCACGACGATGCCGTCCCCGCCGCTGCCCTGTGCGGGCTTGAGCGCGAACGCGGGGTGGTCCCGCACGATCTGCGGCAGCAGACGGATATCGTGTTGCGTCTCCATCACGCCATAGAGCTGCGGCACCGCGATCCCCGACTGCAATGCCAGCCGCTTGGTTTTCAGCTTGTCGTCCACCAGCGGATACAGGCGGCGCGGATTGAAACGCAGGATGTAGTCGCCATTGCGCTTGTTCAGGCCTAGTACGCCCTCGCGCGCCAGCGTCCGGTAGCGCCTCAGCATGAGTGCACCCGCAAGCCGTGCATCGGCCCGCGCCGGTGGCACACGGCAGTCGGCCGCGGCCTGCAACCGAGGGCGCGGCGGCGGCTTCGCCGCCTCAATTCGTATCCCCCGCGGGCAGCAACGCCTTGAAGCGCCGCAGTTCCAGCAATCTATATCCCGTGTAGCGGCCGGCCAGCAGCGTGGCGGCAATGACCAGCAACAACAGCTCCGGGAACACGAACACCAGGTGCTGCAGCCAGCTGACACCCATGACGACGTATGCGATCGCCGCCACCACCAGGCTGCCGATGCCTTCCTGCATCGCCTCCGATGCGCCGCGCTCCTCCCACACGATGGACATGCGCTCGATGGTCATCGACAGAATCACCATCGGGAACAGCGCGATCGACAGACCCGACTGAATGTCCAGCTTCTGGCTGAGCATGCTGATCCCGGCCATCAGCAGCACCACGACCGTCAGTACGCAGGTCAGCCGCGGCACCAGCAGCAGCCTGAGTTTCTCCAGATAAAAGCGGATCAGCAGGCCCAGCGATACGATCACCGCAAACAATATGATGCCCCAGAGCAGACGCGTTTCGCGGAAGGCCAGCGCCACCAGTACCGGCATGAAGGTGCCGAACGTCTTCACGCCGATGAAGTTGCGCAGCAGCATGATGACCAGCGCGCCAACCGGGATCATCAGCAGCACGCCATAGACGGCCTGGGTGGCGATCGGAAGCGAGAACAAGGAAAAATCGATGGAATGCGAGCCACGCTGTTCTGCGCGACGTTCGGCGATCATCATCGAGTCGAGCAGGTTCTGCTGCACGGCCAAGGTGACGTCCAACAACGCGCCGCCGTCGATATCCGCGATGCGCTCATCGCCGCGCCACCAGATCAGAAAATCCCTGGGCAGTCCCTGCTCGAGCGTCTGCGGGTTGAAGTACAGCCACTGCACACCGTCGTGCACCTCGAGCAATTGCTCGGCCCGCACCGGGCCCGCTTCGCTGCGCAACGAGACGCCATGGGCGATCCGCGCCGGGATCTGTGCCCCCGCAAGAATGATCGTGGCCAGGCGCGCCCGGTCCTCCAGCGTGCTGGTGCGCCCCAGGAACAGGCTCACATAGGGGTCCCGGTCGGCCTGATTGATATGGCGCAATACGCCCAGGGTAAAGCTCGCCACATCCGCGGACTGGCGCCGCACATCGGCAATCAGCGATTCCATCGCTATCCGCGAAGGCTCGTCCATCTGCGGCTGTTCGGGAAACGCCGGCGTCGTGTCTTCCGCAAAACGCGACTCGTCGCGATACACCAGCGCGCGGTAGTACAGCGTCTGTGGCCCTCTGGCCTCGCGCAGGGTCCATTCGGCCTCGCGACCCGCCGCGGCATTGCGTGTCGTCAGTCCAAAACCGCGCGATACGAAATTCTCATCCAGGATGGCAAAGCCGGGTGTCAGCCCCGGTATGCGCAAGGTCGCCTTCACGGCCACCGGCCCCGGCTCGAATCTCACCGCCGCCTCGACATTCCATACCTGCGTCTCTTGCTGCGGCATCAGGGGGAAAGCGAGGATATGGGCCTTGTAGACGAACAAGGTCAGGCCGAGAGCCGCCAGGATCGCTGACAACAGGTAGAGATGGCGATTGTTCATTGAGTCAGCGCGCAAAAATCTTCAAGGCGATTATTGAACAGATCGAGCAGTGTGAGCGTGCCCATGGCCATCAAGACTGCCATGTGGAACGGGACGCAATATGCGGAATTTCGCCCCGTATGCCCAGTGCCCGATCCATGAGGAATCGCTTCGCCGGTGCATTGCGATCTACCGCAGTCAGTCCGATCCGGCGCGCGACGGCCAGCACGGGGTTGGCGCTGCTGAAGATGCGATTCATGCCATCGATGAAGCCCAGCGCCAAGGCGTTTTCGCTCCTGCGCCAGCGTTCATAGCGACGCAGCACGCGCATTTCGCCGAGCGCCTCGGGGCGGGCGCCGCCAGCCATCGCCTGGGCCAGGATCTGCACCAGCGCGGCGCAATCGAGAAAGCCGAGATTGACGCCTTGTCCCGCCAAGGGGTGGACTGCATGCGCCGCATCGCCGACCAGCACGAACCGCTCCTTGCAATAGTGGCGCGCATGGGTGAGGCGCAAGGGAAAACTGCCGCGCGGCCCCGCCACCTGGATGCCGCCGAGCACCCCGTCGATCGCCGCTTCGATCTGGCGCGCCGCATCCTGGGGCGCGCAATCGACCAGTTCCTGCGCATGATCCGGCCGCGTCGACCAGACGATGGAACTGCGGCCATCGGCAAGCGGCAGGAACGCAATGGGACCGGCGGGCAGGAAACGCTGCCAGGCGGTGTAGGCATGCGGGTGGGCAGTGCGGACATGGGTCACGAAAGCATGTTGCTCATAGTCCCAGCCGTCGGTGTCGATGCCGGCCAGCCTGCGACTCGCAGACGCCGCGCCGTCCGACCCGACCACCAGCATGGCGGTGATACGCCGGCCGTCCGCCAACGACAAAGCCACCTGCTCCGGTTCGAAATCCATGCCGACCAGCTCGGCGCGCAGCACGGTGACCCGGTCGCGCAACGGCGCGCACTCGTACAGCGCCCATTGCAGGCGTCGATTCTCGATGATGTAGCCGAGATTGGGCTCGCTGGTAGCGCTGGCGCTGAAGCGGATCGATCCGGGGCCTCGCGGCGGCCCTGCCTTGTCCCAGACGACCATCTCATCGTAGGCGCACACATGTTGTCCTGGCAGCTGCTGCCAGGCGCCGACGCTCGCCAGGATTCTTTCCGAGGCGCGCGAGACGGCCGAGACCCGCAGCGCGACCTCGGCCCGATCGCCGAGCGGCGGCGGCGTGCTGGGCGCCCGTGGCTCCAGGATCGCGATGCGTAGCTCCCCGAGGCGCCGATCCGCGGCCGCCAGGGCGGCGACACAGGCACCGACCATTCCGCCGCCGATCACGACCAGATGGAAATCGGTACGCATCACAACCGCGCGCCGCGCGCCAGCCGCGGCACCTTGCCCGCTGCGCCCAAGGAAAGCTGCGACAGAGCGTCCTTTGCCACCGGCATCAGATCGAACGCCAGCATGCCAGCGTCGCGCAGGAACTTCGCCGGTCCGAACGGCTGGGTGAACAGGCGCACCAGGCCGTCGGTGAAGCGCACGATATTGCGGCGATCGGCCAGGCGCCACTCGCAGTAGCGCTCGAGCAAGGCGCGATCGCCCGGATCGAATGCAGCCTCAGGACGTTCACCGTGGCCTTCGCCTCGATCCACTCCTGGGTGCGCCGCTCGATCATCGACACCTTGCCCGGAACGAAATCCGCCGCGGGCCTCGCGCCCGGGATGAGCATCGGCCAGTATCTCGGCCAGGCTTGCGGCATCGCGCAGCCCCAGATTGAATCCCTGTCCGGCGATCGGATGCAACGATTGTGCGGCGTTGCCGACGATGGCGAGCCGCTGCGCGACATACTGGTCGGAACGCGTCAAGGACAACGGATACAAGGCGCGAGCCCCCACACGGGTGAAACGTCCCAGCCGAAATCCGAACGCCTGCTGCAACTGGTCGATGAAGCGCTCGTCCGGCAGCTGGAGCATGTCCTCGGCGGCCTCGGGGTCGAAGGTCCAGATCAGGCCCAGGCGCCCCTCCGACAGCGGCAGCAGAGCCAGCGGTCCGCGGGCGGTGAATCGCTCGTAGGCCACATGGTCGTGGAAGCGCTGCGCGAAGACGTTGGCCACCAGTGCCACCTGGCGATAGTCCCAGGTCTGGGCGCCGATACCGGCCGATTGCCGCAGCACCGAGTGGGAGCCGTCGGCCGCCACCGCCAGCTTCGCCTCGATGGTGGCGCTGCCGTTCGCTCCCAGATCGCACTGGATGCGCTGGCGCTCGCCGTGCAAGGTCATTCCTGTCACTCGGGCAGGCGCGATCACCTGCACCGCCTGTTCTTGCAGCCGTCGCCACAACGCGGCGCCCATGACCCGGTTGGTTGCGACGAAGCCGAGTGCATCCATGCCCTGCTCCGCCGCATTGATACGTGCAAAGCCGAACCGCCCCTGATCGGAGACGTGGATGCGGCGAATGGCCGTGGCCTCACGCTCGATCAGCGGCCACACGCCCAGTGCTTCGAAAATTCGGCGGCTGCCGTTGGACAGCGCCGTGGTGCGGTCATCGAAGCTCGGCTGCTGCGAGACGCCGAAAGGACTAGCCTCGATCAACGTGACCTTCAAGGACAGCTGCGCCAAGGCCAGCGCCAGGCTCGCACCCACCAGACCGCCTCCGGCAATGGCAATGTCGGTCGCCATATCGACAGTCGCTGCGGTATTCATGCATTCATCAGCTGCTCAACGCCATCCGGATCCTTCACCAGCGCCGCGGTCAGTACCTCGTTGCCGGCGCGGGTGACGACGACGTCATCCTCGATGCGCACGCCGATATTCCACCAGCGCTTTGCCACGCCGCGCATTCCCGCGGGAATGTAGATCCCCGGCTCGACCGTCAAAGCCATGCCCGGCTCCAGCACGCGCCATTGATCGCCGATCTTGTAGTCGCCCACATCATGCACGTCCATGCCTAGCCAGTGGCCGGTGCGATGCATGAAAAACCTGCGGTACGCGCCTTCCTTGATCAAGGCCGGCACCTTGCCCTTGAGAATACCCAGCTTCACCAAGCCCTGGGTGATGATCTTGACTGCCGCATCGTGGGGTTGGTTCCAGTGATTGCCGGGCAGCGTCTGGGCGATCGCCGCCAGCTGCGCCTCCAGCACGATCTCATAGATTGCGCGCTGCTCCGGACTGAACCGTCCGCCGACCGGGAACGTGCGAGTGATATCGGAGGCATACAGCTCGTACTCGCACCCGGCGTCGATCAACAGCAGATCGCCATCCTTCAAGATATCCGCGTTCTCGTGGTAGTGCAGGATGCAGGCATTGGCGCCGCCGCCGACGATCGGGTGATAGGAAATATCGGCATCGCTGCGCTGGAACTCGTGCAGGAGTTCGGCCATCACCTCGTACTCGGTGCGCCCTGGAGCGGCGAAGCGCATGGCGCGCTGGTGCGCGGCCACGGCGATGCGCGCGCTGTGGCGCATCGCATCGAGTTCCCGCCGCGACTTGAACAGGCGCATGTCGTGCAGGAAATGATCGAGCGCCACGAACTCCTGCGGCGGCAGCACCCCGCTGCGCGACTGGTCCTTCAGTCCATGGACCCAGCCGATGACGCGCTGGTCGAACTCCTGGTGCAATCCCATCGTGTAGTACACACGGGAGCAGTTTTCCATCAGGCCAGGCAGGATGTCGTCGATGTCGCTGATCGGAAAGGCATCGTCGGCGCCGTAATCGCGCGTCGCGCCTTCCGGGCCTGCCCGGCGCCCGTCCCAGGTTTCGCGCATCGGATCCCGATCGCGCACGAACATCACATGCTCGCCGTGCGCCCGCCCTGGAATGAGTACCGCGACCGCTTCGGGCTCGGCGAAGCCGGTGAGATAGAAGAAATCGCTGTCGGGTCGATAGCGATACGTCACGTCGCCGTTACGCGTCTTCTCGGGTACCGCAGGCAGGATGGCAATCCCGCCTTTACCCATCATTTTCATCAGCTGCCGACGGCGGCGGGCGAATTCGTCTTTACGCATGCGACTTGCAATACAGAATCGTCGATTCGGATCGACGCAGAATATCGTGTCGAAACATCATTGCGGAAGCTCGACCCCACCAGCCTCTCCAGGCTGGGCGGCGGCAGGCCCGACCCGGCCGCTCCCAGGTCCCGATCCATCCGGCCTCGCCACACCGATCAATGCAATAGGGACGGATCCGCCCCTTGCTCATCACCCCGCTCATCGTCGCCGGAGTCCGGCGGCTCGCGCGTCGGGAAGAGCTCGTCGTGAATCAGCTGCACGCCGACCCGGACATATTCCATGACCTGCAAATACGCTTCTTCCTCTTCTTCGCTGCCCTCGCCCAGCTCGACCGTCGCCCGCCCGATATGGGTCAGGTCGCGCAACACTTCGTCGACTGTGGCGGGCAACTGCGCGAGCTTCGAGGGTTGGCCGATGCCGAACCCGTAGAGGAACCCCTGGCACCATTGCGACAATGCCGCCGCACGCGACTCCAGCGGCGTCTCGTCGTCCGGCAGCAGCAGCTCGAAATCCATCTCCCCGCCACGCAATGCCTGCAGGGTGTCCGCGAACAACAGGCCCAGAGCCTGCCGATCCGCCTGCGCGCGCTCCTCCTCCTCGGGAATGATTTCATCCAGCCATCGATCCAGCGAGTATTGCGTGGTGATGCACAAAGCACCGCACAAGCAGCCATGGCTCTCCGCGGCCGGCACCGATGAGCTCGAGGCTTCGAGAATATGCGCGATCTCTGGAAAGGTAACTTGAAGCATCACACCAATGTTATCACTCGACCCCCTCGTTACTGCAGCGATTGCCGACATCCTGCAGCGAAATCATGGACCAGAGCGCACTCATCCCTGGCCGCTCTTGATGTCGATTCTCATGGAGCACGGCTCATGTCATTGAAGTTTAATGGATCGCTGCCTGTCGCAGGTGCCCACGCGGCCCCAGGCCAGGGCAGCCACCGGCGAACCGCAAGCCGCGCCACCGCAGCGGCGCCCCCGGCCGCCGCTGCGCGATGTCCCGGTTTGACCCTGTGAGAACCCGACCGCATAATCTCCCGCATGAGCGAATCGCCATCGCAGATAAGTGTCGAGCAGGAGCTGAAGCAGCTGGAACAGCGGCTCGACGAACTGGTGGCGTTGACTGCACGCCTGCAGGAAGAGAATCGTGCATTGCGGCAGCGACAGGATTCGATGATGACCGAACGCGCGAGCTTGCTGCAGAAGAATGAGCAGGTACGCGCCCGGGTCGAGGCAATGATTGGCCGCCTCAAGGCGATGGAGCACAGCGCATGACGGACCGCATGTCGCGAGTCAGCGTTAGGATCCTGGAAAAGGAATATCAGGTTGCCTGCCTGCCTGAGGAACGATCCGACCTGCTCGACTCCGCCGAGTACCTCAATGTACGGATGCGCGAGATCCGCGATGCCGGCAATATCGTCGGCCTGGATCGTGTCGCCGTCATGGCCGCGCTCAATCTCTCGCATGAATTGCTGAAACAGCGCGATCGCGGCGATGCCGCGACGGAAGTCGGCCAGCGGATTCGCCAGTTGCGCGAGCGCGCCGAAATGGCGCTCAGCCGGGGACAGCAGCCCGAGCCGTAGTCCCATGCCGACGCCAGCGTCGCATCACGGCGGACCGGGCTTGTACGTAGTCGGTGACACCCGCGCGGCGCCGCTCGACGCCGGCACCGGGTGGTGCGATGATGCAGACGCCCGCCAGGATGTGGGCTACATCGATGAACCTGGTTGTTGCAAGCAGGTCCATCCAGGGACATGAACGATTTGATATGGCGCCGCCTGCGGTGTTCGACGTGTGTCGGGTTACCTCTCGACCCTAACGTAAACACCCCTGGGATTCGGCCTCGCGGCAACGGTGTGCAAGTCCGCCTCGGGCGGGAAGCCTTAGTTGCCGTGGCTGTCTCCCACCTATTGCTCCGTGTCGAGAGCAATGGCTCATGACGGCACATGCGGGTGGCGCCTCCCTTACCTCGAACCCCTCTTCCGCCACGTCCGGCACGCGACAGGCATCGGCCGAGCGCGCACGCCTGCGGCGCGAAATGAGGGTGCGGCGCGGCGAATTGCCCGAGCGCGAGCGCGAGGCGGCGGCCCGCCGGTTTGCCCGCCATCTCGGCCCGCTGCTGCGGCCGGGCAAACGGATCGCGGTCTATATCAAGCATGGCCATGAGGCCGACCCGAGCGCCGTGATCAAGCTCGCACGCCAGCGTGGATGCATTCTGTACCTGCCGACCATCACCAGTTACCGGCACCATCGCATGCGCTTTCTGCGGTTCGATGAATCCGCGCCGCTGCACAGCAATCGCTATGGCATTCTCGAGCCGGATCCAGGCACGGCCAGCGCCATCCGCGCGCAAGGCCTGGACCTGGTGTTGCTGCCTGTGGTCGCCTTCGACGAGCAAGGCTGGCGGCTGGGAAGCGGCGCCGGCTTCTACGACCGCCACCTACATCATCTTCGCGCCGCTCGCCGCTGGCGCCGGCCGAAACTCATCGGCATCGCTTATGGATTCCAGGGCGTATCGCGCCTGGAGCCTGCACCATGGGACGTGCCGCTGGATGCCATGGTGACGGATCGCGGCCTGCGGCGGCTGCGGCGTCCACCCGACACTGACCCAACCCTCACCCGAGAAGATTCATGAACTATTGGTTGATGAAGTCCGAGCCATCGACGTTCGGCATCGACGACCTGGCGCGCGTCCGCAATCGCACCACTGGCTGGGACGGAGTACGCAACTACCAGGCCCGCAACTTCATGCGCGCCATGCGCAAGGGTGACCTCGCCTTCTTTTATCACTCGAGCTGCGAGGTACCCGGCATCGTAGGCATCATGAGCGTCGCCCGGGAAGCCTACCCCGACCCGACCGCCTTCGATCCACAGGATCACCACTTCGACGACAAGAGCGATCCCGACAACCCCCGCTGGTTCATGGTCGATGTGAAGCTGGTCACGAAGTTCGATCGAGTGGTCTCGCTCGAGGAACTACGCTCGCACGCCAGTGGCAAACTGAAGAGCATGCTCATCCTCAAGCGAGGCAATCGACTCTCCATCACACCGGTGACGAAGACCGAATGGGAGTTCATCGCCTCGCTCGTATGAGCGGCCGAGAGAACCGGTACGCATAGCGGCAAGAAGTCAGCGCACAAATTTTCGCACACCTCTTGCTTGCTATTTTCAATTTATGTATATACTGCGCCCGGACTAACTCGACATGGAGATCGAAGACTATGGCAACTAAAGCAAAGAAGTCGTCCAAGAAAAAGGCCACTAAGAAGAAGGCCGCCAAGAAGAAGTAGAACTCTTCTGGTTGAAGCTGATGAAGACTGTGCCCGCGAAAGCGGGCACAGTCGTTTATGGAACTTGAAAAACAGGCATTTCGTTTCGACTAATGTCCGGGAGAGGATTCGATGAACGCCGACACGAAGAAGCAGCGCGCTGCTGAGGCCGCCCTGGCCTATGTGCGGGAGGATGAGCTGATCGGCATTGGCACCGGCTCCACCGTCAACCACTTCATCGACGCACTGGCCGCGCAAAAGTTACGCATTCGGGGGGCGGTGTCGAGTTCCAAGAGCTCCACCGCACGGCTCGAGCGCCACGGCATCGAGGTATTGGACCTGAACTCCAGCGGCGATCTGGATCTGTATGTGGACGGTGCCGACGAGGCCGATCGCCACCTGCGCCTGATCAAGGGGGGCGGTGCGGCATTGACTCGAGAGAAGATCATCGCTGCCGCCTCGCGCTGCTTCGTCTGCATCGTCGATGACTCGAAGCTGGTCGACGTGCTGGGGCGTTTCCCGCTGCCGGTCGAAGTCATTCCCATGGCACGCTCCTATGTCGCTCGCGAGCTGCGCAAATTGGGCGGCCACCCCGTCTACCGCGAGGCGGTCGTCACGGACAATGGCAATCAGATTCTGGACGTCCACGGGCTCAGCATCGTGGATCCGATATCACTGGAACAAACGATCAATCAGATCGTGGGCGTAGTGACTGTCGGTCTGTTCGCCCGCCGGCCGGCGGACATACTGCTCCTCGGCGGCGACGAGGGGGTGCGAACCATGAAGGCCTGAGCGTGAAGGTCCGGGCATGCACCAGGGCCGGGCCGCCCGGTCCCGCCGGGGCGCGGCCAACGAAAAAGCTGCCCAACGAAAAAGGGCCCGATGAATCGGGCCCTTTTTATTTTGGCTGGGGGACTAGGATTCGAACCTAGGTTGACGGAGTCAGAGTCCGTAGTCCTACCGCTAGACGATCCCCCAATCATGACCGGCATGGCATTGCACCGGCATGGCGCAACCTGCCGGGCAGTCCGTGGCGGATTAGCGCTTCGAGAACTGCGTGCCGCGGCGCGCCTTGCGCAAACCAACCTTCTTGCGCTCCACCTCGCGCGCGTCGCGCGTTACGTAGCCGGCATCACGCAGGGTCTTGCGCAGGGTCTCATCGTACTCGATCAGGGCGCGGCTCAGGCCGTGGCGGATCGCGCCAGCCTGACCAGTGTTTCCACCACCCTTGACCGTGACCTCGACATCGAAATTCGTCTCGAGGCCGACGGCCTCCAACGGCTGGCGCACGATCATGCGCGCCGTCTTGCGGCCGAAGAACTCGTCCAACGTGCGGTCATTGACTCGAATGTTGCCGTTGCCCTTGCGCAGAAACACGCGGGCGGTGGAAGTCTTGCGTCGGCCGGTGCCGTAATTGGTGGAAATCGCCATATGCGTCTCTGTTGATGTCTGGATCAGATCTCAAGCGCCTTGGGCTGCTGCGCGCTGTGCGGATGCTCGCCGCTGGCAAATACATGCAGCTTCTTGAACATCTTGCGCCCCAGGGAGTTCTTCGGAAGCATGCCCTTGACCGCGAACTCTATGGCGCGCTCCGGATGCTTCTCCAGCAACTTTTCCAGGCTGGTCGACTTCAGGTTGCCCAGGTAGCCGGTGTGATGATGATAGAACTTGTCTGTCATCTTCCGGCCGGTGACGCGGATCTTGCCCGCATTCACGATCACGATATGGTCGCCGGTATCCACGTTCGGTGTATAGGCAGCCTTGTGCTTACCGCGCAGCCGCGTGGCGACCTGCGAGGCCAGGCGGCCCAGGGTCTTGTTGGTGGCATCGACCACAAACCAGTCGCGACGCACCGTAGCCGCATTGGCGAAGACGGTTCTCATTGAATTCTCCGGGAAAATCTTTTGCCGGGGGGCTAAAAGGCCGGCAAGTCTAAAGGAGCGTCCGGGGCTTTGCAACGGCGCGTGCATCCCGGCCTCAGCCGCCCTGCCCACCCGGCCCCGCCGGCGGACCGCCGGCGCTGCGGCAAGACATTATTAATGGATTTATACTCCGCGTCCATGAACACCCCCACCTTCCAGCCGGACGGCCGTACATACAGCCTTGTGGATCGCCTCCTCGCCCCGCTGGATCAGGGCCTGCGCACCGTGTTCGGCGCCAACGTTTCCGCTCGTCCCTACCCAGCCGCCGAGTTACCCGAGAGGGTGGAGCACCCCGCCGACCAGCGGCGCACGGCTGCGCTCATGCGGGTAAACCATGCCGGCGAAGTCGCCGCCCAGGCGCTGTACCAGGGCCAGGCATTCGCGGCCCGCGGCACGGCCACCCAGCGCTCGCTGATGGAGGCGGCACAGGAGGAAACGGATCATCTCGCCTGGTGCGCGACGCGTATCAGGGAACTCAACGGCCGCACCAGTCTCCTCAACCCTCTGTGGTACGCCGGATCATTCGCCATCGGTGCCTTGGCCGGCCTGGCTGGCGACCGCGCCAGTCTCGGCTTCGTGGCGGAAACCGAGCGCCAGGTGGTGGAGCACCTCGAGCGGCACCTGCACCGGCTGCCGCCCGGCGACGCCCGCTCGGAAGCCATATTGAAGCAAATGAGCGTCGATGAAGAACGCCACGGTCACGATGCGATGCTCGCCGGCGGCGCGCAGCTGCCGCTCGTTGCTCGCACAATAATGAAACTTTCGGCGCGTATCATGACCCGCACCGCGTACTGGCTGTAATTCCAGGAAAGCGTCGCAAGACATTGAATGCTTGCGGTTTAGGCGTATCCTGTATTAAAAGGCCCGCAGTACGCGCTGCCGCAAGTCGCCGGAGACGATCCGGCGGCAGGCAACTTACACCAAAGAAAAGGGGTAGCTATGGAAGAGGGTGCAAGACCATTGAGCGACATACCGGCGATCAACCGTTTTCTGAGCTATTGCCGCATTCGCACGGTGCCCTCCAAGACGGTCATCATCCATGCCGGTGATCTGCCCGATGTGCTGTACTACATTGTGAGCGGCTCGGTCGAGGTAATGATCGAGGACGAGGAAGGCAATGAAATGGTGCTCGCCTACCTCAACAAGGGCCAGTTCTTCGGCGAGATGGGCCTGTTCCACGAGCAACCCACCCGTAGCGCCTGGGTGCGTACCCGCCAGCAGTGCGAACTTGCCGAGATGACCTATCCCCGCTTCCGCCAGCTGGCTGCGGAAAGCCCAGGCCTGGTGTTCGAACTTGCCACCCAGCTCGCCACCCGCCTGGATCGCACCAACCGCAAACTCGGTGACCTGGCATTCGTCGATGTGACCGGCCGCGTCGCGCACGCGATCATGGATCTGTGCGGCGAACCGGATGCCATGACGCACCCCGAGGGCATGCAGATCAAGGTCAGCCGCCAGGAGCTGTCGCGACTGGTTGGCTGTTCGCGCGAAATGGCCGGCCGCGTCCTCAAGGTGCTCGAAGACCAGGGCCTGCTGCGCGCCACGGGCAAAACCATCGTCGTCTTCGGTGCCCGACCCAAGATGAAGACCAGGCCACCGCTGGTCGCCGCCGGCAGCCGTCCGGTGTCCTCCGGCCGCGATGGGGACGATTTCGACGACGATTGAGCCGCGCCAAGGCGCCGCCCGATGCCCTAGCCGCCGAGCGCTTGGTCTATCTGGGCACGCATGGCGCTGATCGTGGCGCGATAGTCCGCGGAGCCGAAGATCGCCGAGCCGGCGACGAAGGTATCCGCGCCCGCGCGGGCAATCGCCCCGATGTTGTCGGTCTTTACCCCACCGTCGATCTGCAGCCGGATCTCCCGGCCGCTGGCGCGGATCAACTGCCGCGCGGCGCTCAGCTTCGGCAGCGCCGAGGGAATGAATTGCTGGCCGCCGAAGCCCGGATTCACCGACATCAGCAGAATCATGTCTATCTTGTCGATCACGTAGTCCAGCCAGCTCAACGGCGTCGCGGGATTGAATACCAGTCCCGGCCGGCAGCCATGTTCGCGGATCAACTCGATCGTGCGATCCACGTGCTCGGTCGCTTCGGGATGAAAGCTGATCCAGGTGGCGCCGGCCTTGGCAAAATCCGGAATGATTCGATCGACCGGCTTCACCATCAAATGGACATCGATGGGAGCGGTGACGCCAAAGTTGCGCAGCGCCTCGCACACCAACGGCCCAATCGTGAGATTCGGCACGTAATGGTTATCCATCACGTCGAAGTGGACGGTATCGGCGCCTGCCTCCAGCACCGCCTGGACCTCCTCGCCCAGGCGCGCGAAATCGGCTGACAGGATCGAGGGGGCAATCCAAGGCTTCATGGCAACTCCGGAAAACAGGTCAACGACGGCCTCGCGAATCGAGGCCGGACGGACGCACCGCACAGGCACATCACAGGCTGCGCGCTGCGCGCAATACTTCGTAGGCCGCGCGGATTTGCTGCGTTTTTTCCTGCGCGACTTTCATCATCGATTCCGGCAGCCCTCTGGCGACCAGCTTGTCCGGATGGTTCTGACTCATCAGCCGACGATACGCCTTGGTCACTTCGGCATCGGAAGCGCTGCGCTTCACCCCCAGGACCTCGTACGCCGCGGCAACACGATCCATCGTCGGTTGAGCATCGGCACGCCTGGAGGAGCGCTGCATGCGCAGCAACGCTTCCATTTGCACCATCTCGTATGTCGAAACGCCCAGGGCGGTGGCGATACGCGCCAGCACCTGGCGGCCCGGGCCATGGAGGCTGCCGCCCAGCAGCGCCGCCTGCATTTGGATCTGGACGAACATTCGTCGCAAATCCGGGCGATTGCGGCACATATCACGCAGACGCTGCAGCGTCACCGCCAGCGGAAAATCGCGCTGCTTGCCCTGGTTGAACAGGTCTATCGCCAGTCCCACCTCACGTTCACCCAGCCGAAAATCGCTCATCACGGCGCGCGCGGCCCGGATCTCGTCCGCCGAAACCCTGCCGTCGGCCTTGGCCAGATGGCCCATCACCTGAAAGGTGGCACGAAAGAACGCCTCCTGCACTTGCAGGGCGTCGTACCCGGACGCCCTGGAATCGCCCCGCTGCGCGCCGCGCCAGCCGTTCTCGGCCTGCGTATCGACCAAATGGCCGATGAATGCGCCGAACGCGGCGCCGACCGGCCCACCCGTCACGACTCCGATCAATGCTCCCAGAGCTTTGCCTTGCCAGATCATTCGACCTTGAAGCCCACATCACCCGCTGCGACAATTCCGCCGCGCCTATAGTATCAGCGCGCTATCAATCCGAGCGAGCCGCATGCCTGTCCCACAATCCTCTCCTCCGATGCTCGAATCACGCCTGCCCAAGCTGCAGCGCATCCATCAAGGGAAAGTGCGCGACATCTATGAGCTCGATCCGCAGCGCCTGTTGATCGTGACCACGGATCGCCTGAGCGCGTTCGACGTCGTCCTTCCCGACCCGATCCCGGGCAAAGGCAGCGTACTGACCCGCATTTCCCGATTCTGGTTCGACCAGACGCGGCACATCGTGCCCAATCACCTGCTGGACGATGAGCTGGAGCAAGCGGTGCCGGATGCTACGGAACGCGCTGCCCTGGAGGATCGCAGCATGATCGTCAAACGCCTGCGCGCGCTGCCGATCGAGGCGGTCGTGCGCGGCTATCTGATCGGATCGGGATGGCGCGACTACCAACGCACCGGCGCGATCTGCGACATTGCCCTGGCGCCCGGGCTGCGGCAGGCCGATCGGCTGCCCGAGCCGATCTTCACCCCCGCGACCAAGGCCGCGGTGGGCGAGCACGATGAAAATGTCGGATACGATCATATCGTGGCGCTCATCGGTCGCGGCCTGGCGGAACAGGTCAGGGCAACCGCGCTTGCCTTGTATGATTTCGCCGCCCGCTACGCGCTCGAGCGCGGCATCATCATCGCCGACACCAAGTTCGAGTTCGGCGTGGACGAGGCCGGACGGCTGACATTGATCGACGAGGCGCTGACGCCGGACTCCTCGCGCTTCTGGCCGACCGACACCTATCGGCCCGGCGCCAGCCCACCGAGCTTCGACAAGCAGTTCGTGCGCGACTACCTGGAGACCCTGGACTGGAACAAGCGCGCTCCCGCCCCCCGCCTGCCAGCGGACATCATCGCCAAGACGAGCGAGAAATACTCGGAGGCTTTACGCCGCTTGACGAGCTGAGCTGGCGCCCCCTGGCCACTTCTTGAGGTTACTGCGCCCATGCCACGAACGATCGCGCTCACGTACCTCGCTTTCGGCGCAATCTGGATTTTTTTCACGGACAGGTTGCTGGCCCGGATGGATATCGGTGCCGCCATGATGCTGCAGATCCAGACCTACAAGGGCTGGTTGTACGTGCTGGTGTCGGCCGTCCTGCTGTACCTGCTGCTTAGGCGGCAACAGCAGCGCGACCAGGCAAGCATGGCGGCATTGCTGCAATCGCAGGAAAAGGTGCGGCGCATGAATGCGGATCTGGAGCAGCGCGTGGCCGAGCGCACGCTGCAACTGGCAACGGCCAACAATGAACTCGAATCCTTCGCCTATGCGGTCTCTCACGACTTGCGCGCCCCGCTGCGCAGCATGTCGGGCTTCAGCCAGATCCTGCGCGATTCGGCGCCCGCCGGACTCGACGAGAAGTCGCTGCATTACCTGCAGCGCATCCAGGAAGCCAGCGAGCGCATGTCGAGCCTCATCGACGACCTGCTCGGGCTGTCGCGCATCAGCCGCAGCGAGCTGGTCAGGGGACCGGTGAGCTTGAGCCGGATCGCCCAGGAAGCCGCTGCCGCAATACGCGAGCGCCACCCCGAACGCGACGTCCGGCTGCAGATCGCGCCGGACATGAACGTCGACGCCGATGCCCGCCTGCTGCGGATCGCCCTGGAGAATCTGTTGAGCAATGCGTGGAAATACACCGCCCGCACGCCCGCGCCGCAGGTCATCGTCGGCGTCCAGGAAGAAGAATCCGGCGCGACGTATTTCGTGCGCGACAACGGCATCGGTTTCGACATGGCGTATGCCGACAAGCTGTTCGTGCCGTTCCAACGCCTGCATGCCGACTCGGAATTCCCGGGCACGGGCATCGGCCTGGTCACGGTACAGCGGATCCTGGCCCGGCACGGCGGGCGCATTTGGGCACAGGCCGAGCCCGGACAGGGCGCAACGTTCTACTTTACGCTGGGCTCCTGAGCCGCCACGGCGCATGCCCGTTGCCGCGCGGCCCCGCTGCCGTGCGACCGTCGCGCGCACGGCGCCGGCGCGAGGTGGAATCGGGGCGCGCTAAACCGGCTGGCCTCCGCGGCGCGCCGCCTGCCAGGCACTGATGATTCGATGAATCTCCGCCACGCCGTCGGTCAATGCAGCCGGCCCGGGCTGCAGGATGATCGATGACTTGATCTCATGCAGTTCCCCGTGCGCCACCGCTGGGATTGCCTGCCAGCCCGGCCGGGAGGCAACGGCCTGGGGACGGAACTTCTTGCCGCACCACGAGCCCAGAATGATGTCGGGCGCACGCGCCACGACTCGCTGCGGATCCGCGATGATGCGATCGCGGGCCAGCGCCTGTTGCGCATTGTCCTTGAAGCAGTCCTCGCCGCCCGCCACTTCGATCAAGTCCGAGACCCAGCGGATACCGCTGATCATGGGTTCGTCCCATTCCTCGAAATACACTCGCGGGCGCGACTCGAAGGCCGCTGCCGAGGCGCGTATCCGTTGCAGGCCGTGTTCCATCCGCTGGCACAAAAGCGCGGCCTTGGCCTCGCAGCCGACCATTCCGCCGAGCACGCGGATCATGCCCAGGATGCCCGCAATGTCGCGCTGGTTGAATACATGGACATTCAAGCCGCGCCGGATGAGATCGGCTGCGATATCCGCCTGCAGGTCCGAAAAGCCCAGCACCAGGTCCGGCTCCAGGGCGCAGATCTTGTCCAGCTTCGCGCTGGTGAAGGCGGAGACCTTGGGCTTTTCCTTGCGCGCCCGCGGTGGGCGCACCGTGAAGCCGGAGATTCCCACGATGCGCCAGTCTTCCTCGAGCAAGTAGAGGGTCTCGGTCGTCTCCTCCGTCAGGCAGACGATCCGCTGTGGAAATCCCGGGATGGACTTGGTGTTCATGGTTTGCATCTTGCCCCCTCGCCGCACGCATGTCAGGCTCGGCGAACATGATCGCATCCTTGCTTCCGCGACTGGAACGATGGCTGTTCGAGCCGCCCGATACTTTGATCGGCAAGCCATTGTGGTATGTCGCCCGCATCCTGCGCTACCCCTACGCGCTGGTGCGCGACATCCTGCGCGGCGATCTCACCTTGCGCGCCATGAGCCTGGTGTACACCACCTTGCTCTCGATCGTGCCCCTCATCGCCTTGTCGTTTTCGGTACTGAAAGGCCTGGGATACCACCGCGAACTGGAGCCCATGCTGTACAACTTTCTCGAGCCCCTGGGCGAGCGCGCCTCGGAGCTCACCTCCCAGGTGATCGGCTTCGTCGACAATGTGCGTGGCGGCGTGCTGGGCTCGATCGGCCTGGTATTCCTGCTCTATACCGTGATCTCGATGATCCAGAAGGTGGAGGAGAGCTTCAATTTCGTCTGGCGCGTCGACCAGCCACGCAGCTTCGGCCGGCGCTTCAGCGAATATCTGAGCGTCATGGTGATCGGCCCTGCCGTCATCGTGGCGGCGCTGGGAATCATTGCGACCTTGGCCAATACGAGCGCGCTGCAAGCGATCTCGCAATACGAACCCTTCGGCACGATCGCGCTCGCGGTCGGCCGCCTGATGCCCTACCTGCTCGTCACAGGCGTGTTCACCTTCATGTATGCCTTCGTGCCGAACACCAAAGTGAGACTGCGTGCGGCGCTGATCGGCGGCCTGTTCGCTGGAGTACTGTGGGCCGCCGGTGGGGTCGTGTTCGCCTCCTTCGTATCGGAGTCGACACGAACCATGGTGATCTACGCCGGCTTCGCCATCGTGATCGTGGCGCTGATCTGGATCTATGTATCCTGGTTGATCCTGCTGGTCGGCGCGCAGCTCGCGTTCTATGTGCAGCACCCGCAGTACCTGCGCCCCGGCCGCAGCGAGATCCCGGTCAACGCCAGCCTGCGCGAACGGCTCGCCCTGTCCATCATGTATCTGGTCGTATGCGACTACCAGACGGCGCGCCCGCGCTGGACGATCAACCGGCTGGCCGAGCACCTGGATCTGCCTGGCGTCGCAATCGGACCGATCGTCACCGCGCTGGAGCAGGGAAATCTGCTGCTGTTCGCCGAGGATGATACCTGGGTGCCGGCGCGCGACCCCGATTCGATCGAATTGAGCGAGATCATGCGAGCCGTGCGCCACCACCACGCGGCAGGTCCGCGTCTGGGCCGGATTCGGGACATTGCGCCCGCCGTCGCCGTCGCGCGCGACGCCGAAGCGGCGATGAATGACAGTCTCAAGGGGAAAACGATCAAGGAGCTGGTGCAGCAGGCACAGCAAGGCTGATGCGAAACCTCGCTGCGGGCACCTACTCCCCGGCGATGGTCATTTTCTCCAGCAGCACCGAACCGGTCCTGATGCCGCCGCGCTGATCGACGTCCCTGCCGACCGCGACGATCTGGCGCAACATTTCCTTGAGGTTTCCGGCAATCGTGATTTCGTGGACAGGATAGGCGATGGCGCCGTCCTCCACCCAGAATCCCGCCGCCCCGCGCGAATAATCGCCCGTCACCCCATTCACGCCCTGCCCCATCAACTCCGTGACCAGCAGGCCGCGATGCATCTTGCGCAGCAAGGCATCGAAGTCATCCTCGCCGCCGGCGACGATCAGGTTGTGCACGCCACCGGCGTTGCCGGTCGTCTTCAGCCCGAGCTTGCGTGCCGAATAGGTGCTCAGGATGTAGCCCGTCAGCACGCCGGCGTCGATCAGCGTGCGATCCCGCGTAGCGACGCCTTCCGCGTCGAACGGCGCGCTGCCCAATGCTTTGGGAATGTGCGGCCGCTCGATGATGCTCATCCACGAGGGAAAGATCTGCTGGCCCGCGGCGTCCAGCAGGAACGATGCACGCCGATACTGGCTGCCGCCACGAACCGCGCCCAGGAAATGACCGAACAGTCCCCGGGCAAGTTCGGGCACGAACATGACCGGCGCCGTCCGTGTCGCGAGCTTGCGCGCATCGAGCCGCCGCAAGGCGCGCCTGGCAGCGTGCCTGCCGATTTCCTCGCCGTCTTCCAGCTCCCGCCAGTCGCGCACAGAGCTGTACCAGTAGTCGCGCTGCATGTCCGCGTTGTCTTGCGCCACCACGACACAGCTCAAACTGTGCAGGCTGCTGGCGTAGCCGCCGAGGAAGCCGGCCGAGTTGCCGAATACCCGCAGCCCCTGGTGGGTGGACAACGTGGCGCCTTCTGAATTGCCGATGCGCTTATCCAGGCCCATGGCCGCCGCTTCGCAGGCGACGGCCAGGTCACGCGCGGCGTCCGGCTCGATCGACCAGGCATGGCACAGGTCCAGATCGGGAACGTTCCGCGCCAGTTCGTCCGCATCGGGCAGCCCGGCGCAATCGTCCTCTGCCGTGAAGCCGGCAATACTGAACGCCTTGGCCACGGCGTCGCGGATCGCCTGCTCCTTCAGATCCCCGGTATTGGCGGAGCCTCGCCGCTGACCGCGATAGACCGTCACTCCCATGCCTCGGTCGCGCTGATACTCCAGTGTTTCGACCGCACCCAGCCGTGCCGTCACCGACAAGCCGGTGCTGACGCTGACCGCGGCTTCCGCCCCGCTTGCACCAAGCCGGCGCGCCTCCTGGATCGCCAGCGCCGCCAGGGCCTCGAGGTCCCCCTGCGAATGGGTGGGTTGATTCGACTTTGCTGTGGGAGTGAGATCGGACATGCGGGGGATTCTACCAGCGCCCGAGCGCTTGCGAGCGGTGGCTTGCACGGGCTTGTCGCGCCGCGCCTCCACCCTGCGCGGGCCGCAGCATGTATCCTTCGCTCCCGGGCGGTGCACAGCTCGCCCTGGCCGATCCCTGCTCCACAACCCCCGCTGAGCCTATTGGTATGAACGAAGAACTCGAGCGCCCGAGCAAAGGCGAGCGCAAGCGCCACAGCGAGGAATTGCAGAAACTGGGCGAGGCACTGATCGCCCTGCCGCAGAGCGAGCTCGACGAGATGCCCCTGCCGGAGCCACTGCGCGATGCGGTAGTGCTCGCGCGCCGGATCACCAAGCACGGCGGCCTTTACCGCCAGAAACAATACATCGGCAAATTGATGCGCAAGTTCGATGCCGATCCGATACGCACCGCGCTGAACGCCAGACGGGAGCGGGAGCGGCTGGAAGCACTGCGCTTTCAGCGCATCGAGCAGTATCGTGATCGATTGATCAAGGAAGGCCGGCCGGCGCTCGAACATCTCGCCGCGGAGCTGCCCGGCGCCGACATCGCAGCACTGGCCGCCCTGGTCGAACGCGCTGGCCGGGAACCACCGACTCATGATTCGCGCCACGCAAGACGAGAATTATTCCGGCTGCTGCGCGAGCTGCTTGGTACAATCGGGCCATGAAACCTCTGGTCGGCATCATCATGGGCTCCAGGTCGGACTGGGAGACGTTGCAGCCCGCCGCTGAAACCCTGCAGCGCCTCGGTATCGCGTTCGAGACACGCGTCATCTCCGCCCATCGCACACCGGACCTGTTGTTCGAATACGCCGGCGGCGCACGTGATCGCGGGCTGGAAGTCATCATTGCCGGCGCCGGCGGCGCCGCGCATCTGCCGGGCATGGCAGCCGCCAAAACCACGCTGCCGGTGCTGGGCGTACCGGTACAGTCGAAGATGCTCAGCGGCATCGATTCACTGCTGTCCATCGTGCAGATGCCTGCCGGCATTCCCGTGGGCACCCTCGCCATCGGCGTCGCGGGCTCGACCAATGCGGCGCTGCTGGCGGCTGCGATCCTGGCCAACAAGTACCATGGCGTGCTCACGGCGCTGGAAACGTTTCGCAGCAACCAGACCGCCAACGTGCTGGCGCATCCCGACCCTTCCGTTCCGTGAGAGTCGGCATCATCGGCGCCGGCCAGCTCGGTCGCATGCTGGCGCTCGCAGGCTATCCGCTGGGCCTGCGCTTCATGTTCCTGGACCCGCACCCCGATGCCCCGGGCGCGCAGGTGGGCCCGATCATCGCCGGTGCATTCGATGACCCGCAGCGCCTGGCGGAACTTGCGCGCAGCGTGGACGTCGTGACGTTCGAATTCGAGAACGTGCCGTTGTCGGCCGCGGCCGCGATCGCCGGCAGCAAGCCCTGCCTGCCACCGCTGGCGGCGCTGGACGCTTCCCAGGATCGCCTGCACGAGAAAACCCTGTTCCGGCGGCTCAAGATCCCGACCCCCCCTTTCGCCAAAGTCGACAGCTTCGAGGAGCTGCAGGCGGCGGCGCGCGACATCGGCTTGCCCGGCATCCTGAAGACACGCCGGCTGGGCTATGACGGCCGTGGCCAGTACCCGCTGCGCAGCCTCGAGGATCTGCCGCTTGCCTGGGAGGCGCTCGGCGCGGCGCCGCTGATCTACGAGGGATTCGTCGATTTCAGCCGCGAGGTGTCGCTCATCGGCGTGCGCAGCACAACCGGTGAAACGCGTTTTTACCCGCTCTGTGCCAACACCCATGCGGCCGGCATCCTGCGGCATACCGTTGCCCCCTACCGCAATGCATCACTGCAGCGACAGGCCCAGACCTACCTGCGGCGCCTGTTGCGCCATTTCGAATATGCCGGGGTCCTGACGGTCGAGTTCTTCGTCAAGCGTGGACGCCTGATCGCGAACGAGATGGCGCCGCGAGTACACAATTCAGGGCATTGGACGATCGAGGGCGCACAGACCAGCCAGTTCGAGAATCACTTGCGCGCGGTGCTTGGCCTGCCGCTGGGCGCCACCGAGGCAATCGGCCATTCCGCGATGGTCAACTTCATCGGATCGATGCCGGAGCCGCGGAACATTCTGCGCCTGCCGGGCGTACACCTTCACAGCTACGGCAAAGAACCGAGGCCGAATCGCAAGCTGGGGCATTGCACCGTAACGCTGCCCTCGACCAGTGCACGCGATCGCGCCTTGCAGCAGCTCCTCAAGATGAAGGTGAAGTGATTGCGTGATCCAGTTCCGGTTTCGGCTGCCTCCACACCGGCGCATTTTTTGAAAGCGGCCATGGTTCACCGTACACTTGTCGCGACCTAGGCATACTGCGCAACTGGTACCGCACTCCCCCGCCGTTCAGTAGGTTCGCCGCCATCGCATGTACCTCGAACTCTTCAAGCTACACGAGCTACCGTTCCGGCTGACTCCCGATCCGGCATTCCTGTATTTGTCGAAGCACCATGCGCGCGCCAAGGCATACATGGAATCGACGATCTGGTTCACCGACGGATTCGTCGTCATCACGGGCGAGATCGGTTCCGGCAAGACGACCCTAATCGAGACCTTCCTCAAGGAACTGGAGAAGGACGTCGTGGTGGCGCAGATCAATCAGACGCAGGTATCGGCGATCGAGTTCTTGCAAAGCGTCCTGGTGCAATTCGGCTTCCAGCCTTTCCGGATGAAGAAGGCCGAGCTGCTGGCCACGCTCAACGAATTCCTGGTCGAGCAGTATGCCAACGGCAGGCGCGTACTCCTGATCGTCGATGAGGCGCAGAATCTTTCCAACAAGGTGTTGGAGGAAATCCGGCTTCTGTCAGGCGTCGAGACGACGAAGGAGAAGGTGCTGCGCATCATTCTCGCCGGCCAGCCCGAACTCAACGACAAATTGAACTCGTCAACGCTGATCCAGCTCGCGCAGCGCATCCGGCTACGCTTCCACCTGACGCCGCTGTCGAAAGCGGACACCTCGGCCTACATACAACACCGTCTCGAAGTCGCCGGCTCCAATGGCCGGCAGATTTTCGATCCCGAGGCATTCGCGCTCATTTACCGCTACACCGGCGGCATCCCGCGCCTGATCAACACCTTGAGCGATACCGCCATGATGGCTGCGTATGCGCAGGATCGCGACGCGGTAAGCATCGAGGATGTGCACGCCGCGATCGAAGAACTGCAATGGGTCGAATATACGGAGCGCTCGGTAAGACTGCACGCGTTCAGCGGGAATGCCCCCGCCGAGCGGCGCCTGGTGCTGGGCCGTATCCTGATCGGCGTCAACGGCCAGACGATTGCCGAGCGCGAACTGACGCCGGGCCGCTTCATCATCGGCCGCACACCGGACAACGATCTGCAGATCGACAGCAAGTACATCAGCCGCCACCACGCCCAGATCATCACCTCGGTGCATACCTCGGTGCTGGAAGACCTGAACAGCACCAACGGCATCTATGTGCGAGCCAAGCGCGTGCGCCGTCGCATGCTGAACGACGGCGACGTGGTGCAGATCGGCCAGCACGAAATCATGTACTTCGACGATCGCATGGCGCGCACACGCATTCCGATGGGGGATGGCGAGGACGACGCCGTTCCGCTGCCGCATCCCGATGATGAGGATGAGCACGGCAGCGAGCACGACGACACGCAAGGCGGCGACAGTGACAGCGAAGGGGTTACCTCGCTGCCGTCAAGGACAAATCAGGCGCTTTAGATGACGCCGCCTGCCATGCGGGCCGTCCCGCCGCAGCCTGAACGTCGCAGCCTAATCGTCCAGTGAGTGGGCGTCGTATTGCGACTGGCGCGTCCGATAATCTCGTCGACGCAGCCACAGCACCAGCCCGGCCATGAGACTGAGCGAGCCTATGAGCATGAAAACGCCGGGCAGGCGGCCCGCTTCGATCAGCCATGCCGCACCGAGCAACGCCAGGCCGACGAGCATGTAGGCGTAAGGCAGGAGTTCGTAGATCGGGCGCGCAATCCACATATTACGCGGCTCCCGTGCCACCCACCGTCAATCCGTCCACGCGCAACGTCGGCTGTCCGACACCGACCGGCACGTCCTGCCCTTCCTTGCCGCAGGTGCCGACGCCCTCGTCCAACTTCAGATCGCTGCCCACCATGGACACACGCCGCAGGACATCGGGACCGTTGCCGATCAAGGTCGCCCCGCGCACCGGGGCGCCGAGTTTGCCGTTCTCGATCAGGTAGGCCTCACTCGCCGAGAACACGAACTTGCCGGAGGTGATGTCCACCTGGCCACCACCGAAGTTCTTGCAATACAGGCCCTTTTTGACCGAGCCGATGATTTCCAGCGGATCATACTTGCCGGCAAGCATGTAAGTATTCGTCATCCGCGGCAAGGTCATGTGGGCAAACGATTCACGCCTGCCATTGCCGGTCGGCGCGACGCCCATCAGCCGCGCATTGAGCTTGTCCTGCAGATAGCCGCGCAAGACGCCGTTCTCGATCAAGGTGGTGCATTGCGTCGGCGTGCCCTCGTCATCGACATTGAGCGAGCCGCGACGCGCGGACAGCGTGCCGTCATCGACCACCGTGCACTGATCCGAAGCGACCATTTCACCGATTCTACCGGTGAAGGCTGAGGTTCCCTTGCGATTGAAATCGCCCTCCAGCCCATGACCGATGGCTTCGTGCAGCAGTACGCCGGGCCAGCCCGGCCCCAGCACGACGGTCATGGTACCGGCAGGCGCGGGCTCGGCTTCCAGGTTCACGAGCGCGCTGCGCACCGCTTCCTGGACCAGTTCCTGCCAACGCTCGTTCTCGAGAAACCTGGCGAACTCATATCGCCCGCCGCTGCCGCAGTAGCCTTGTTCGCGCCGCCCATGCTGTTCGACGATCACGGAAACGTTCATGCGCACCAGCGGGCGCACATCGGCGGCCATCGTGCCATCGCTGGCCATGACCAGGACGATGTCATACGCGCCGGACAAGCTCGCCATGACCTGCGTCACGCGCGGATCCAGTCGGCGCGCCAGCGCATCGACGCTTTCCAGCAGCTTCACCTTGTCCGTATCGCTCAATCCGTCCAAGGGATCGAACGGTGCATAGAGCTGGTGCCCGGCACTGGACTTCCACGCCTGCACCGAGGTACTGGCGCCGCTGCGGGCGATCGCGCGCGCGGCATGCGACGCCTCGGTCAAGGCCGGCAGGATGATCTCATCGGAGTAGGCGAAACCGGTCTTCTCTCCCGCCAGGGCCCGCACGCCCACGCCCTGCTCGATGCTGTACGAGCCATCCTTGACGATGCCGTCCTCCAGCGACCAGGACTCCTCCCGGCTCAACTGAAAGTAGAGATCGGCATAGTCCACGCTATAGCCCATGATCGTGCCCAGCACACCCGCGATCCGATCCTCATCCAACCCCGAGGGCACCAGAATCGACTGGCGCGCGATCGCCAGCGGTTGCGACGCGTCGGCGAACGGCGCGGCCAGGGGCAGATCGTTTCGAGCGGCGGTGGGGTTCATGGACATCAGGCTTCCCGGTACAAAAATGGCTCACGAGCAGCGAAAAAACATTTGAAAACGGCTATAAGTCATTAATCAATAATTACTTCACGGCGCCGCCATGCGCACCGGCGTCCTGCCTCAGCGCGGTGAAGATTGGACCTGAAAGCGTCGGTGCGCCAATGCCGGAAACCGTTGGCGTAGCTCTTCTTGCATAGTGCGGTCTATTTCGGCCACTGCAAGGCCAGGTCCCGCCTCCTCGACCCGGGCCAGCACATGTCCCCAGGGATCCACGATCATCGAATCACCCCAGGTTTCGCGCCCGTTCAGATGCAGGCCGCTTTGGGCCGGCGCCAGCATGAAGCAAAGATTCTCCACGGCGCGGGCTCGTACCAGCAGCTCCCAATGCGCCCGTCCGGTCGGCGCGGTAAAGGCCGATGGCAGGCTGAATACTTCGGCCCCCCGCTGCTGCAGCAGCCGGAACAACTCCGGAAAGCGAACGTCGTAGCACACCGCCAGCCCCAGGCGTCCGACAGGCGTGGCAACGACGACTGCGCCGCCGCCCGCTGCAACCGTGGCCGACTCGCGATAACGCTCCTCGCGCTGCGGAATGTCGACGTCGAACAAATGGATCTTGTCGTAGCGAGCCGCGCAGCGGCCCTGGTCGTCGAACAGCAACGATGCCGCGGCAACCTTGCCCGACTGCGCGCTGCGCACCGGGACCGTACCCCCCAGGATCCACAGCCCCAGCTCGCGGGCACAGCGCCCCAGGAAGGATTGAATGGGGCCTTCACCCGGTGCCTCGGCCACGGCTAGCTTGTCGGCCTCACGCCGCCCCAGGATGGCGAAATTCTCCGGCAGTGCCGCCAGCACCGCGCCTTGCGCCCGGGCCTGCTCCAGCAGCCCGCGCGCCAGCGCGAGATTGGCCTCGACATCGGGGCTGGAGGTCATCTGGATCACAGCAGCAAGCGGCATCAGTCGTGTCCGGGATGATGGGTGGCGGGCGGAGTTTCAGCGCCGGGATTCGCTTGCGCTTCGGATCCCGCACCCTGCCCGGCCTTTTGTTTCGCGCTGCGTTCGTCCGCCGGGTCGGCTTTGACATCGGCGGCATCGACGCGTTCGATCAGCGGCTCGTCCCAAGGCCCGCTGATGCGATAGTAGCCTCGTGTCATGCCTTTCAAGGGCTCCTTGAATACTTGCGAGAACAAGAGCAAGGCGGCCCCGATCGCCGGGCCGCCGGCCAGGACTCCGGCAACCGGCAGCGACGCGCCAAGGTTGCCGGTGACCACGGCCGTCTGGTCATAGTCGCGCGTGCGCAATCCGGTGCGGCCGGCGATGCCGATTTCGGCGGCCGGCCCACGCAACAGCAAGTTGTTGGTATAGGCATTCCCGTCACGCAGTTCGAAATCTCCATGCACCATATCGAAGGCCAGCCCCTTGTCCGTCAGATCGCTGAAGTCCAGCGCCAGGCGGCGCGGCAGCGCGGCGACGCTGAACAAGCCGAGCACCCGCCCGGCCCCAGGCTGCAAATTGATCAGCTGGCCTGCCTCGGCCAGTACCGAGATGGCGCCCGATGCATGGGCCAGGATATTCCCGGTAAAGCCACCGGGCCAGGACAGGTCGGCATGGATTTCCCCGCGCCGGGCATCGAGGAATTCGCTGTAGCCAAGAGAATGCAGCGTCTGCGCCACGTTGCTGCTGGTTACCGTAGCGGTCATCGACGATTGCTGTCCGGCGGGAGTCACCAGCCACTCCCCGCGCCCCTCGCCGCGCGCCGCTTCGCCCATGCTGTTGGTGGTGTTGAAGCGGATCCCCTGTGGCACGCGCGTGGCGTCCAGATCCACCGTGCCGATCACACGATCGGCCCACTGCAGATCGGCGATGTGCAACTGCATGTTGGGCAGTTGCCGCGGATCGACAGGTTGATCGGATGAGCCTCCCGCTGTACCGCTCTTGCGCAGGACCAGCCGTTCCAGGTCTGCGGTCAAAGGCTGCGCGCCGGTGAAGCTTTCCGGAATCACGATCTGGCCTGCCGCATCCGGGCCGCTGGCATCGATACGCCAGCCCGAGGGCGTCGCCTGCAGCAGGCCGCGCACGTCGGTCCATCGATACCCCCACAACTGGAACTCCCCGACGCGCACGTTGGCTGCCTGCAGCGTGTCCGACAGCGGGCGACCCTGCCCCGTTGCCTTCAACGCCAGCCAATCGTCCAGGACGAAACGCTCGATCGAGCCCTCGATGCGCAAGCCACGATGATCGGGCAGCGACGGCGCAATGCCGTCGGCGCGTACCCCGCCGCGATCCAGCTCCCAGGCGCCGCCGGTATCCGCGGCGGCACGTCGCAGGCGAATCAAGGAACGCACCGTCCCCATTGCCCCGCGCGCCAGCAGCACATCGTTGCCCGTGAACTGCAACGTGAGCTGCAGCGCACTGGCATCCGCTTCGCTCTTGCCCAACGGTTGCGGCAGGCGGATGCCCATCCCGCGCAGATCGGAGTGCAGGCTCACGCTTCTGCTGCCGGAGTCAGCGCCACCGTCCTGGTCGAGAGTCGCCGTTGCATCCCAGCGCGTCGCACCGCTGAGCCGTACGGTCTGCGGCAATCCCAGCAACCCATGCAGCTCATCGGCATCGGCCCAGCCGCTTGCGCTCAGTGTCGATCCACCGCTTTGCGGCGGTATGTCGAGCTGCAGCTCGCCCCCCAGCCACTGGCCACGAAGGGCCGCCTCCGCCACCCGCGTATTGCGTACCCGCAGGAACCCAGTCAGTGCGCTGACCGGCGCAGCCACGCCTCGCATCGACACGCTCGCGTCCGAGAAGCGGGCAGTCACATCGATGACCCGCTCCTCGATCGACTTGATCGGCAAATCCAGATGCACACTGCCCTCGATCGCTCCGGTCCCGTCCAGGCGCGCGAAGCGCTCGCCCAGCTTCGGACCGAGCGGGCTGCGCCTCAGAAAAAGCAGGCCTTCCGGCAGCGGCCCCTGCGCGCTTGCCTGCAGCACGACCCGCGCATCCTTCAAATCGGCGATCCGCGCCTGCGCGTCGCGCACCTGCAAGCCGGCGACGTTCGCCGACTGCGCCCGGGCGCTCAGGCCTTGGTTGCGAAATTCGACTTCAGCCGTGATATCGCGCGCCGGCGTCCAGCCAGGCTGGTAATCGAAGACGGCATGCTCCACCTGGGCTCGAGCCAGGAAGGTACCTTCGCCGTGGCGGAAGGGAAAAGCCCGGATCGGCCCCTGGAAGTTCACCTGCGCGCTCTCGACCTGCCCGGCAACGAAGGCGCGATCGAACCACTCCACGCTCTTGGCGCCGAGTCGTCCCGCAGGCAGGTACCTGGGCGTTGCGCTGACTTGCAGGTTCTGGCCTTGCGCCGTCAGATCGAGCACCGGCGAGCTGCCATCGTGCGGCACGGTGAATACAAACTTTCCGGCGACCTGCCCGTCCGGGTTGCGAGCATGGATATCGGGGCTGGTAACGACCCATCCCGCGTCGCTGCGCTGCCAGTCCACGATGCCATCCGCCGCTTGCAGAACGATCGGGTCGCGAAACAACCTTGGCAGCTCGAATCGCAGACCCGGCGCCGCCAGCATGCCGTGGCCGCCCTGCTCGGTTGCACGCAACTGTCCGCTGAGCTGCGCCAGGCCCGGCGCCTGCCCGATCGGCTTGAACGCCAGCTGGGACAACTGCGCCTGCATCGAATAAGACGGCTCTGCCGCAGCCGACGTTCGCTGGTAGCGAAGGGTCAAGTCCTCGACCGTCCCGCTGGCATCCAGGGCGCGCAAACGAGCAAGACGACTGCTTTCGGGCAAGTAGGCGAGCAGGGGCCAGACATTCTGCAACACCAGACGGTCGGCCTGGCCGTCGATCTCGAACGCCCCCCCTGTCCCCTGCGACCACGTCGCCTCGATCCGCGCCGCATGCCAGGGCGAGTTCGCGGTGGCGAGATCCAGGTCGGTGAGCGACAGATGCCACGCATCCGCCATCCGCTCGGCCCGCAGCGCGAACGCCAACCGGTCGTAGCGCAGCACCTGTGGGGGCGCCGGCGCGGCAACCGCCGCCACTGCCAGCGGCGCTGCCTGCCTTGGCTCCTCGTCTGCCGCCTGCTCCTGGGCGCGCGGCTGTCGCATCGGATCGGCCATCGGCAGCGGCGTGGCCCAATGCGGCAGTACCGTCGCGACCTGGGTAAACGCGACATCGGCCGACAGCTGCGTCAACGCCAAGCCATGCATTGCGCCGCTCACGCGCAGCGATCCTCGACCACTTTCCCCTGCCGGCCAGGTGTCTGGCAACACACCGGCCCAGCCTGCGAGTTCCAGGCCCTGGCCTTCCACGGCGAAGGCCGACTCCAGCGTGGCCGAGCCCCCCAATTCGCCCTGGATATTCGCGCTGAAGCGCAGTTCGCGTCCCAGCGCCGGCGGCAAGGAGGCATCGCCTTGCAGATGCATCGAGCTTGGGTTGCGCCGCAGATCGAAATTCACCCCGGACACGGACCACGGTCCGCGGCCAGTGGCTTCATCGCGAAAACTCACGATGGCCCGTGTCACATGGAAGCGGCCGGTCGGCAAATGCTCGATGGCAAAGGGTTTCGCCTCGCTGCGCTCCGGCAACGCATTCTGCCCCAGCAGCTGGATACGCCCCTCGCGCGTGCGGATCAGATCGATCTGCGGCCCCTGCAGCGAGAAACGTCCGGCGGTCAAACGCCTGGTGCGCAGCGAACTCCACCAATCGAAGGCGACGCTGCCACGGCTGGCGGTCGCAAGCACTCGGGTGCCATCCGGCGTACTCACGACCGCGTCGTCGAATATCAACTCCGGACCGTAGGTGCGCAAGCGCGCCCTGAGCGATCTGAATTGGACGTCCAGGCCGCTGCGCTCGCTCAGCCAGGTCTGCAGTTGCACCCGATATTCGGGCACGCGTCCCACCACGTAGCCGAAGGCGCCCAGCAACAGGGCGACCAGGACGATCGCCGCTGCCAGGCAAACCGCCAGCCCTCTCAGGAATTTGCTCGCGCGCACGGACACGTAGTCAATCTCTCACCGTCCAATCTCGAAAACTCCGCAGGCTCTGC
>JBEBRC010000006.1:0-40469 GCA_040395055.1 Steroidobacter denitrificans
CTCGATGAGCAGCGGCGGGGCAAGCTAACGGAACCTCGCCCGAGAGTCAAATACGAGAATCCCGTGCCGCGCCCCAGTCCCAGCGTGGCCCAGTCCCAGCCTGGCCCAGTCCAGCGTGGCCTGGCCCGGCCCAGCCTGGACCGACCAAGCCAGGCCGCAGGCGAGGCCAGGCTGCCTGGCCCAGGGCTTCACGCCGCCGGCAATCCCGGATGGCCGGCCCCGGACGAGCTGGAGTCCAACCCCAACCCCCAACCTCCAACCCAGCCTCAGCCCCCGCACCGGCCCGATCGCGATACTCCATGGCACGGTATCGCTCGCCGGAGGCTACACTGCGCGCTTCATACGTTCGATCGATGCCACCCATGCCCGACGCGCTCGCGCCTCGCCTCAAACTAGGAGCCATCACCCTGGCGACCAATACGGTCGTCCAGCCCGAATACGATGACATGCGCCCCGCGGGGGTGACCAACCAGATGACCCGTGTCTCCATTCCCGACACGCCGGTGGGGACGGACAGCGAATTCGAGGCCATGCTGGGCCAGGTGCGTGGCTCGATAGAGGCTGCAATCGATACCTGCATGGCCTGCTCACCCGGCGCACTGGCGCTGGGCATGGCCGCCGAAACATTCTGGGAAGGCTCCATGAGCGCCGGGGCGCTGCAGGCACATTTCGAGTCCCGCACCGGCGTCAATGTCATTCTCGGTCCGCAGGCCTGCCTGGCCGCGATCAGGCGCTATGGGGGCGTTCGCCGCATCAGCCTGATCACTCCCTATATGCCATCGGGCGATGCGCAGGTGCGCCGCTGGTTTACCGATGCCGGATTCGAAGTCATCAATTTGCTTGGCCTGAAATGCAATAGCCCGCTGTTGATGGCGCACGAATCCCCTGAACGCCTGCGACGGGCGGTTCGTGAAGTCGATGACAGCAGCGTCGAACTGATCCTCCAGGTCGGCACCAACCTTCCTTTCAGCAAAGTCGCTGCCGAAGCCGAACGCTGGCTCGGCAAACCGGTGCTGGCGGTCAATGCCTGCACCTACTGGCAGGCGCTGCGAACCTGCGGCATCGAGGACAAAATCGACGGCTTCGGCTCATTGCTGATGGAGTACTGAGGCCATGTTATCGTTGCGGGTGCCGGACTTGAGTTATTGACATACTGAAACGCAGGCCGCCTCGCGCCGGAACGCGGAGCACGGTGTATCGACCCTGGCGGCCCACCCCATATGTCAATAACTCAAGTCCGGCACCCCCTTCACTCTGATCGCAAAGCCCGCTGACATGCGCACCATTCGTCCCAGCTCCAGTCTTGCCAACGTAAAGTATGAAATTCGCGGCGACCTGGCGCGGCGCGCGTATGAAATGGAGCGCATGGGGTATGAAATCGTGCCGCTCAACATCGGCAACCCCGGCGTGTTCGGCTTCCGCACCCCGGAGACCATGCGCCTGGCGATCATCGAGAACCTCAAGGACAGTGAGGCCTACTCGCATCAAAAGGGCATATTCCCGGCCCGTGAAGCCGTGGTGATGCAGCAGCAAAGCCGCGGCGTGCGCGGCGTCAGCGCCGACGAAGTCTTCATGGGCAATGGCGTCAGCGAGCTGATCGATCTGGTGCTGCGCGCCTTGCTGTCGACCGACGACGAGGTGCTGGTCCCCAGCCCGGACTATCCACTGTGGACCGCCGCGGTCAATCTGAATCGCGGCCGGGCGGTGCATTACGCCTGTCCCCGTGAGAACGGTTTCGAGCCCGACCTGGAGCACATCGAATCCCTGATCACCAGCCGCACCCGAGCGATCGTGGTCATCAATCCCAACAACCCTACGGGCGCCGTGTATTCGCGCGCCACGCTGGAAGCGCTCGCCCGTCTTGCGGAACGGCACCATCTGGTGGTCTTCTGCGACGAGATCTACGATCAAATACTGTACGACGACGCCGAATTCACGCCCATGGCGACCCTGATCCAGGGCACGCTGTGCGCGACCTTGTCGGGGCTGTCGAAAGTGTATCGAGCCTGCGGCTACCGCGTCGGGTGGGTCGTGTTTTCAGGCGAACTCGAACCGGCTCGCGAGTACCTGAGCGCACTCGACAAGCTGTCTTCGCTGCGCCTGTGCAGCAACGTGTCAGGACAATGGGCGGTACAGACCGCATTGGGCGGATACCAAAGCATCCGCGAGCTGACGCGTCCCGGCGGTCGGCTGTTTCAGTCGCGCCAGGCGATCCTGGACGGCGTACGGCGCAGCAAGTACCTGCAGATCCAGGCGCCCATGGGCGCCATCTATGGCTTCCTCGGCGTCAAGGACGGCGTATTGCCGCAATTCGACGATCAACGCTTCGCCATGGACCTGCTGGAGCACAAGCACGTGCTGATCGCGCCCGGCACCAGTTTCAATACCCCCTACAAGACGCATTTTCGCATCACGAATCTGCCGGATCCGGAAGTGTTGGCGGATGTCTTCCGGCGCATGGAGGAACTGTTCGACAGCTATGCCAACGGTGGCCAGATGCCGTCGCGCTCCTCGCCGGATCTCAAGGTCGTGAACAACGGATGAGGGGACGCGCACAACGCCGGCACCGGGCTTCGCAAGGCGAAGCCGCGTTGCAGTCCGCCAGCCGCCGCAGCGTCGAGTCCTGCCGCCCGCTCCGTATCGATCATGCGCGCGAGCGCGCACTGCCGTGAACCAGGCGGCTATGAGCAATGACGTCGGCATCACCGTCTTGACGGCGAGCCGGCGGCTGGCCCACGCCTTGCGCCTGCGCCATGCGCAGGACGCCCAAGCCCAGGGCCTGAGCGTCTGGCGCACACCGCGTATCCTGCCCTGGTCCGCCTGGCTGCGGCAGCAGTGGCAGGACAATCGCGCCACAGTGCCCGGCCAGCATGGCCAGCGTCTGCTCTCCACGGCGCAGACGCGGGTCATGTGGCACGACATCGTCGCCAGCAGCGACGCGGGGGCGCAACTCCTGGTTCCGGCCGGCGCCGCCCGTCTGGCGGCCCGCAGCTGGCAGCGTATGCAGGACTATTTGATTCCAGCGGACAGCCTCGCCGCATCGGACAGCGCCGAAACACAGGCTTTGTGGGGATGGTGCGCACAATTCGAACGACGCTGCCTGGCGCTGCAGGCACTGGATGAATCCAGGCTCGCTCACTGGGCGCACGAGTATGGCCTGGTGCCGGCGGAGCCGCTCGCGCTGGCCGGTTTCGACATCGTGCCGCCGGCGATGCAACGCTTGTTCGATCGCTGGCAGGCGCAGGGCAAGCTCGCACCGCTGGCGCCGTGGCAGGGCCAGTTGCCGCCCGGGGCATCGAAGGTCGAGGTGTTCGCGGCGCGCGATCGCGACGCCGAACTGACCTTTGCCGCCCGCTGGGCGCGTGCGCAACTGGAGCGTGGCAGCCTCAGTATCGGCGTCGTCATCCCGGATCTGCAGACTCGCCGCGGCAGCGTCAAGCGCGCGTTCGAAGATGTGTTCTCGCCTGGACAGCGCGCCATCTCGGCCGACCCGGATAACCTGCCGGTCAGTATCGCCGCCTCGCAGCCGCTGGCGAGCTACCCGCTGGTCGAAGCGGCCATGCTGGCGCTGCAATTCAGCCTGCCCGATCGATCCAGCGCCGAGGCCGGGCGCCTGCTGCGCTCGGCATTCCTTGCCGCTGCGGACAGCGAAAGGGATCGGCGCGCCCTGGCGGACTGCAAGCTGCGGGACGACCAGCGCGACCGCTGGGACTGGTTGGAGCTGGAGCATTGGGCGGGCGGCGTACAGTGCGAGCGCTTGCAACTGGCGGCCCGCAACGCCGCGACCCTGATGCGCGAGGGGACATCGCCGACTCGACCCAGTCATTGGGCAGAGCGCTTTCATTCCTGGCTCAAGGCGATCGGCTGGCCGGGCGAGCGGACGCTCAGCAGCGTCGAGCATCAGACGCTGCATAAGTTTCAGGCCGCGCTGGCCGAGTTCGGTACGCTCGATGCGGTGGCGTCGCAGTTCACCCTGCGTGACGCCCTGGCGCGCCTGCAGGAACTGCTGCGCGACACACCGTTCGAGCCGGAAGCGCAAGTCAGTGCCGTGACGGTGATCGATCCGACGACGATGGCAGGCATGCAATTCGATGCGCTGTGGGTCGCCGGCCTGGACGCCGCGTCCTTGCCCGGGCCGGTCACCCCGGATCCCTTGCTGCCATTGATCGCACAACGCGATGCTGGGGTGCCGGAAGCATCCGCCGAGGGCGTCATGCGCCAGGCAAGAATACGCCTGCAACGCTGGACTCACAGCGCCAGGAGCGTGGTGTTGAGTTGGCCGGCGCAGGAGGGCGAGGCGATATTGCAACCCAGTCCGTTGCTCGCGCCCTGGACCGAGGCCGAGGCGTTGCCATTGGCGGCGGTGCGTCCCTGGCGGCGCACATTGTTCGACGTCCGCCCACGGCTGGAAGAGGTCCTGGATCGCCACGCGCCGGCCTTGCCGTCCAGCGCCGCGCGCGGCGGCGCCATGACCCTGGAGCTGCAGTCGCGTTGCCCGTTTCGGGCCCAGGCGCAGTTGCGCCTGCATGCGCTTGCCTTGCCCCAAGTCAGCCTGGGCGTGCAGCCCATGGACCGCGGCACTATCCTGCACCGGGTGCTGGCCGATGTCTGGCAGTCGCTGGTCACGCAGCAAGCACTGGTCGCGCTGGATGAGACGGCATTGCACGAGCGCGTGCGCGCATCGGCCGAACGCCACGTCGCACAAGCCTTGCGACCCGCCGTGCGCTACCGCACCCGCCTGGCGATGCTCGAGAGCGACAACATCACGGCGCTGGTGTTGCGCCTGCTGGCCTTGGAGAAGCAGCGCCCGTCGTTCGCCGTGCGCTTCGCCGAGGCATCCGAGCCGTATGTCATCGGCGGCCTGGCGATTACCCTGCAGCCCGATCGCATCGACGATCTGGAGGGCGGCGGCCAATTGCTGATCGACTACAAGCTGGGCGATTCCCATCAGCCGCGCCAATGGCTGGATGCCTGGCCAGGTCGTCCGCGGCGGCCCCAGCTGCCGCTATATGCCCTGGCGCACGAGCAGTCCCTGAGTGCGCTGGCGTTCGTGGTGCTGGCTGCCGGCACGGTGGAGTATCGCGGCTGGAGCGATGGCGCCGCAGTCGGCGCCGGTGTGCGCTCCTACCCCGAAGGCATGCGCCTGCCCGGCGGTGCGCCCGAAGACTGGACTGCCTTGCTGCCGCATTGGCGCTCCACCTTGACCGAGCTGGCCGAACGATTCGTTGCCGGCGACGCGGCGGTGGATCCCCTGCCACAGGAGTGTACCTACTGCCACCTGGGCGCCTTGTGCCGGCGGCACGAGCACCCCCGTTTCGAGGAGGAGCTCGGCAACGATGATTAGCGACTCAGCCATCCGCCGTCGGGCGCTGGAACCGGATTGCTCGTTCATCGTGCAGGCGCCCGCCGGCTCGGGCAAGACGGAGTTGCTCACGCAACGCTATCTGCGCCTGCTGGCGACCGTCGAGCAGCCCGAGCAGATCATGGCCATCACCTTCACGCGCAAGGCCGCCGCGGAGATGCGCAACCGCATCCTGCTGGCCATCGAGAGCGCTGTTCAGCCGCCGCCGCTGGCCGACCACAAGCGCACCACCTGGGAGCTGGCGCGAGCCGTGCGTGAGGCCGATACCCGGCGAGGCTGGCAGTTGGCCGAGCATCCATCGCGCCTGCGCATCCAGACCATCGATGCGCTCAATTCCATGCTGGCGCGCCGGCTGCCGCTGCTCTCGGGCACGGGATCGGCACTGGATCCTGCCGAGGATGCGAGGCCGCTGTACGAGGCGGCCGTCTCGCGCTTGATCGAGCGGTTGGGGGAGGGGTCTGCGGCGGCGGAAAGCCTCGAAGCGCTGGTAGTGCATCTGGGTAACCGCGTCGATCGGCTCGATGAGTTGTTGCGCGGCCTGCTGGCCAAGCGCGACCAATGGCTGCATCCGATCGTGAGCGCGGCGGCGCAGGACGATCTGCGAGGATTGCTGGAGCGTACGCTCGCCGGCGTGATCGAGCGCCACTTGGCGACGCTGTGTGCCGGATTGCTCGAAGCGCGCCGCGGCGAGATATGGGCCTTGACCTGCTATGCGGCGGCCAACCTGTTGCGCGATCCTGGGCTGGCGCCATCGCGCCGCCAGGCGTTGCAGGACTGCCTGCAGCGCGCCGCACCCCCGGGTGCGCACAGCGACTGCCTGCCAGGCTGGCTGGCGGTCACGGACGTGTTTCTGCGCCAGGATGGCCAGCTCTACAAGACGGTGACCGTGCGCCAGGGCTTCCCGCCCGATGAAGTGGCCATGAAGACGCGGATGCGCCAGATGCTGGCGCATCTGGCAGAAGACGATGGCCTGTGCTCGCAGTTGGCGGCCATTCGTCAACTCCCTGGCGCGCGCTATTCACCCGAGCAGTGGCGCATCCTGCAGGCGCTGCTTGCGGTGTTGCCGCTGGCGGTAGCCGAACTGCAGATCGTGTTTCAGTCGCAAGGGCAGGCCGACTACATCGAAAGCGCACTGTGTGCACTGCGAGCGCTGGGCACGGCGGATGAACCGACCGACCTGGCGCTGGCCTTCGACTACCGAATCCAGCATTTGCTGATCGATGAGTTCCAGGACACGTCGTTCGCACAGCTGGACTTGCTGGAGCGGCTCACGGCCGGGTGGACGCCGGGTGATGGACGTACGCTGTTCTGTGTCGGCGACCCGATGCAATCGATCTATCGCTTCCGGCAGGCGGAAGTCGGACTGTTCCTGCAACTGCAGCGCGAAGGCCTGCGCAACGTGCAACTGGAAGCGCTGCGGCTCAGCGCGAACTTCCGTTCGACGCGTCCGATCATCGACTGGGTCAATCGAGTGTTCCCGGCGGTCTTGTCCGCACAGGACGATCCCGAGCAGGGCGCCGTCAAGTACAGCCCCAGCATCGCCGCCCTGGGCGAGTCGCTCGACGGGCGGGCAGGGGCCGTGCACGTTCATGCGGCACTGGATGAGGAGCCGATCGCCGAAGCCCGGCGTGTCACGGCTATCGTGCATGACGCGCTGGCGCGCGATGAGCGCGGAACGATTGCCGTGCTGGTGACGGCCCGTACCCATGTGGGCTTGATCGCGAGCGAACTGAGCGCGGCGGGAATCGAGTTCCAGGCGATCGAAATCGAGCAGTTGGGCCAGCGTCCGGTGGTCCAGGACCTGATGGCGCTGACACGCGCGCTGGTGCATCCGGGCGACCGAACGGCCTGGCTGGCGGTACTGCGCGCGCCGTGGTGCGGCCTGGAACTGGCGGACCTGCACGCACTGGTGGGTGCCGACCGCACGCATACGATCAACGAACTGCTGGATATGGATGCCGCATCGATCCTGGAGGGCATCGCGGCAGCGGACGTCACCGCACAGGGCCGCGCGCGATTGGCGCGCGTGTACCCCATCCTGCGCGCTGCCTTGGATGAACGCGGTCGTACCGCGCTGCGCGATTGGGTCGAGCGTACCTGGAACAGCCTGGGCGGGCCGGCAAGCCTGGATCGCGTACAGGATCTCGATGATGCACAGGCTTTTTTCGAGCGACTCGACCAGATCGAAGTCGCGGGCGATCTGCTGGACGTCGCGCGGCTGGAACAGCAATTGGAGCGTCTGTTCGCCAAACCGCGAAGCGAAAGCCTGGCGCGCGTCGAGGTCATGACCATCCACAAGGCCAAGGGCCTGGAGTTCGATACCGTGATCCTGCCGGGGCTGCATCGCTGGATGCGCAATGAGGATCATGAACTGCTGCGCTGGACGCGCGTGCCCGCCCGCGTGGCGGGACATGGCGGTATCGTGTTCGCGCCGCTCAAGGCGCAAGGCAGCGATTCCGACCCCATGTATCGCTGGGTCGAACTGCTGGAACGCCAGCGCAGCCATCGCGAGCGTGGGCGACTGCTGTATGTCGCCGCCACCCGGGCCAAGCGCGACTTGCATCTGCTCGGCACAGTCCAGATGAAAGCCGATCAGGTGAGTCAAGGCGAGTCCGGACCGCGCCTGGTCGAACCACGCCATGGCTCGATGCTGCGCATGTTGTGGACGGAGTTGAGACCGCAGTTCGAGGCGGCGGTGCAATCGCCCGCGCCGCAGCAGATGCAACTGGCAAGCGTCTCCAACGGCGGACGCCTGCGTCGCTTGCCGCTGGCCTGGCAGGCGCCCGAGGCGGATCCCTCCGTGCCCTTGCCGCCCATGCCGGTGACGGACATGGACGCCGCCGCGCCCGATTTCGACTGGGTGACCCACACCAGTCGCCATGTGGGTACGCTCGTGCACCGCGAACTCGAGCGCCTCGTGCACGCAGGACTGGATGACATCGAACCCGCGGGGCAGCGCTACCTCGCCGCCATCACCTCGGCAGCGCCGCGACTGCACGCGGAACTCGCCGAACTCGGCGTACCGCCCGATCGCTGCGAGCAGGCCGTGGCCCGGGTGACCCGCGCCATCGAACAGACCTTGACCGACCGGCGCGGTCGTTGGCTGCTGGGCCTGGGGGAGCAGATCCAGGAGGCGGAATCGGAGCTGGCCTTGAGCGGCTCGCTCGACGGACGACTGGTTTCAAGCGTGATCGATCGCAGTTTTGTCGATGCGCGCGGCGTGCGCTGGGTGGTCGACTTCAAGACCAGTACGCATGAGGGCGGCGGGCTGGATGAATTCCTGGATGCGGAAGTCGAACGCTATCGTGGGCAACTGCTGCGCTATGCCCGCTTGATGCAGCGGTTTCGTCCCCAGCAGCCGGTACGGGCGGCGCTGTATTTTCCCTTGCTCAGGCAATGGCGGGAAGTCGGCCTTTGATGCGCGTGCCTACAGGCTGCCGGCTATGGAGAAGGGGTGCCGGCCTTGCTGATCCGCGGGGCCGAGGAATTGCAGCATCTGGCCGATATCGGCCGGGGCGTCCGCTCGGGTCGCAATGAGCCCTTCCACGACATAGCTGCGATCGGCCAGAAGCTGCAGACTGCCTGTCACATCCAGCGGCCCGCCGAGATCGGCCAGCGCGCCAGTCAAGGACGAGCCTGCGGCGTCAGGCTCATCTTGGGGAAAAATGATCTCGAAGCTTCCCAGGTCCCTGGGACTGCGGGCCGGGCCGCGGATCTGCAATACCTCGACATGCCCGCTGGCAGCGACCGGCCAGCCCTCATGCAGTGCGAGTTGCGCGAACTTCAAATTGAGCGTTCCCGCCCAACCGCCCGCGAGGATGTTGGCAGGCAGTACGCTCAGCGGCAGGGAGGCGGTCAAGTCGGTAAAGCGCAGGCGTCGCGCCGGCATCACGCTCAGCCGGGTGCGCGCGAAGCCATCGATGCGAGTGAGCGACATATCGGCGCTGAGGCGAGCCGCCAGCAAGGGCAGGGCATGCAGATCCCATTCCACGCGCCCCAACTGAGTCTCGTTCCAGCGCAGCACCTGGGCACGACCGTCCCAGATCGTGCCGGACACTCCGTCGAAATGAACCCCCTCCGGCGCAAACCACCGCACCACGACGCTGGCAGGCAAGGTCGTCACCGCCAACACCAGGAAAGCAGCGACCCCCAACCCCAGGAGGAGCCGGACTTGAGTTATGGACATATCAAACGACTACACGGCCTGACGGCGGACAGGTACCGGACTTGAGTTATGGACATTTGGCAGCTGCGGGATTCGCGGCATCGCGTATCGACTTGAGTAAGGGTCATTGGGTTTGACATGTCCATAACTCAAGTCCGGCTCCTCGCTCCTCGCTCATCCACCTGGGCGGGTGAGGACCAGGCTGGCGTTGACCAGTCCCGGTTGTTCGGTGCGGTCGATGGTCGCTGATTCGACGTTGACGGCATGGACCTGCTGCAGGCTGCCGAGGCACACCATCAATTTATCGAACTCCGCGGACTCCAGCCGCACACGAATGCCGGTCTCGCCGTTGGGCGTCTGGCCGGTGAGCGCGGAGCTGAGGCCGCATTCACGCGCCGCACGGTCGATCAGCACCACCAGGGATTCCCCGCTCGGTGTGCCGATCGACGGCGCACTGGCATTCAGCGCCAGCATCTCACCGGCGATGCTGCGCATCCACGCCAGATCGCCTTCCTTCTGCGCGACTTTCTCGCCACGCTCCTTCACGGTGCCGTAGAAGGGACCCAGCACGGTGAAGATTGCGACCAGGACGACCACCACGCTGCCGCCACCGACCATCAGGCGTTCGCGCGTGCTGAGGGAGTAGAACCAGTCTTTGAGCTTTTGCATATCCCGTAACCTTATGAGCGTTGCTTGCTCAAGCGCCCGGATTCTTGAACTGCAGCCGTCCCTCGAACTTCGATTCGCGTGGGTTGGCCGCTTCGATCTTGGCGCTGACGCCATGCTCGGTGGCCACCTGCCGAATACGATCCAGCGTGTCCACCGAGGGTACGAGTACGCGCAGGTCGGTGGTTTCGTCGCGATAGGAAAGCGCTTCGATATTCGTATCCGGCGACTGCGCCAGCGCCTCGCCGAGCACGGCGAGGGTATTCATCAATCCATGCGCTGAACCGCTGCCGCGCAGTTGTGCCAGGCGGGACTCCACTTGCCTGCGCGCCTGCAGCGGGGACGGTACCGGCGCACCAGGCATGAGTTGCTGGTACACCTGCGAGATCTGCTCATCCAGGCGCGCGTCGGCGCTGCCGTATTGGACGTACTGCCAGGACTTCAGGCCCAGATGAGTGGCCACGAACACCAATGCCAGTATCGCGGCATAGCGCCAGGGAGCGAAGGACACATTCAATGTGGTACGCGCCGCATAGGGTCCCTGCAGCAGGTTCACCGGCATGCCCTGCATGATTTGAGCAGCAAGCACTGGCAAGGGCCCGTCCGGCAGCAGTTTCAGCTGCAGGCTGGCCGTGAACTCGCGCAGTCCCTCCAGCAATTCGCGCTCACGCTCGTAGTCGGTCTCGGAAACGAAGATCGTGACGTGCTCGCGCGCTTCCTGCTCGGAGGCCAGCGCCAGCTGCAAGGCTTCGATCAGGGGGTCGACCTCGAGCACCGCGCCGGGCTCCGCCGCACGCTTCACATACACCCGTGGACCATCGATCAGGAGCGTCACGCCGGTAGGCGTTTCAGGCAGGGCCTCGGTTTCCACATGGAAGGCATCCACATGCAGGCCTGCTTGTGCGACGGCGGCACGCCAGGCTTCCATGCAGGCATGCGACACGATCGTCACCGGGGTGCCGGAGCGTCCGGCTTGCGGCTTGCCGATGGCGAAATGCAGATCTTCGACGTCGCTGGCAAGCTGCTCCTCCAGTGCGAAGGGCACGACCTGCGCCAGCTTCGCCCCGCTCTTGAGCGGCAGCACCGGCTGCGTCAGCAAGGCATCCGCGCCCGGAACCAGGAGCACGACTTTGCGGCCCGGCGCTTGGGCCGACGACGCCTCGCTCAGGGCGCCCGAACGCACCTCGCCGCTGCGTGCGCCGGCATGGTCCATGACGAGCCAGTCGGCTTGCGCCGCGTCCTGGACGGTGCCGGACGCGGTACGCAGTCGGATGACGAGAAGTTCCGGCATCAGTTTCCTACCCGCCCATGGGTGTCTGGGGATGACAGTGGAGGTACAGTTTAAAGATTTTCGGCTCTGGGGTGCAGACGGTCGAGCCAGCGGCTCGCTGGCTGGCGTTCAGAATCGCTCAAGATGCATGACCACGGAGCATTTGATTCAAGTGGCGCGAGATCCGGATGCCGATTCAGGGCGTTCCTGAACTTCTCAGTATGGGGCGCACCATATTGGTACCGTCAGTGCGATACAACAGACTGTACAGCGTGAACTGAGTAGTGCCAATGGTGACCCAGACGGTCGAGCGAAACCACGAACTTCGTTCATCGATCAGCGCTTCCAGCGCCTGCTTCTGATCCGCGCTCAGCACGCCCATCTGTTGCTGGAAATCCCGTTTGTCCGGAAAGCAGCGCTGCTGGCGCAGGTCAGTGGTGGTGTCGCGGTCGACGGTGTACTCGAGCTGCCCCTCGATCAGCGCGTCCAGCAACTCCGGGGAGGCCGTGCATAGATTGATTTTGGTGCCCACCGGCAGCGCCGTCACGAACGGCTCCAGCTTTCTATAGCGTTCCAGGCCGAAGTCGGCGATCGCCAGCAGTTCGCTGGCGCGGGTGATGGGCATGTTGGCCGTGCGATAGGGGGGCGTCATGCCGGTGTAGGCGGAATCCTCGGCGCCATTGGGAAAACCCGGCTCGGTATCCGAATCGATCCAATCCGCAATGATCGCCGCCCACCTGTCCTCGATTTCGAGCAATTGCAGCAGACGCGTAAAGCGCGCCAGCGATTCCTCGTCGACGCGAAACACGCCGGCATCGAGCTTCACCAGGTTGTTGAGATTGAATCGCCCCTGCATGTCATCCAGATGCCCTTGGAACTCGCCCCCGTCGATCGGCACCGGCGGAATGGGGGTGGCCCATTCCTCGGTGAAGTCGTCGGTCCTGCGACTCTGCAGACCGTCGCGCCGCAAGGCGTCGGCTGCCCAGGCTTCGCCGCCAAGCGCAACTTCAAAGCTCTGGTCGAGCGCGAAAGTGGTCGCCGTGCGGCGCTGATCGAGATAGCCTTTGAAGCCGATATTCACGGCCAGGATGGTGGCCAGCGCGACGATCAGCACGGCCGTGATCAGTGCCACACCGCGCTGCCGCGAGGCCAAGCGGCAGCGATGCGCGCCGGCGATGGATCGGCCGCTCATCCGGCCACCTCAACCAGACGCACGATTTCACCCCAATCTTCCAGTTCCAGTGTGATCTCGACCGCCGCCGGCAACACACGCGACGCATCGGGCCCCAAGTAGCCAAGCGGTGGCCATTGATCGTGCCAGCGGCGGTTGCCATCCAGGAAACGCAGTTTGACTTCGCGCACCCGATCGAGCAGGACCACGCTGACCGGCTTCTCGTTCAAGGTCCGATCGAGCACCAGCCAATAGTCGCGGCGCAGCTTTTGATCCTCGAGATGATAGGTCACACGCTGCAAGGTGGAGCGCGAGACGCCAGCCGGGTTGGTCCAGCCGGAGCGCGTGAGATTCGCGATCTGCACGCTGCCTGCCTCGGCGCGCAATGCCGGTTCGATGGCTTCGCCAAGCGGCTCACGCACCGGCCGGGGCTCGAGCATGGAAAAGTCCCGGGTCAGGCGCTGTACCGCGGACTGCACGGCGCGCGTACGAGCGGCGCTGGCATCCACGATATCGCTTTGCTTGACCAGCTCGTTGTAGCCGCCCAAGGCCAATGTGCCGACGATGACGAAAATTGCCACGGCGATCAGGACCTCGAGCAGGGTGAAGCCTGCTTGCCGCTGGCGCGGATGTGGCGAGGTACCGGTCATTCTGGCGCAGACTCCGTTTGTATCACCGGCTGTCCGGGTTCGCGCGAGCGGCGATTGCGTGGCGTCCCTTCTCCTTGCGTCGACTCCTGTTGCGTCGACTGCTGGTCTCCCGACTCACCGCCACCACCAGCGCCGGGCTCGCTCATGCCACGCCATGAAATCAAGGTGGTGCCCGCCGGCGCGATCGCCATGCCGTAGAACCCGCTGACCGAGGCGAGAGAGGAATCCGCGTTCGCATCGGCGACGCGCACGCTGATGTCGATGCGCCGGATGTTTTCCACTGCCGTCTGCGTCACCTCCATCGTCCAGCGCCAGCGATATCCGGCCATTTCCACTTCATCGGATGTCTTGTCGACCTTCGGCGCGTTGGGTTGCAGGCGAGCCTCGGTGAGCCGGTTCATTGCCACCCAGTGCGCGAGAGTCTTCTCGCGCAGATAGCTGGTATTGCTGGCGGTCTGGCCGACGGCCTGGATTACGCCCAGCATGCCCAGGGAAACGATGATCAGCGCCGCCAGCACCTCGATCAGGGTAAATGCGCGCAGGCGGGAGCGAAGAGTGATCGGCTGCGCACCGCCGCGGCGCGATGCCACGCTCGCGACACAGGATGTAGCCATCCATCCAGCAGTGGGTTCAAGGCTACGCATCAGGTAAGCCTGTGCCGTCGGCCGGTTTGGTATGCGCCAGGGTGATCCATTCGTTCTGCGACTCACGACGCTCCACCCGCAGATCGTTATCGGGTAGCGCCACCACTCGCCACAATGCATCGGCGGCGTCGCGCTCCACCCGCAACTCGAACGGCATGACATCCCCATTGGACAGCAGCATGATCTGCGGCGGCCATTTCTGGTGCTCGTCGAGCTGGCTGCGATCGGCTGGCGTGGGCTTGAGCACCGCCTCACGGGCGTCCATCCACAAGCGGAAGCGCAGCCCCCGGGGCAGGGCACGGCGGATGTAGAGCCTGTCGTCCGCCATCGGTATCCAGTCGATGGCGCGCTGATCGTAACGCAGGAATTCATATGTCGTAGCGGACACGAAAATAGCGACATCCAGGCCCTGCAGTTCCGCCTCCTCGCGCGCCTGTTGCACCACCGCCCAGAATCGTCGGCTTTCATCCTCGGCTTCGCGATCCCGCCCCAATATCCCTACAGACAGGGTGGCCGCGGCGACGATGACACCGATGATGACGACCACCACCAGGATTTCGATCAGGGTGAAGCCGGCGTGGCGCCGAGCGCCGCGCATCGACGACGCGCGAACGCCCGGGCAAGGTGCTGCCGCCGATTGACGCCTCCTGCCATTCATGCCCTGCTCATGCCTCGGCCTACTCGGTCGCCCAGTTGCCTCGGTCCGCGTTGATCCCTTCACCGCCTTCCTGGGCGTCCGCACCGAGGGTATACAGGTCGTACTCGCCGCCCCGTGAGCCGGGGTTGACATACAAGTAATCGTTGTTCCAGGGATCCTTGCGCAGGCCCCCGCTCAAGTAGCCGCCTTGCTTCCAGTTGCGCACCGTCGGATCGTTCGGCTGGGCCACCAGCGCCTGCAGGCCCTGCTCGGTGGTGGGGTACTTGAAATTATCGATTCGATACAGGTTGAGGGCGGTTTCGAAGGCCTGCAGGTCCTGTCGCACTTTCGCGATCTGGGCATCGTCGATACGACGCATGACGTTGGGTGCGACCAGGGCCGCGAGGATGCCCAGGATGACCACCACCACCATGATTTCGATCAGGGTGAAGCCAGCGCTGCGCGTTGCTATGGCTTGGCGGGCAAGCGGGGCGTTGCGGAAATTTCTCATCATGAATAGCACCTGCAATTCCAGATCCGGCGAGGGGCGGCCGCGGCCGCGCGACAGCTGGCGGCAAATCCAGGGATAATGCGAAGACGGCTCTACCCGGCGCGCCGGATCATAACAAAGCAATCTGAACGATGAGTGACGACATATCCGGTTCCTGCAGCGTAATTTCTCGCAAACAGGTGTCGTGGCTGCTTGGACTGCTGGCGGCGGTACTGGTTCTGTTGGCGCTGGGCGGCGACAGTTGGCGTACAGCGCTGCGTTACGAGCGTCCGGCAGTCCTTGCCGGTGAATACTGGCGCCTGCTGACGGCGCACCTGGTGCACGGCGATTTGCGGCATCTGGTGTTGAACGGGGTGGGTTTGGGGCTGATCGCCGGACTTTTTTCGCGCGCTTACACGCTGGCGGGCTGGCTGCTGGTGGGGGCGGGGAGTGTTGCGGCGATTGACCTCGGGCTTGTGTTCTGGGAGCCACAATTGCATTGGTACCTGGGTCTTTCCGGTGTCCTGCATGGCGCGCTGGCGGCCGGTGCCGTGGCCTGGTGGCGCTATGAAAATAGGCCTATGGCGCTAGCTCTGAGTACGATCCTGTTGCTCAAGCTGGCGTGGGAACAATGGCAGGGCGGGTTGCCGCTTTCAGGCGACATGCCAGTTGTTGTCAATGCACACCTGTACGGAGCGATCGGTGGTGGGCTTGCCGCAACACTTTTATGGCTCCGTACGCAAGACTGGTGGTGGAGAGATCGATCGTTATAATCGCGCGCCCTTAGGAAGTGCAGCTAATCGGATGGCCCGAGCGCAATGAGTTTTGCTTTCGTCTTTCCCGGACAGGGATCGCAATCCGTAGGAATGCTGGCTACGCTGGCGGCCGCAGAGCCGCTGGTGCGAGAAACGTTTGCAGAGGCCTCCGAGGTGCTCGGCTACGACCTGTGGGCGCTGTGCCAGAATGGGCCCGAGGACCAATTGGGCAGTACGCAGCGCACCCAGCCGGCGATGCTGGCGGCCGGCGTGGCGACGTGGCGCGTCTGGCGCAAGCACGGCGGCCAATTGCCGCAGGCCATGGCGGGCCACAGCTTGGGCGAATACACCGCGCTGGTGTGCTCCGGTGCCCTCGATTTCCGCACAGCCGTGGCATTGGTTCAGTTTCGTGGCACGGCCATGCAGGACGCCGTGCCGGCGGGACAGGGTGCGATGGCCGCTATCCTGGGCATCGACGATGCACTGGTCGAAGCCGCTTGCGCCGAGGCGGCACAGGGCGATGTGGTACAGGCGGCGAATTTCAATTCGCCGGGCCAAGTGGTGATTGCGGGGGTGGCCGCGGCCGTGGAGCGCGCGATCGAGGCGGCGAAGGCCAAGGGCGCCAAGCGGGCAATCAAACTGCCCGTCAGCGTGCCCTCGCACTGTGCCTTGATGGAACCGGCGGCGCAGCGCGTTGCCGAACGATTGCAGCAGACCGGGTTCGCCGCCGCCGAGGTGCACGATATCTATACGGTGGACGTGCGCCGGCATGGCGATGCGGACAGTATCCGGGTGGCATTGGTCGAGCAATTGGTCAAGCCGGTGCGCTGGACGCAGACCATCCGGGCAATGCTGGACACAGGCGTGCGGACGATCGTGGAATGCGGCCCCGGACGCGTGCTGACCGGATTGAACCGGCGTATCGAACGGGACAAAGCCGTCGCCATGATGGCGATCGAGGATCCAGAGTCGCTGCAGCAGGCGCTGCAACAGTGTGGGAATAACGGATGAGCGAACAAACGCTGAGCCAGGATATCGCGCTGGTGACCGGCGCATCGCGTGGCATCGGCCGTGAGATCGCGGCTGAACTGGCACGCCGCGGTGCGACCGTCATCGGCACGGCGACCACCGAGGCCGGTGCCCAGGGCATCACCCAGTGGCTGGCGCAGCATGGCGCCCGCAACGCCGCTCAGGACCTCGACCCGCCCCACGGCAAGGGCCGTGGCCTGGTGTTGAATGTCGCGGATCCTCAATCCATCGAGGCAGTGCTCAAGGACATCGACGCGACCGAGGGTGCACCGACGATCCTGGTCAACAACGCGGGCATTACGCGCGACAATTTGTTGTTGCGGATGAAGAACGAGGAATGGAGCGACATCCTCGAGACCAATCTGAGTTCGGTCTTCCGCCTATCCAAGGGTGTACTGCGCGGCATGATGAAGGCGCGTCGCGGCCGCATCATCAGCATCGCATCGGTCGTCGGAGTGATGGGCAATGCGGGACAGGTGAATTATGCAGCCGCCAAGGCCGGTATCATCGGCTTCTCGAAGTCCCTGGCGCGCGAGGTCGGCTCGCGTGGGATCACGGTCAATGTGGTGGCGCCCGGTTTCATCGCCACCGAGATGACCGCGGCGCTCGCAGCCGAACAGCAACAACAATTGACACAGCAGATCGCACTAGGTCGACTGGGCATGCCACAGGACATCGCGCATGCCGTCGCATTTCTTGCATCTCCACAGGCCGGCTATATCACCGGCGAGACCTTGCATGTCAACGGTGGGATGTACATGGTTTAGCAGCGGGATCGGATAATCAGCTTCGATGGAGTCCGGTACCGCTGTCCGCCTTGACACGCGCAGCTCGACCCCAGCGTCGTTGAAGTTCGGCACCGCCCATGGGTTTGATTTCGGTATGAAGCGCGACCGGTCCATACTTGTTTGTTTGATGCGTAGCTTGACACCAGCGTTGCTGGTGTCCGGCGCCGCACTTCTTATAAGTGTTGGCCGCAACACGCTGTTAACTTAGAATACGCCCGGCGTGCGGCCCGCCCCAACGAATTCGGGGGTCGGTCTTTGCGAAGGGTTCAGCAGCCTCACAGAGGACTTGTACACCAATGAGCAGTATCGAACAGCAAGTTAAAGCCATCGTCGCCGAGCAGTTGGGGGTGAAGGAGGAGGAAGTCACCAATGACGCATCCTTCGTCGACGACCTCGGTGCGGACTCACTCGACACCGTCGAGTTGGTCATGGCGCTGGAAGAGGAATTCGAAACGGAGATTCCTGACGAAGACGCTGAGAAGATCACGACCGTTCAGCAGGCCATCGACTACATCACCGAACGTCGTAGCCAGACCTGAGTTCGTGGCGGAGGGTACGCTCCACGAGCGTAAACCGCCGCGCACTGCGCCAGCCAAGGAAGGCAGGCTGACCAACCGTCCGTCATTTTTACGCAATTCGCTTACTTGAGGTAATCGCTTGTCCAAGCGGCGCGTCGTCATCACAGGACTTGGCATCGTTTCACCTGTCGGCAGCACGATCGACTCGGCGTGGCAGAGTGTGCTCGAGGGCAAGAGCGGCATCGTGCCGATTACGCGCTTCGACGTCAGTGCCTTCCCGGTGCGTTTTCATGGCGCGGTCACGGGCTTCGAGGCGCAGAACTATCTGTCGCCGAAGGAGCTGCGCAAGATGGACCCGTTCATGCATTACGGCTATGCGGCGGCGGCGGACGCGATCAAGGACTCCGGTATCGAAGTCACACAGGAAAACTCCGCTCGCATTGGCGTGGCGATGGGCGCCGGCATCGGCGGCCTGGACACCATCGAGCAGAACTACCAGAAATACATCGAAGCACGTAGCCCCAAGAAGATCTCGCCGTTCTTCGTGCCGAGCAGCATCATCAACATGATCTCCGGCCATGTTTCGATCAATTTCAAGCTCACCGGCCCGAACATTGCCACGGTCACCGCCTGTACGACTTCGACGCATGCAATCGGTCTTGCCATGCGACTCATCCAGTATGGCGACGCGGACGTGATGATTGCCGGCGCTGGTGAGATGGCGACCACGCCACTGGGACTGGGAAGCTTCTGCCAGGCCCGGGCCCTCTCGACACGCAACGATGACCCACAGGGCGCCAGCCGTCCCTGGGACCGCGACCGCGATGGCTTCGTCCTGTCGGACGGAGCGGGTGCGCTGCTGCTCGAGGAGTACGAGCATGCCAAGGCACGTGGTGCACGGATCTACGCCGAACTCGTCGGCTTCGGCATGAGTGGCGACGCCCACCACATCACGGCACCACCGGAGGACGGGGAGGGAGCGCGCTTGGCCATGGCGAACGCGCTCAATGATGCACAACTGAAGCCCGAGGAGGTGCAATACGTGAATGCCCATGCCACCTCGACGGAACTGGGTGACCTGGCCGAGACCATCGCACTGAAGCGTTGTTTCGGCACGCATGCCTCGAATATGGCGGTCAGTTCGACCAAATCCATGACCGGGCATCTGCTGGGCGCCGCGGGCGCCGTCGAAGCGATTTTCTCCATCCTGGCGATTCGCGACCAAGTGGTGCCACCGACCATCAATCTGGAGAATCCCAGCGAGGGCTGCGATCTGGACTACGTACCGCAGACCGCGCGCAAGCTGCCGGTTCGTGCGGCGTTGTCGAACTCCTTCGGGTTTGGTGGTACGAACGGCAGCCTGATCTTCCGCGCACTTGACTGAGTAGCCAGGCGTCATTCCCCCGGCGCCTGTCTATTCCCGGAGTCACCCATGACGGCCGGGCTCATCAGCCAGCCAGTCGCAATCGATCCAGCCGTCCTGCTGGCATTGCACGCGGCGTTTCCCGAGCGCTACCCGGCGCTCTTCGAAAGCGCCGCGCCGGGTGAGCCGCTGGGGCGTTTCGATATTCTGTTTGCCTGTCCTGGCGCATGCCTCACGCTGCGCGCCGATGGGACGCTGACCCTTCCTCCCGAACTGGCCTCGAGTCATTCAACCGCTGGCCGACCTTCGACCTTGGAGGACGCTTCGGCACCGGACACCGCTGGCGGCGCATCATCCCGCGACTCGTCGAGTCGGCCCGTGCGCCCGGCATCGGGCGGCGCGCCCCGTGCCATTTGGGATACAAGTCCCGCCACGGGCGGTGCATTTCTTGCGACCTTGGACGAATGGTGGCTGCAGTCGGCCAATGCAGCGGACGTCCCAGCGGAAGATGCTGCCGCGGCTACCATCCCCAAGCCCCCCAAGGACAACCTCCGCGGACACAACATCCCCGGGGACGACATCCCCGGGAACGAGATCGATGAGCGCGCCTCGCTGCCCTTCACCGGCGGATGGCTGCTTTATCTGGGCTATGAGCTGGCCGGACAGATCGAGCCGCGGCTGCACCTGGAGGCTCCAGTCGCGGGACCGATTGCCCAGGCGGTTCGGATACCCGCGGCGCTGATCTATGAACACGCGACGCGCAAGGCATGGATCGTGGCCGAGCAGGGCGCAAAAGCCTGCCTGGCGGGCATTGCCGCGGACATCGATCGTGTTCCGGCGCTGGAAGCGGCACGGGAACTACTGTGCGGCGAGATCGAGGAAGACCCGCCGCAGCAGTATTTACAGGCGGTGGAGCGAGCGCTCGAGTACATCGTCGCCGGCGATGTGTATCAAGCGAACCTCTCGCGCGGCTGGCGCGCCTCCTTGCGGCACGGGGTTCGAGCACATCATCTGTATCAGCGCCTGCGCCAGACCAACCCGGGCCCGTTCAGTGGCATTGCCTTGATCGACGATATGGCCGTCATCAGCTCCTCCCCGGAACGTCTGGTCGAGGTGCGCGCCGGCAAGGTTTCCATGCGCCCGATCGCCGGCACACGGCCACGTGCCACGGATCCCGCGGCGGACCGGGCATTGGCTTGCGAACTGCACCAGCATCCCAAGGAACGCGCCGAACACATCATGCTCATAGACTTGGCGCGCAACGACCTGGGAAGAGTCTGCCGCGCCGGTACGGTGCAGGTGGATGAGTACATGACGATAGAGTCCTACACCCACGTGCACCACATCGTGTCGAATATCCGCGGCGTATTGCGTCAGGGAACGACGCCCGGGGCGGTACTGGCGGCGGTGTTTCCAGGCGGCACCATTACCGGGTGTCCCAAGGTGCGCTGTATGGAAATCATTTCGGAACTGGAGCGCGGGCCGCGGGGTCCTTATACCGGTTCGCTGGGATATCTGAACCGCGATGGCAGCATGGATCTGAACATTCTCATCCGCTCGCTGCAGGTATGCGGCGAGGAACTGTCGTTGCGCGCTGGCGCAGGCATCGTGGCCGACTCCATTGCGCAGCGTGAATTGGAAGAGAGCCGCACCAAGGCTCGCGGCGTCCTGCGTGCCCTGGGCAGCAACGTGGCGATGCGGGAGAATGCGGCGCAGCTGGGGGAGGAGCGCCAGGATGGCGGTGCCTGGGAGCAGGCGCAGGGTGGCAGGGAGGCAAGGGTAGGCGAGGACGGGCCGCCGCGGCATGGCCGGCCCCTGAGGTGACCGGCAGGCCCATGACCCCGATTATCCTGATCAACGGCCAGATGCCCGATGACCTGTCTCGTGCCCTGTGCGCGCACGATCGCGGCTTTCATTATGGCGATGGCCTGTTTGAGACGGCGCTGCTGCGCGCTGGCCGGGTGCGTTTCCTGGAAGATCATCTTGACCGGCTGCGGCGAGGCTGCGAACAGCTGGGCATCGACACGCCGCCGCACTCCGGCGTATTGGCCGATATTGAACGAGTAACGCACGCCGCACGCGACGGCGTGCTCAAGATCATTCTTTCGCGCGGCTCGGGTCGCCGTGGATATCGCCCGGATGGTCCGCAGTCCGCGACCGAGCAGCGAACCACGCGCTTCGTGGCGCTGTATGCCGCGCCGGCGCAGCCTGATCGGCGTGAAATCACACTGCGCTGGTGTGATACTCGGTTGGGTCGCAACGCACGCCTTGCAGGGATCAAGCACCTGAACCGCCTGGAGCAAGTGCTCGCGCAGGCGGAGTGGCGGGATGAGCGCATCGAGGAAGGGTTGATGCTTGATACCGAAGGGGAACTCGTCTGTGGTACGGCCAGCAATGTGTTCATCGTACGCGACGGCGTGCTGGCGACGCCCGATCTGCGTTTCTGCGGCGTACGAGGCATCATGCGCGCGCAAGTGATCAAGGCCGCCGCGCAGCTTGGCCTGACGCTCGCCGAGGAACCGTTGTGGCCGCATGACCTGGAGCGTGCCAGTGAAGTATTCGTGACGAATGCCGTGCGGGGAATTCGCTACGCCAGGGCGCTGGGGCCGCTACGCTTCGCGGATGCGCCCGTCGCGCGTCGGATCAGCGCCTTGCTGGAGCCTTGATGCGCCGGCTGTTCCGGGTTCTCATCGTGATGTTCGCGCTCAGCGCGATTGCCGTGTCGGCCATTGCCTGGTGGAGCAGGAACTGGCTGCTGACTCCAATAGCAGCCCTGGAGCAGGCCACGACGTTCGATGTGCCTCGTGGTGCAAGCCTGCGCGCGGTGGCCAGCTCGCTGCATGAACGCGGCCTGCTGGATCAACCGCAGATATGGATCGCCTGGGCGCGCCTGACGCGCAGCACGGGTGGATTGAAGGCCGGCGAATACGTGCTGCAACCAGGCCTGAGCCCGGCGCAATTGCTGCAGCATTTGAGTTCAGGCCAGGTATTGCTGCACGCTATCACTTTTATCGAAGGCACGACCTTTACCGATATTCGCAAGGCGCTGGCGGCGAATCCGGCGGTCCGCATCGAGACCGCGGACCGCACCGGCGAGCAGGTCATGCAGGCGCTGGGCGCCAGCGAACCGCACCCCGAAGGACAGTTCTTCCCCGACACCTATCACTTCGCCCGCAATACCACCGACCTGGAAATCCTGCGGATCGCGTACCAGCGCATGCAGCTGGCGCTGCAGGCCGCGTGGCAGAAGCGCGCGCCGGATCTACCGCTTGCCAGTCCCTACGAGGCATTGATCCTGGCGTCGATCATCGAAAAGGAGACCGCATTGGAGAGCGAGCGGGCACTGATCGCGGGCGTGTTCATAGAACGGCTGCGACGAGGGATGCGCCTGCAGACCGACCCGACGGTGATTTATGGCATGCTGGAGACTTACGATGGCAATATTCGCCGTGCCGATCTGGTACGCGACACGCCATACAACACCTCTACGCGCGCGGGCCTGCCACCGACGCCAATTGCCATGCCGGGCGTGGAGTCGTTGAATGCGGCAGTACAACCCGAGGTCTCCGGCGCGATATTCTTCGTCGCCACGGGCGAAGGTGACGGCAGCCATTATTTTTCGACCAGCCTTGCCGAGCACAATGAAGCGGTCAGGCGATACCTGCGCAGGCTGCGCAATCAATGAGTCGCGGTAAGTTCATCACGATCGAGGGCGGGGAAGGAGTCGGCAAGTCCACCCAGATCGCCGCGGTGCGCGCTGTGCTCGCAGCGCGGCAGCTGGAGGTGGTGGTGACGCGCGAGCCCGGCGGCACGCGCCGTGCCGAGCGGATTCGCGAACTGCTGTTGGAAACGAGCGACGAACCGATGCCGGCGAGCTGCGAACTGTTGCTCATGTTCGCAGCGCGTGCGACGCATATCGAGAACGTCATACGTCCGGCGCTGGAGCGCGGCGCCTGGGTCGTTTGCGATCGCTTTACCGACGCCAGCTATGCTTACCAAGGTGCAGGACGCGGCATCCCCCGGGAGCATATCGCGACGCTGGAACGCCTGGTACAAGGCGACCTGCGGCCTGACCTTACCCTGCTGCTCGATGCGCCGCTGGCAATCAGCGCGGCGCGCGCCGAGGTACGTAATCGCGCCCGCGGCGATAGCGATCGCTTCGAACGCGAGCAGCGCGAGTTCTTCGAACGCGTCCGCAACGGCTATCTCGAGCGGGCACGAGCGGAACCGGAGAGATTCGCCGTGATCAATGCCAGTAAAGAGCCGCAAGTCGTCGCGCAAGCCATCACGGCGCAGATCGCGATGCGCCTCTTTGGCGTCGCCGGCCGTCCTGAATGAGCAGCGGATAATCATGGCCGAAGCAAATATCGATCAACGTCCCGAGGCGCGCCTGCTGCCCTGGCATGCGCCAGCGGCGACGCAGCTCGCAGCGGCCTGGAGTGCCGGCAGGCTGGCACATGCCTTGTTGGTGCATGGCGCGCAAGGCCTGGGCAAGCGCTCATTCGCCGCCTGGCTGGCGAGCGCGGTGCTGTGCGAATCTTCATCGGCATCGCAGCTGAATCACTGCGGCCACTGTGCAAGCTGTCTTTTGCTCAAGGCAGGTTCGCATCCGGACCTGTTATGGGTTGCGCCGGAGGAGGGCAAGCAGCAGATTTCCATCGACCAGGTGCGGGCTGCGACGGAGCGTCTCTCCAAGACCAGCTATCGGCAAGGCTACAAGGTGGCGGTGATCGAGCCCGCCCATCAAATGACGCCAGGCGCTGGCAACAGCCTGCTCAAGACCCTGGAGGAACCCTCGCCGGGCAGTTTACTGGTGCTGGTCACCTCGCGCGGATCGTCCCTGTTGCCGACCCTGCGCAGCCGATGCCAGAAAGTGACGATTCCACGGCCATCGCGAGCAGCGGCGATTGCGTGGCTGCAAGCGCAGACCCAGGAACGGGTGGATCCGGCGTTGCTGGAGTTTGCCGGTGGCGGGCCGTTGCGGGCACTGGCCTATGCGGGCGGGCAGTTCACGGCGCTGAACCAGCAGATGCAAAAATCCCTGGGTGAGCTGCTGACGGGCCACAGTGACGTGTCCCAGGTTGCAGTCGAATGGGCCAAGGATGGGCTGACAGACCGCCTCGTCTGGTTGGACCAGTGGCTTACATCCGTCGCGCGTGGGACATTGACCCATTCGGAGCCGATGGCATTCTCGCGCTCGGGCGAGAATGAGAGGCCGGGCTTGCCAAGCTTGCCGCGTGCGTTGAACATAAGCCATGTCTATGACCTCGTGGACCGGCTTCGGACGCTGAGGGCGCAGCTGTCGCGTACGGCGTTACAGCGCGAGTTGGCCGTCGGGTCCTGGCTGATTGCACTGCTGGATGTCCTCAGGGACGGCCATCTCGCAGAAAAGCGGGTGAATTCTCCAGCTGTGACCTACTGAAGCAAAGCAGTTCACTGGGAACGGTACACTTTCAGTCATTACCAGCCTCAAGCTAAGCTCCGACTTATGCCAAGCAGCCGAGTCAGCCCAATGTGGCCGAATCCAGATTCTCCCAAACCAAGCCAGATCGTAGTTGCCTGTCGGTGAGCTGTGCATGGTAATGCGTCAACCCAGCAGCAAACCCGGTCTATTGACCCTGACGATCAAGGACAAGAGCGCCTTGTACCTGGCGTACATGCCGTTCGTGAAGAACGGCGGCTTGTTCATTCCGACCAACAGCAACTATCGGCTGGGCGATGAAGTTTTCATGCTGCTGAACCTGATGGGCGAGGATGAGAAGCTTCCGGTCGCCGGGCGGGTGATCTGGATGACACCCAAGGGAGCGCAGGGCAAACGCACGGCCGGCATTGGCGTGCAGTTCAGCGAGCAGGATCGCGGCAACACGCAGCGCAAGATCGAAAGCTATCTGGCCGGCGCCCTGGGTGGCGACAAGCCTACCCACACCATGTAGGTACCGCCCCCGGCTCAAATCTGGCGGTCGCTGCCATCTGTCGCGAGGCTGCCTTCGCCCAATCCTCCCTTGAGCACCGATGCCTGAAAGCCGCGTTCCGAAAGGATGTAGGCGCCGGCGGAGCTGCGCCGGCCGGTGTCGCAGCACACCACATAGTGAATATTGCGATCCAGCGACTTGAGCTTCAGGCGAATGAAATACAGCGGCAGGTTGGTGGCGCCTTCCATGTGGAAATTCTCGAACTCGCTAGGCAGGCGAACATCCAGCCATTTTCCGCCCTGGGCGACGATATCCCGGGCCTGTTGCATGTCCACCCATTCGAGCATCGGCTCGTTGAGCAAGGTGCGGAAGTCTTCCTTGGACAGCCTCATCAAGGTGCCATCGCTTGACATGCTGACGCTGGCGTTTCGCTTGGCGTCGGAAATGAGCGCTTCCTCGCCAAAGGTGTCGCCCATGCCGAGTTCGGCCAGCCTGATGCCGTCCTTGTTGAGCGGTGTTTCGCGAGTCACCACGCAACCACCCTTGACGATGACATAAAAATAATCGCCTTCATCACCTTGCTTGATGATGATCTCCCCGGCTCGTACGTCCATACGCTGCATGCGCATGAAGATCGCCTGGATGTTGGCGGGCGGAATCTTGTGGAATGCCTTGGTCTGCAGCAGCGTGGTCATCCAATCGTCGCTGGCCGGACCGGAGTCCTCCACGCCCCGCAATTCGTTCACTTCGTAGGAGCCGGTCTGGTCCCAGGTCAGCATCATGTCGAGCATGTTGCTGTCGATGGCGATGTACTCGATACGATCGGAAACCACCCGGGCACTGTAGCGCCTGGGCGTGGATGGGCCGATCGGGTTGCGCGCCTCCGGCGAGCCACCGCGCACGACCATCGCCGTCCGGCCGTCCTGCATGAGTTCCAGCACGCCACTGAACAGATAGTAGGTGTGCTTGTCCGTCTCGCCTTGTTTGAACAAATAACGCCCGGAGGCGAGTTCACGCAGTTTCGTCCTGCGAGCCAGGGATTGCAGGTTCTCTGACTTCAGTCCATCGAGTGGGGAAAATGACCGAAGCAGGCCAAGTTCGAGCGGCTTGCTCTCCATGTGTCTCCAATACAGCTGAATACGATCAGGGTTTCCCTTACGTCGATGCAGACAGGATACTCTCGATGCGACGGACGTAACCGGCGGGATGGTAGCACAGGCATTTTCCCCTCACGGCCACCGAAGTCTCGTCCTGGAAAGGGAAATGCCCGGTGCTCGGATGACGCCACAAGGAAGGGCGATGCGGAATCAGCGCAAGAGCGACCAGCCCTCATCGGCCGCAAAACGGTCTCCGTGCGCATTTTGCAGCGCCTGCAGCCTGGCAAGCAGATCATCCACGCCGCATGCGCGCACGTATTGCAGCGGGCCACCCAGAAATGGTGCAAAGCCAGTGCCGAAAATCACTCCCGCATCCACCAGGTCCTCATCCTCGACGATCTGTTCGCGCAGTACGGCAACGGCCTCGTTGATCAGTGGCAACATGAGCCGGTCCTGAAGATCGGCGGGGGCCGCCGCGGCGCCGGAGGAGGGTTTGACGGGTTTGCCATCGCGCCAGACATAAAAACCTTCGCCAGTCTTTTTGCCGAACTTCTTCATCTCGTGGCGCATCGACAGCACAGCAGGCAACTCTGCCCCAGGCTGCAGAAATACCTTGCTCACGCTCATGACCACATCCAGGCCGACCACGTCCGCCAATTCGATCGGCCCCATCGGCATACCGAATTCCTCGGCGGCACGGTCGATGTGAGCCAGAGAAATCCCTTCCTCGGCCGCGCGGATGGCTTCGCTGAGATAGGGCATCAAGACTCGGTTCACCAGAAACCCCGGCGAGCTACGGCAAGGAACGGCAAGCTTGTCGATCTGCCGGGCGAAGGCCAGGCCCGAGCGCACGGCCTCGGGGTCGCTGTGCACGGCACGAATGACCTCGACCAGTGGCATGCGCGCGACCGGATTGAAGAAGTGCAGCCCGATCAGACGCTGCGGCGCCGCAAGTTTCTCCGCCAATTGCTCCAGCACGATACTGGAAGTATTCGTCGCCAGGACCGCGCTCGGCTTCATTTGTGGCTCCAGGCGCGCATACAACTCTTGCTTGGCCTCCAGGTTCTCGAAGATCGCCTCGATCACCACATCGGCCTGGGCGACGCCGTGCCCCTCTACGTCGGCTGTCAGACGTGACAAAGCTTCCTCACGCCGCTTGGGATCCGGATAGCGCTTGTCGAAGAACTGGCGTGCGCGCGCCAGCGCCGGGGCGACGTATTCAAGCGCTCGATCCTGCAGGGTGACCGTCAAGCCACGCGCGGCGCACCAGCTTGCAATATCGCCGCCCATGACGCCGGCGCCGACGACATGAACATGCGCGACGGGCTCGGCGCCGGTCTTGCCGGTCGATTTGAGGCGATCCTGGAGAAAAAACACCCGCACCAGATTGCGGGAGGTCGAGGTGCACAGCAATTTCGCCATCGAGCGCGCCTCAGCCTCGTAGGCCTGCGGACCGCCGCTGCCGTGGCGTTGCCACAGATCGATCAGGGCATACGGGGCGGGATAATGTTGCGGCCGCACGCGCTTGGCGACCCGCGAGCGCATCTGTCCGGCGAGGAACGGCCGTGCCAGCGCGCTGTTCAGCAGCCGGTTCTTGAGCGACGCGCGACGCATCGGCGGCGGATTCACCGCCAGGTCCCGCGCCGCCGTTTCCAGCTGCGTGGCGGGCGCAATGCGGTCCACCAGTCCCAGTTCGAGCGCTTGCCTGGGCCTGATCGAGCGTCCGGTGAGCATCAGGTCCATCGCCGCGACAGGGCCGGCCAGTTGTACGGCCCTGACCGTGCCGCCAAACCCCGGATGGATCCCCAGCTGGACCTCAGGGAAACCGAGCGTGGCGCTGGCATCGTCCACCAGCACCCGATAGCGACAGGCCAATGCGACTTCCAACCCACCGCCCAAGGCGAAGCCATTGACGGCCGCGACTGTGACGCAGCGCAAGCCGGCCAGCCGGTCCAGCACCTGCTGACCGGCGCGGATCAGCTCATAGGCTTGCTGCGGGTCATCGATGCCGACGAACTCTTTGATGTCCGCGCCGGCGATGAAGCCGCGCTTGGCTGAGGTGAGTACCAGCGCCTTGGGCAAGGCGCTCTCGATCCGTGACAATTGCTCGTCGAGCTCTTGCATGACCTCGCGCGACAGGCTGTTGGTCGAGGCGCCGGCCTTGTCCAGCGACAGCCATGCGAGCCCTTCTGCGTCCGTTTGCAATTGCCAGTGAGTGCTGGAGCGCGGCATGCGGTCGGCGTCGGTGGAAGATTCCATGAATGACTCCGATTCAAGAGGGGCGGATATTGAAATCGCAGATCAACGGCCGATGATCGGAAAAGCGAATATCGGGCACGTCGAATTTCGTGATCTCGATGCGATTCGAATACAGCACAAAATCCAGCTCCTTGCGAGGATTTCGGCTGGGGTAGGAGGGGAGGCCAAGGCGATTTGCGCTTTTGAGCCCCGAGGCTTCCATGAACAGGAAGATTTCGTGGTCGCCCCAGAAGGTATTGAAATCGCCGGCGACGATGACCGGTTTACGGGCGCGCTTCACCAGTTCGTGCAGATGGCGCAACTGGTCGTGGCGGTGCCTGAACTTGAGCGACAGATGGACCAGGAAGATCGCGACTTCCTCCAGTTCCAGCTCGATGATCAGCCGCTTGATGCCGGTTTCGAAATAGTGAAAACGTTCGCCTTCCACTCGAGGTGCGGCCAGAAAAGCGTTCCCCTGCTTGCGCACGATCGGAACCAGCTGGTTGAACGAGGCGGTGCCGTATTTGCACTGGTAGATGGAGTAGTGCCCCAGCGAGTCTGCGATCTGTTTCGCCTGGTTCACCAGGCCGGAGCGAATCGAACCGGTGTCGATCTCGATCAGGCCGACCAGATCCGGATCCAGCGACTTGATATACGCCGTAATGCCTTCGAGGACGCGGGAATTGCTGCGCAGGTATCCCGCACCTGGGACCGGTAGATGAAAAGCCGGTCCGGTGCCCGTGGCATACCGGATGTTGTACAGGACGAAACGCATCGTGAAGCTGGCGCGCGTGGCACCTCAACGAATCGAAGCGCGGCATTCTATAGTACGGCCTCGTCCACTGCTGGACGAGGTACGGTCATCCAGGCGCAGAGCCCCGGGCAAGGCATGTGGACGGTTCTCGATCGGGGTTCCTGGATTAGAATGCGCTGTCTTTGCAGTGAAAGCTGCCGTGATTGTCACGGCGGGGAGCGGTGTATGGCCAGTATTTCTCAGCAAAACCCGGTGCGTTTGTTCGTCAGCCACGTATTCGAGGCATCTGACGACTATTACCGGGTGTTCGAGTACTTGGAAAGTTCGCACAATTTCTACTATCGCAATTGCAGCGACCCGGAAAGTCGCACTTCAGCGGCCCCGGAGGCGATGAAGGAAGAGCTGCGCCGACAGATCGCGCTGGCCGAAGTGGTCATCGTACCCGCTGGACAGTACTCCCGGCACCGGGAGTGGATCGATTTCCAGCTCAACTGCGCCAAGGGGCTCGACAAGCCGGTGATCGTGCTCGAGGCATTCGGCGTCAAGGAAAAGCTGCCGGTGCAGCTGGAAGCACTCGGGGATGAGATCCTCGAGTGGAATGCGCGCTCGATTGCGGACGCGATCCGGCGCCAGGCCCGCCACGAGGACACAGTCCGCTGGGACACGATTGAATTCAAGCTCGATTGAGCCGGTGGTGCGTGCCTGGGGATCGACGTCGAGACGAACCGCCGGAGGCGTCAACGCTCAGTCTTCGCCAACGGCACGCAGCTTCGGGCGCTGCACGGTCTGCTGGCGTGAAATCGTGCCGAACATGTTGACGATACGAACCGCAATGCCGCCGGCTTCGGTGTCCGACATCTTGCGCACCGTCGCCTGGACGGCGGTTTCGCCACGCAAGGGTGTCACGCGCGACAAGGAATTCGACAGAGACGAAAACTCGTCGCGTATTTCCTTGGGTAGTTCGTCCTGATCCACATCGGCCAGGTGGTGGCGATAGGCCTCCGCCAACCGATGTTTGATCGGCCCGGCCGAGGCCAGAATTGCCGTGGCGGCAAAAAAATGCTCCCAGGCGCTGCTCATCCGATTCACTCCCGTAACTGGGGTCGTTGAGCCGCTGGTTACGCGAGGGATGGCCAGATCTATCGACGGCAGACAGCGGCGGAGAAAGCTGAGAAATTGCTCGAAGTCGCCCGATGGCTTTTCTTGCGACCACTCAAGCGTCTACAGCCGGAATATACTCCTGCATATTCGAAAGGCAAGCCGCCAGGAGCGGATTATTTTGCAATTAATGTTCAATCAATCACCTAGATCCGGGAGCGCCTCATGAGCGGAGTCACCGCCGTCGTTCTGATAAAAGCCGAAACCAGCCTCATCAACGAGCTGGCCGAGCAGCTGGCCGAACTGCCGGGTGTTGCCGAAGTTTTTTCCGTCGCCGGACAGTACGACCTGGTCGCCCTGGTCCGCGTGCGCGAGAACGAGGACCTGGCGCAGGTGATCAGTCACCGCATGCGCAAGCTCCAGGGCATTCTCGGCACGGAAACCATGATCGCCTTCCGCGTCTACACCAAGGCCGAACTGTCCAAAGGCCTGGACATGGATTAGGCGGTACCGGACTTGACTTATTGACATTTGGCCGGCCGGCGGTGCCCCAGCAGGCCCAGGAGTGCAGGTACTGGACTTTTGGACCTTCCGGCTGAAGGAAGCGTCCTCAGGCCACAAGCCGTGGATGACCCGATGGCGCTCCAACCTGAACAGTGATGCGTGCCCACAAGCCGCGCCGTCGGTTGAGGTCGCCCTCGAACGATCAGCGACCAGCGACTATTCCCGGACCTCACCATCGATTCTCGATATCACTGTATATTAATTACTCAACTATTTGAATAATAATATTAATTTACATTGCGCTCGAGCCAAGCGCTCTTCCAGCCGCCAGCGCCGCGCTGTCAATCCCCATCGCCCTTCGCCCGGAACGGGCAGGACGAAAAGTCGACGGACTGTCCCAGGCATCGCCCAGATATCGCCAGGCATCGCCCCGACTCGAATGACGGCGCTGGCCGGCGCGTCGGCGCCGGGCCAGCAGGCGCCTTCAGCGGCCGTGCTGCGCCCGCCGTCGAACAAGATCGAAGTACCTTGCCTTGGGAGGGGGGAAACGTCGCCTCCAGCGCCCAGACCTGCCAAGGCTTGACCTTCCTATGATGGTAAGGTCCATCCTGTCCCGCTCACAGCCATGAGGTACCTAAGGTGCGCGCCCAACTCCCCACTGAGCAGGCGGTTGCCAAGAGCCAGGATTGCTATCGTATCGGCCAGGCGGCCCAACTGACTGGCGTCACCGCCAAGATGATCCGCCACTACGAGGCGCTTGGATTGATCCCTAAGGCCAGGCGCACATCCGGTGACTACCGCCTTTACTCGATGACCGATCTGCACAGCCTGCGTTTCGTGCGCCGGGCGCGCCAACTGGGATTTTCAACCAAAGAAATCCAGGACCTGCTGGGGTTGTGGCGCAACCAACGACGGGCCAGCAAGCAGGTCAAGCGCCTCGCGCTCGAACACATCGCCGAGCTGGATCGCAAGATCGAAGCCCTGGGTGCGATGCGAGCTACACTCGCCAATCTTGCGACGCATTGCCGCGGCGACGCGCGACCCGAGTGCCCCATCCTTGACGATTTGGGCGGCTTGCCGCTCGAGTGAAAGTCGGCCCGGCGCCATGGCTTCCCCTTGGACCCTCTCATGCTCGATGCATAGGTACGCGTTGTGAACGACAAAAGCAGGCCTGATCAACCGCTCGTAACGAGCCATTGCCACGGACAGTCCGCAGCCGCAGCGACGCCCGAGAAAGCGCATGAGCATGCGGGAGCCTGTACGCATGCCGTGCCGAGCGCCTCGCAACAGAAAGATCCCGTTTGCGGCATGAGCGTCTCGCCCGACTCGCCGCACTTCGTCGAGCATGAAGGGCAGCGCCATGTGTTCTGCCGCGACGGCTGTCGCACGAAATTCATCGCCGATCCGCAAAAATACCTGCTCGCCAGCGACACTGCCGAAACGTCACAGCCAATGCCCGCCGGGACGATGTATATCTGTCCCATGGATCCTGAAATTCGCCAGGATCATCCAGGCACCTGCCCGAAGTGCGGCATGGCGCTCGAGCCGGAAATGCCGACCCTGGGCGAGGATGAGCGCAATCCGGAACTGGAGGATTTCCGGCGGCGCTTCTGGTGGACATTGCCACTGACAGCGGTCGTGTTCGTGCTGGCCATGTTCGGCGATCCCTTGGGCTGGATACCGATGTCGGCCCAATCCTGGGTCGAACTCGCGCTCACGGCGCCCATCGTACTGTGGGCCGGTGCGCCGTTCTTCGTGCGAGCCGTGCTGTCCATCGCCCATCGCAGCCCGAACATGTGGACGCTCATCGGGCTTGGCACCTCGGCCGCGTTCCTCTACAGCGTGACGGCAACCGTGGCGCCACAGCTGTTTCCGGAGCGATTCATGGCGCACGGACGCATCGGGGTGTACTTCGAAGCGGCAGCAGTGATCATCTCCTTGACCTTGCTGGGACAAATCCTGGAGCTGCGGGCCCGTGCCCAGACCTCCTCGGCGATCAAGTCGCTGCTGGGCTTGGCGCCCAAGACCGCCCGGCGAATCGCGCCTGACGGCACCGAGTCCGACATCGCGCTCACGCACGTGCACGTCGGGGACGTGTTGCGCGTTCGCCCAGGCGAGAAAGTCCCGGTCGATGGCATCGTCATCGAAGGCTCGAGCGCCGTCGATGAATCGATGCTCACCGGTGAACCGGTGCCCGTGAGCAAGCGCGTCGGCGATGCGCTCATCGGCGCGACCATGAACACTTCCGGCAGTCTTACCATGCGTTCGCAGCGCGTCGGCTCACAGACCGTGCTGTCGCAGATCGTGCAGATGGTGGCGCAGGCGCAGCGATCGAAGGCGCCCATACAGCGCATGGCGGATCGTGTCGCAGGCTATTTCGTGGTGAGCGTCGTGGCAGTAGCCATCGCATCGTTCTTCGCCTGGGGCCTGCTGGGCGGTGATCAAGGCTGGCTGCTCGGCCTGATCAACGGCGTATCAGTACTCATCATTGCCTGTCCATGCGCGCTCGGCCTGGCCACCCCGATGTCGATCATGGTGGCGACCGGCAAGGCGGCCACGCAGGGCATCTTGTTTCGAGATGCTGCGGCGATCGAACTGTTCGGCCGCCTGGACACCATCATCGTCGACAAGACCGGCACCCTGACTCAGGGCAAACCGGCATTCGAACAGGTCATTGCGGCGCCGGACATGCAGGAGCGCGAGGTGCTGCGGCTTGCGGCCAGCCTCGATCAGGGAAGCGAACACCCGCTCGCCGCAGCCATCGTGGAGGCCGCGCATGGCCAGGGCCTGACGCTGGCCAAGGTCCAGGATTTCGAGTCTTCATCCGGCATCGGCGTGCGCGGCATCGTCGAGGACCATCGACTGGCGCTGGGCAATACGGCATTGATGAAGCAACAAGGGGCAGACGTTACCGCACTGACGCAGGCAGCGGAAGCCCTGCGCCAGAAAGGAAGCAGCGTCATGTTTCTGGCGCGCGAGCAGCAATTGCTGGGACTGTTGTCGGTACATGACCCCATCAAGCCCAGCACTCCCGAGGCGGTCGAGGCGCTGCATGCGCAAGACATACGCGTCGTGATGGCGACCGGTGACGGGTTTACCACCGCTCGCGCAGTCGCGACGGAACTGAACATCGATGAGATACATGGAGAGGTTCAACCGGCCGATAAACTGCGGCTGGTCGAGATGTTGCAGCGGGAGGGTCGCATCGTTGGCATGGCAGGGGACGGGATCAACGATGCGCCTGCGCTGGCAAAGGCCGATGTCGGCATCGCCATGGGCACGGGAACCGACGTGGCCATGAGCAGCGCCCAGGTGACACTGGTCAAGGGCGATTTGCGCGGCATCGCCCGAGCTCGCCAGATATCGCTTGCCACGGTGCGTAACATGCGACAGAACCTTGGCTTTGCTTTCCTGTACAACGCGCTGGGCGTACCGATTGCAGCCGGCGTGCTGTATCCGTTCACCGGTCTGTTGTTGTCACCCATGATCGCTGCGCTCGCGATGAGCCTGTCGTCCGTGTCAGTCATCACGAACGCGCTGCGCCTGCGCCATGTGAAGTAGCGCTTTGGGCACGAGGCGCCATCGGGCCGGGGGCCCGCGAAACGGCAGCCGCGCACTGTTTGATATCCGATATCTAGAACGGATAGCTGCGCGGCGCATGCTGCACCGAGATCCAGTGCGTGGAGGTGAGTTCGTCGATGATCCACTCGCCGCCGAAGCGTCCGATGCCGGAGTTCTTTTCGCCCCCGAACGGAAGATGTGGCTCGTCGTTGACCGGCATATCGTTGACATGAGTCATGCCTGCCTCGATGCGGCGAGCAAAGCGCACACCACGCTCCAGATCGCCGCAGAACACCGCGCTGGATAAGCCGTAGCCGGTCGCGTTTGCCAGTCTGAGCGCATCGGCCTCATCCTTTGCGCGCAGAATGGGTACGATCGGCCCGAACGATTCCTCGCAAGCCAATGGGCTGTCCGAGGACACGCCGGTGAAGACATGTGGCGGCAACAATTGCCCGACGGGTTCGCCGCCCAGCCGCTGCGTGGCGCCATCACGCTTGGCTTGAGCGATCTTGTCGACGATACCTCGTAGCTGGGTGGCGTCGATGATCGGCCCGATGGCGGTGGCACTGTCATTCGGATCGCCGGTCTTCAAGCCGCGTACCCGTTGCACGAAGCGTTCGACGAAGGCGTCGTGGCATTTTGCGTCCGCAATGATGCGGTTGACGCTCATGCAGATCTGCCCTTGATGCAGGAACCGGCCAAAGACGGCAGCACGCGCCGCCTGCTCGACATCGGCATCCCCGAGCACGACGAATGGGCTGTTGCCACCGAGTTCCAGCGCGACACGCTTGAGATGGTCGCCGCTCATCGCAATCCGTGCGATACCTTTACCGACCGCCGTCGAGCCGGTAAAAGAGATGAGCCGGGACAAGGGATGCCCGACGAAGTAATCGCCGATTTCACTACTTGCGCCAACGATGACGTTGAGCACGCCCGGTGGCAGCCCGGCCTCCTCGAAGATCTTGGCCGCCAGCAGTCCGCCAGTCACCGGTGTTGCGCTGGCTGGCTTGACGACCACGGCGTTACCCAACGCCAGTGCCGGCGCCACGGAACGCTGGCTCAGATGCAGCGGGAAGTTCCACGGGCTGATGACACCGATTACACCCAGCGCGCGGCGATAGACCCGGTTTTCCTTGTCGGCAATGTCTGAAGCCAGGATGCGCCCCGCAACCCGATACGGGAACGAAGCGGCTTCGAGCGTGATCGCACGCGCGCTCTGCCATTCGATGTTTGCTTTCAGCCGTGTCGAGCCGGCTTCGCGGATCAACCACAGAATAATTTCTTCGCGACGCTGGTCGAATATCCGTACCGCCTCCTGCATGACCCGGGCTCGCTGCGCGGGCGCCGCATCGGCCCAGGCGCTTTGGGCCGCGCCCGCAGCCTGATACGCATCCTCCACATCCTGCGCGCTCGCAAGCGGGATCTCCACCAAGGTCTTACCGGTGTAGGGATCGACATCGATGTTCATGCGCTTAGATCGACCGCTGCGCCACTGGCCGGCTATTGGTTGCGCCTCAAAGCCGGTGTAGTTGTCAGGGACAGGCTGCGATGCGCTCATGATCGATATCTCCCAGACTACGGCGATGACTCGCCGTCAACGATGCGGATAATGCCGTACTGAAAAGGACTGATCACACGCTGTAGCACTGCTGCATTTCCCTGTGCTGTCGGGGCTGCGTCACGTGACAAACGTTACCCGGCCCATTCACTTTGTATGCGCTGGGGCTGGCGTCGGAAAGTAGGCAAATACACTCACTGCGCGAAGTACCGCAGCGAACCTGGACGGACTTGAGCCCACGGGTCTCGTTATGCGTCAGATGGACAATTACTGACGATGAAAACGATCCAGGTGATGTCATCCAGCCGCACTCCGCTTCGCTCGCTCAGCGGTGGCGGATGGCGGGTGGCGGGTGGCGGGTGGCGGGTGGCGGAGCAGGGTAGCGCGGAAGGGGTAGGCGTCAGCGTTCAGTCGGCGTCGGCAGTTGCCCGAGCCTTCGCCAACCGGTAGTCGACGGCGGCGCCGAGCCCGAGTTCGATCGCCTTTCTTCGCACATCCTCGCGCGTGCGCTGCAACTCACCCGCCAATCGGATCACCGTTTCATCGGCGTGCTGCCAACTGGTGGCTGCCTTGTCGCGAAGAAAGTCGCAAACGACGCTTGTTTCCTCAGGCTCCCATGCCGAGGCAGCAGTTTCCACGGCCGAAAGCCGCGTTTGTGCAGCTTGCTTGCTGCGTAGCGCCTGCGTGAGTGCTTCCAGCAGAATTCCCTTGTGCCGTGCCGCCATGTCGCTGGCAATCAGAAACTGCAATGTTTCGCGCATCGCCGCGACTTCCTGTTCATGTGTATCTGACATAACGTTACTTCTACAGCATTATCACGCACAGCGGGAGACTGACTGGCGATCTGGTGAGTGGTACTTCGCGAAATCCTTCACGTCGACAAAAACATTACGGATGCTGCCGCTTCGCATCCTAGTCGTGCGTGGACCTTGGTGGAGCCCAGCAATGAATTTCGACACACGCTTGCATCGACGCTCGGATCAGGAGCGGCGAGTTGATCACGTACACAGTGTCGCTCAAAGAAAATCAACGACGCCTTCGCTCTCATGCACCGACGCATGCACCCCCGGGGGGTCGATCCGCAGCGTCGCTCTTTACTTGATCAAATACGACCGATCGAGAGGACTGATCGACCGCCGTAGCATGGTGGGTCGGTGTCGGTGATCTCAAACGCGCCGAGGGGAGGAGGGTAGGTACTCTATCCTTGACTAAGTCTCATTTGGGACTAATATATGTGAAAAGTCATAAAGAGGACTTTTCATGAATCTTGAGGTACCCATCCCGCTGCCCCCGCGGCGCAATCTGGCCGGCCCCGCACTAAGGGCCTTTTTCCAAATCTCGCGACGCTGGAAGCTGAATACGGAACAGGAACGACGCCTGCTGGGCAGTCCCGGCCGCTCCACCTTTTTCCGGTGGAAGCGCGACCATGCCGGATCGGTCCCTCAGGATGTGCTCGAGCGCATCAGTTACCTGCTGGGCATCTACAAAGCCTTGCACATCCTGTTTCCCGATGACGAGCAGGCGGATGCCTGGGTCAACAAGGCCAACGCGTCGCCACTGTTCGGCGGCCGCACGGCGCTGGAACATATGCTGGGCGGTCACGTCGCCGACCTATTCGTGGTGCGGCAGTATCTCGATGCGCAGCGGGGCTGGAGTTGATTTCTGCGCCGGTCCGTCGCATCGACTGGCGGCCGTCCTATCGCATCGTCTCCAGTCGTTTTCCGCCGATCGGAATATTCGATGACATCGCGAGCCCGGAAGACCTGGAGGCCCTGTATGAACTGGAGGGGATGACCAATCCGCGCCTGCGCGAGGAACTCGGCCAGATACGCATGGTTCCTCCGGGACGGCGCCTCTGCGGCCCCGGGACCACACCGGTCATGGCCGCCTTCACACACCTCAATCCCACAGGTTCGCGGTTTACGCCAGGATGGTACGGCGTGTACTACGCGGCGCACGAGCGCGATACAGCCGTAGCTGAAACCGCGTATCACCGTGAACGCTTCCTCGCCTGCACGAATGAACCACCGTGCGCATTGGAAATGCGCTGCTACCTCGCCGACGTCCGCGGCGTGTTCCATGACATCAGAGGAGGGTGGCCGGAACTGCACGATCCTGACAGTTACGCCGCCAGCCAGGGCGCTGCCGTGGAGCTCAGGGATGCAGGCAGCGACGGGATCATCTATGACAGCGTGCGCCGTTCGGGCGGGCGCTGCATCGCCGTGTTCTATCCCGATCGCATCGGGGCCGCACGGCAGAGCGAGCATCTGTACTACCACTGGAACGGCACCCGGATCACGCATGTCGTCGTGGCGGGGGAGGTCATCCGGCCAGCGTCATAGGAGCGAAAGAGTTGCGACCGCCGCAGGAACAAGGAAGTTACCGCGTCAATGAAGTTCTACGCCACGAGGATAATGAGCCAGCCCTGCAAAAGCGCACAGCTCAAGCGCTGTATGAGAATGCAGCTTCAAGCAGTGGCTTCGCCCAGCCAGGCACACGCTCCAGCACAAGGACGTCATCCGGTTGAGGAAAGATGAGCCTGCCGGCGTTCATCTCAGCGACCAGAATCGGATCTGGGATAGATGTACCCGGCTCAACTTCGGCACTGTTGTCGTACACCTGCAGGTGTGCAAGATACGGTATGAGTGCAATCAGGTTTTCCAGCGCAGCTGGATAGCGCTCCCGAATCTTGGCCCCCGGAATGTCGTGCCCGCCCGCAGCCACGCGAGCCTGGACGCGAGCGATATGCTGTTCGGGTGATGACAGGCCACAAAACCACACCAGCACATCATGCGTTGCGGTCGCGGCCTTGATCTTGGCCGCAACGGTACGGCCGCCCAGAGTGGTTTCGAAGGCGTAGTGGGTGCGCTGAGCGACGGCATCATCCAGGCGTCGCATGCCTTCCTGCCATGCAGCAGCATTGGCTTCGCTCTGGTCGCAACCGGTTTCGGCCATGAACTCACGTGCAAACGTGTCGGGATTGAACCAAGTCAATCCCGACTGCTCCAGCAGATATCCACCGACGGAACTCTTGCCCGCGCCGTTGACACCGGCGAGAACGTAGAGAACAGGCCGCGCCATCAATGACTCGCGCCAGCCTTTACCTTACCGTCGAGCCTGGCAGGCCCTCGAATCACCGCCCGCAGGCGCTCGCCAGCGTCGACAGCCTGCAATGACGCCAAACGCTCATCGAAGCGTTCGCGAAGCACATCCAGCACCGACTCGTTCCTCGAGTCTGCGTCGCGCAGTGCACGCATGATAGCGTCGTATTCCTGCACTGAAAGGATGACCGCCTCGGGTTCACTATGGTTGGTAACCACCACCTTGCCCCTACGGCCAATGGTTTTCATGACGCCACGCCAACCGAGCTTTTTCACGTCGGAAGCAGCCGTGTGAGGCAGATCTTCGATCGCATCGAGTCTCAGCGGCAGGGTCATGGCATCACTCCATCATCTTAGTGGGGGAATAATACCCTTTTTACCTAAAATGGTAAATTAATGCCATGACGGAGGCCACAGCCCTGGCCGATGGCTTCGCTCCAGAGCCGCTGGAAGATAGACAAGCCAGCTGCCGCTGTCTCGCTCCTAGCAGACCATCGGCGCCGGGAGGTATCTAACTGGGTCGCGCTTCGGGCCGGTTGGGGATGGATCGAAGTTCGGTGCTACTGGCGCTGTAGTTCGCGCAAAAGCTGCATATTCAGGCCATACGCACCATCTGGGCTATGCAGCCGTCCATCGGTTCGGAGCGTCCAGCCGTCCCATTCTGGCCTGATGTGCTGGAGTTCTCCTTGCAGTTTTAACTCAAGCCAACGTATGGCCCATCGAGGCGCAAACCCTTGGCGAATCCATCGCCTCGCTGTCCGCTCGGCGCTGTAGGTAAGGTCTGCCAGGTATTTTGCCCCGCAGTTGGCGAAGCCCCGCAGTGGTTCCAACATATCGGAGGTCATATCGGCCGCCGACAAGCCGCCTTAAGCGGCAAAGGGCCGATGCATGGGGAGCGGCAAACAAGAGCGCCAGAATCGGTGCCAAGTGCGGCGCAGGTACTGCATACTCAATTGCGCATAATGTATATTATGTAATATACGATATAGACTGACCAGAGCACTGAGTGTCGACGGCTAAAGCGAGACCGCCCGGGATTAAGTCTTCGGCTGATACAACGTCGGCGGCGGCGGCGCCAATCGTGGCGAGCCGGACTTCACCCACGCGTCATAGCGCATGCGAAGCGTGCGCACCGGAT